>CAKQKA010000081.1 GCA_934247855.1 uncultured Clostridia bacterium | reverse complement strand
CGATTGCGGATACCTCTTTGGGAATTACGAAACTAAAACCATTAAAACCGGAGAACGCGTTACTCATGATTTTATATTTTTCTACTTTCTCACCGCCGATTGTAACGTTGTGCGGCAATACAAACAGCGCAGAATCAAAATTGTTTACACTATGTAAATACCACACGCCCGATATCTTCAGGAACCGATATCCGTTTACAGCGGAGTCGATTACCCTCGGTGCGTCTTCGCTTTTGTTTACGACAAGAGCATAACGCGCAACGCCGCCGTAACTCGTACTTCCCGCAGTGATTTTCAGCGATGAAAGATTGTATATTTCGATAAGCTCCGCGCAACCCACAAACGCTTCGTTGCCCACCGTTTCAAGATATTTCGGAATATATAAGCATTTCAGATTGCAATATGCAAACGCATACGTTCCGATCGTTTTAAGCGACGAGGGTAATTTCTCGGTTTTATCGAGCATACAAGTCGAAAACGCGTATTGCCCTATCGTCTTTACGGAGTCTGCAAAAACAACTTTGCTCAATCCGCTGCAGCCGTCAAACGCGTATTCGGGTATCTCGGTGACTTTTGACGATTTTGCAAACTCGACCTGAGTCAGCTGACTGCTTTTAAAGGTGCTTTTGCCAATGCTTGTCACCGCTTCGCCGATATAGAGTTTCTGATAACTTCCGCCGGCAAACAATCCGTCGGTTATTCTGTAACTGTTTATACTGTAACCTGCGATCGAATAGTTTTCCAATCTGAGGTAATTTTCGGGATCGTCGTATCTTACCAACAGCCATTCTCTTTCCGGCTTGATAAACGTGATGTTTTCGGTTTTTGCTTTATCCATACGCGCTTCGTTTGCATTCGTATGAATTTTATATACGTTTGCAGTCAGATCGCCGTAATTCGAATTGCTTGCCGTTATTTGCAACCCGCTCAGATTATATATCTCGTAAATACGCCCGCAGGCCTGAAACGCAGTGTCGCTCAAAGTGTTTACCGTTGAGGAAATAAACACCGTTTCAAGCGAACTGCAATATTCGAAAGCGCATGACTCTATCGTCTTTACGCCTTGCGGAATATAAATTTCCTCTAAATTCGAGCATGCTTTGAACGCCTCGTAACCGATTTCCGTTATGCCGGATAAGTTTACCGTTTCAAGAGCGCCGCAATACGCAAAAACACTTTCCGGCAAAGCGATATTATTACCGTTTAAAGTTACGCTCTGAAGCGAGGAACAGCCGAAAAACGCGCTACCCCCTACCTCGTCAAGCGTTCCCGGAATATTTACGTTAAGCAATGACGAACAGTTATAAAAAGCGCTATTTTTAACAGCTTTCAGCTCGGCGGGGAAATTTATCTCCGTCAACGAAGAACACCCGTTAAACGCGCTTTCGCCGATCGACGTCGTTTTATCGGACAAAACCACCTTGACAAGCGACTGACATGCCTCGAACGTCTGATTTTCGATTCGGGTAACGCCGGCTGGAACAACAACCTCTCTCATCCCGCATGCCTGGAATGCCGAAGCGTCGATCGTTTCGAGACTTTCCGGCAAACGCACCGCATTCAGCGAAGAACAACCGCCAAAGGCATCGGCGCCGATAGAGCGAAGCGATGAGGAAAGGTCTGCGCTATTCAGCAAGTAGCAGCCCGCAAAAGCAGAATTGCCTATAACTTCAACGTTTTTTCCGAAAGTAATCGCTTTCAGTTCCGTACAACCGTCAAACGCGTTATTGCCGATTTCCGTAACGCCGTCGCTTAAAGCTACTTCCGTGATTTTTCTTGCCGGAGCCGAATATGAAAACGCATATTTTGCAATTTTGAATTTTTCGTATTTTACGCCGTCGTTCAATATCGCAACCGACGGAAAATTCAGAATGTAATCGTTGCCTTCGTATCCGGTTGCATAAACCGTTCCGTCTTTCGATTTGATAAATTCGAAATCGTAATATTTACCTTCGGGTATCGCTTCGCCGTTCTTAGCGACATATATTGCGTTTTCGCCTATGCCGCCCGAGTAAGCAGTGTCCGAACCGGCAGTTATGTTTATCGAACTGTTATTGTAAACTTTATACAGATGGAAACACATGCCGAACGCACCGTCTCCGATGTTTTTGAGCCCGATCGGCAACGTGATGCTCCTTAGCGACGTACACCAAGCAAACGCACGATCGCCTATATTCGTGAGCGTATCCGGCAGATCTATAGATTGCAGGTAGTTGCAGTTATAAAACGCATCATTTCCGATTCTCGTCAGACGATCCGGAAGCACGACGTTTTCGAGATTCATGCAGTCCTGAAAGGCACCGTCAGCTATTTGTAAGCCGCCTTTTATTACGATTTTCGTAAGCGCATACGGATCATTATAATAATCGTAAAAGTAACTCAACGGCTGAGCGGAGTACATTGTCGAACCCAAAAACGGAACGGTCAATTCCGAAAGCGACGCACAAGAGGCAAATATTCCCGAACCGATTTCCGTTACCGTATCGGGAATCACCATCGACACAAGGCTCGAACAACCGTAAAACGCATAAGGTTTTATGGATTTTAATTTATCGGGAAAAACAATTTTTTTAAGCGATGAACATCCGTTAAATGCGTTTTCGCCTATTGAGTCGAATAAGCTTTCAAAGATGACTTCTTCGATATTTACCGCGCCAGCGAAAATGCCGTCGTATGCGTTGCCGCGCGTAACGGTAATACGTTTCAACTTTTTCGGGATCGCCGTTCTCTCCGCGCCGACCGAGGAAAAAAAGTAATATATACCCGATTGATCGTCCGACGTGCGCCCCACGAACGGCACGGTAAGTTCGGCAAGCGAATCGCAACCGTAAAACAAATTCTCTCCGATTGCTTCAACGGAGTACGGAATTGTTAACGTTTTAATTTTTTTACAGTTCAGAAAGGCTCCGTCTCCTATTAACGTTACCGAAGCGGGCAGTTCGATTTTTTCAAGCGCGCGGCAACCTGAAAAAGCATTGTCGCCTATAGTCTTCAGATTTTCCGAAATATATATACTCGTTAAAGACGAACAATCTTTAAATGCGTTCGCGCCTATTTCCTTATAATCCGACTGTATGTTAACCTCTTTGAGTCCGGCACATGCATCGAACAATCCTTCGGGAATTTTCGTTATATTTTCACCTATGCTGAACGACCGTAGCTCTGTATTTTCCGCAAAGGCGTATTCGCCTATTCTTTCAAGCGAAGCGCCTTCGAACGACGCTATTTTCGTATTCTGAAAAGCCCTGTTTCCGACCGATGTGATCGTTGTATTCACGTTGAACTCGGTCAGCGACGAACAACCGAAAAATGCGTTATCGCCGATATTGCCGTCATCCAATTTACCGATAGTTACCTTTGAAAGATTGAATGAGTCGATACAAAAATTATCGCCGATTACGCCGAGGTTTTCAATGCTCAATTCGATGAGAGAGTACGTGCGCCCGGTCAGCTCCGTCACGGTTTTTATTCCGTCGGGCAACGATTTCAGACTGAGTTTTTCAAGCGAAACGCAATCGGAAAGCAATGTTACGCCGCCGTCTGCCGTTATATCGGCCCCGCACGAGAAAACACGCAGCGACGAACAACCGAAAAACGCTTTGTCGTTTATAATTACCCGATCGGTTTCGGATGATATTTCGACGCTTTCGAGCAACCGACACGAACCGAACGCCATATTATCTATAACCGTAACGTACGGAGCGACAACGGTTCTCAGCGACGTGCAGCCGTAAAACGACTGCCTTTCGATTCTTGTGGTTTTACCTAAGTCTATATCCGTTAACGAATAGAAATTCGCAAACGCGCCTTTCTCTATTTCGGGGCTGCCCTCGATTGTGACTTTTTCGAGAATGCTTTGCCCGCTGAAAGCACCTGTACAGATTTTTACGACCTTGTAATCTTCTATATAATCGGGAATAACGGCACTTCTGTTGTGACCTTCAAACCCGATAAGTTCGACCGTCTTTTTGTTTTCCCTGTCGACAAAAGAATAAAGACAGCCGTCGCGAAGAAACGTCGTTTGCGTTGCCTTGAAATAATTCAGGTATGAAAAGAACGAGAAAGCCAAAACGAACAACGCCAGGATCGAAATAAAACACGTTGCCGGAAAATCGGACTTAAACAAATGCTTTTTTGTATACTTTTTACCGTCCGTAAGCTCGCATATTTGTTTGTCGGTATACGTTGTATCGGCTTTATACGATAAAACCTCGCCGGATGGTTCGTTTGCTCTCTCGTATTTGCCGTAAACGCCCTTTCTGACAAAAACGTTAACGTCCGAACAAGAGGGTGAAAGCTTTATCTTTTTATCGCTGCCGAACGAAGTTTTGGGACTTGCCGAAAGCTCGCCCAGCGTAGCCTCGATTTTATTTATAGTTTTATTGTTTGCGTCGTATTCCTCGACCGAAACGGTAAGACTGTCAAGCTGCTGATCGGTATTATTGAAAAACAGCGGCACGAGATATTTTTCTCCGTTCTCGACTATTACGGCGTACTTTAAAAGCGTTACGAAACCGACGCCGTTTTTTACCGTATTGTACTTTGCAACCTTATATGCGGAACCCATTATTTAATTCTCCTTTTTACGGCTAAATAGAAAGATACAACGCATATTATCGCTAACGGACATACTATCAAAGCCGTTATTCCGAATGTGTTGCCCGAGATAAAACTCTCGTTAAAAATACCGCCGAATGCCTGCGCTATGCAAAATTTTACTAAAAACGATTCTGCAACAATCGCCAAAAAAGAAAAAAAACAGTAGAAAAAGATGCCGCTTTTCTTAAGTGATAACTTAAGCGGCCTTTTCTCTGTTCCTGAGTCGGTTTCATTGATTGAAATAGAAACGCACGCGGTTTCCTCCGGCAATTCCGTTGCTGCCGATCCGCCCGCACCTATAATTTCTTTTACCCGTAACACGTCAAGGGTTTGTCCGTCGACGGAAAACGCTACGACATCGTAATCCGCATAACGTATTTTTTGCGCAAATTTTACACGAAGAATCTTTTTACCGTTCTTCTCTTCTATTATGTAACGGTCAACTTTGCCCATTAAAGAAGGTTCTGGAGCGTATACGATCCCCGTAAAATTCTTTCCTTTTACGCGTTCTATGCCCCTGTCTTTAGACTCGGACACCATACATCTCGGTTTTAAAAATAGTTTGGGAAAAATCAAAGATGTAGCCAATACGAATAAAATCGCACTGCCCACAAACAAAAACAAATATCCAACCATGACATCTCCGTTTTTAAACGTTTTCAGACTTTTAAATGAAAATTTGAATTTGTAAACCGTTCGCAAAACCACGCAACAACAAGAACAAGTTTACAAGGTTAGGTTTATTTTAGCAAAAACTCATACTTTTGTCAAATAATTATCGCTGAAATGCTTATTTATATAATATTATTATTAGCACGAACTCGAACTCTTTGTCTGGCATGCAGAACAAGGAACGAACCAAAAGTCGTAAATTTACATCAAAAATGTATCACTTATTGCTAAAAAATCGGGCTATAAGTCGATTATCGGCATATTAAACAAATTATGGCTAATAACATTCAAAACGTTTTAAAACAAAAAAACAGGCTATAGGTCGGTTATCGGCACATTTTAGTCAATTGGAAGAGGCACTGAACTACATTGTTAAACAATTTATTACACTCAAAAAAAAACAGCGGTAAAAACCACTGTCGTTATATTTTTTTAAGATAAGTTCCGAAAACGGTTCGCTAATCGATTTCTTTCGATTTTTTCCTTTCTCCGATTTTTTTTGATAAGGATAAAAATTCTCTTACCAAAGCCCTTACGCCAACAGACACTAAAACAGCCGAAGCGATGCATAACCACTGATACCACTCATCACCGAAATCTGCGCCGACATTAAGCCATTGCAAAATGCGAATGAAGCTTTCCTGAATTTTTTCGTGACAAAGATATATCTCTAACGTAAGCCCCCCTAAGAATATAAACGGTTTATTTAGTATGGGCACAAAGCGATTAAACAATTTGTAAAGCCCCGATAAGACAAAAATAAGGCTTACAGTGAGAAAAGCAAAGAATAGATTACGCAGCCACCAAATATTTCCGAAAGTCAAAAATAGCGCGAGTGAACCGCCGAAAAGCGCGGCAAGCAAAAATAAATGCCACGGTTTTACGCCGTAATCGTCATGCACGAATTTACCCAGAAAACAACCTGAAATAAAGATAGGTATGCGGATGGTAAAAATGTTAAGATGCGGGAAATACGCTATCAATAGTAAAAACAAAACAATTACGGCGGTAAAAAAGACGATCAATTTGCACGCCCTGTTTTTTGTTTCGCCAAAAAATAAATTATAGATGAGCGGGTACGCGAGATAGAAAACTATAATCGCCGCCACAAACCAGGGTGCTCTGCCAAGCCCGTTGATCCAAAAATCGAGAAGCGAATAATCAAGCAAAAACTGCCCTATATTGAAGTTCGGCACAAGATCAATAACTATAAACACTACGCCGTAAACAATAAGATACGGCGGAAGAATTTTAAGAAAACGACGCTTATAAAAAGTTAGCGGATTCCTGTCTTTATCATAAGAATAAAACAAGCAGACGCCGGATAAAAAAAAGAATATCTCCACACCGCAATCGCCGTAACCTTTAATCAGGTTGAACGTTGCGGTTACAGAGCGCAAACCGCAGTGAAAAAACACAATCCAGATTATCGCAATGCCGTATATGAAATTTCTTGCTTTGCTTACGTCCTGTAAACCGAATAAACGCTTGTTCATAATTTATATTCGATGCACCCTCTCCTTAAATATATCCGATAACCGCAAAAAGGCAAAGCGCCAATTCATTATGAATTCCTGTATATCAAAACCAATTTGACTTGATGCTGAAATTTGATGCGGGCAAAAGCATAACGTAAAACCGATCTGACATGCCGCTAATGATTAATACGGGCAAAAGTTTTAAGCAAAATTAATGCCTGCACATCGATAAACAACATACAGGCATAAAATGGAAGCGGCAACTACCTATCCTCCCGGGCCGTGTCCAGCCAAGTACTTTGGGCGTGATTGAGCTTAACTTCTG
>CAKQKA010000080.1 GCA_934247855.1 uncultured Clostridia bacterium | reverse complement strand
CGCATGTCGTTACCCGTAGAAACGCCGTTTACAAGCGAGAAACGAAGAGTATCCGCGCCGTATTTGTCGATAATTTCCAAAGGATCTACGCCGTTACCCAAAGATTTACTCATCTTTCTGCCCTCGGCATCACGCACGATGCCGTGAATAAGCACGTCGCGGAAAGGCACTTTGCCCGTATGTTCTATACCCGAGAAAATCATTCTTGCAACCCAGAAGAAGATTATATCGTACGCGGTAATAAGCGTGTCGGTCGGATAGAAATATTCGAGGTCGGGCGTGTTGTCGGGATAGCCGAGCGTGGAGAACGGCCACAACGCCGAAGAAAACCATGTATCGAGCACGTCTTCGTCCTGATGGAAATGCGTGTGTCCGCATTTCGGACATTTTTCGGGCGCGTGTTCGGAAACCACAAGTTCGCCGCATTCGTCGCAGTAGTATGCGGGAATACGATGCCCCCACCAAAGCTGACGGGAAATACACCAGTCTCTGATGTTTTCCATCCAGTTGTAATAAACCTTGGTGAAACGCTTGGGCGTGAATTTTATGCTCTTGTTGCGAACGGCTTCTATAGCGGGTTTGGCAAGCGTATCCATTTTGACGAACCACTGTTTGGAAACGATAGGTTCGACCGTAGAATGACAACGATAGCAATGCCCTACGTTGTGCGTGTGCGGTTCGATTTTGACGAGCGCGCCGCACGCTTTAAGATCTTCGACGATAGCTTTTCTCGCTTCGTAACGATCCATACCCTCGTACTTGCCGGCTTTTTCGTTCATCGTTCCGTCGTCGTTCATAACGCGGATAACGTCAAGATTATGACGGAGACCGACTTCAAAATCGTTAGGATCGTGCGCGGGGGTAATCTTAACCGCGCCCGTACCGAACTGCATATCTACGTATTCGTCGGCAACGACGGGAATTTCTTTATTCAGAAGCGGCAATATGAGCGTTTTGCCTACCAAAGCCGAATAGCGTTTATCCTTGGGGTTTACCGCAACGGCGGTATCGCCGAGCATGGTTTCGGGACGAGTTGTGGCAACCGTAACGTAACCGTCGCCGTCCTTGATTTTATAGCGCAGATGCCAGAAGAAAGAGTTTTCGTCGGAATACTCTACCTCGGCGTCGGAAAGCGCGGTTTTACAGCACGGACACCAGTTAATTATTCTCGATCCGCGGTAAATTAAACCTTTGTTGTATAATTTTACGAACACGTACGCAACGGCTTTGGAGCAACGCTCGTCCATCGTGAACGCAAGGCGCGACCAGTCGCACGAAGCGCCGAGACTTTTAATCTGCGTTTCGATTCTGCTGCCGTAAGCGTTTTTCCACGCCCACGCACGCTCGAGGAATCCTTCGCGACCGATTTCCTGTTTGGTCTTGCCCTCTTCTTTCTTGATCTTTTCGACGATTTTTACCTCGGTAGCGATAGACGCATGGTCGGTTCCCGGAAGCCACAACGCCTCGTACCCCTGCATTCTTTTAAAACGAATCAAAGCGTCCTGCATGGTCATATCGAGCGCATGTCCGATATGAAGTTGCCCCGTAATGTTGGGGGGCGGCATAACGATTGTATACGGCAGTTTTTTGCCGTCGGGATGCGGGTGTGCGGTAAAATATTCTTTTTCGAGCCATTCGTTATAAAGACGGCTTTCAAAATCTTTCGGATCGTAGTTCTTGCTCAATTCCATAATATCGCCTTTCATTATAAATATGATTTCCGACTTATTGTACTATCTTTCGCCCCTTTTGTCAATTATTTGCGCCGACGCATACGATATATTGTAATATTTTTTAGGATACTTACCATGATTAAAAAAATATGTTGCTTTTTCGTTTGCCTTGTATGCGTATTATCGATCGGCTGCACGCCGAAAAACGACAAAACGCTTATACGGGTAAACGAAGTCACTCACTCGATTTTTTATGCGCCTATGTACGCCGCGATCGAAAAGGGATTTTTCGCCGACGAAGGCTTGGAGATAGAACTTACCAACGGCGGCGGCGCGGACAAATCGATGACCGCAGTCCTCTCGGGTTCTGCGGATATAGGACTTATGGGACCCGAAGCCGCGCTGTACGTTATAGAAGGCGGCAAGCAAAACTACCCGCAAGTGTTCGCGCAGCTGACCAAGCGCGACGGTTCTTTTTTAATATCGAGAACCGACGAGCAGAACTTTGACTGGACGGGACTTGACGGCAAAGTATTTATCGCAGGGCGAAAAGGCGGAGTTCCCGCAATGACGCTGGAGTACCTGCTTAAACAAAAAGGTTACGAAAACGGCAGGAACATAACGCTCAATTTCGACATTCAGTTCAATCTGACCGCAGCAGCATTCGAAGGCGGAACGGGCGACTATTGCACGCTGTTCGAACCGACCGCTTCGGAATTTGAAAAAGCGGGAAAAGGTTACGTTGTGGCAAGCGTCGGGAAAGACTCGGGCGAAGTACCCTACACCTGCTTTATGGCACTGAAAACTTATATCGACAACAATACGGAAACCGTAAAAAAATTCACGAAAGCCATTTACAAGGCGATTGACTTTTTGCAGACGGCGACCGAAGAAGAATGCGTCGCCGCGCTTAAAAATCAGTTCCCGGGGATCGAGGACGAAAGCATTGTCGCATCCATAAAAAGATACGTCGAAATAGACGCATGGGTTAACCATCTGACCATGAAAAAATCCGCGCTCGACAACCTTTGCAAAATAATGCAAAACGCAGGCGAACTTACAAAAACGGTCGATTACGACAAACTTGTAAGGACGGATGTATCAGACATGATTTGCGGAAAAATCACTGATTAAAAGTCATTTTTTATAGATTTTTACGTTAGACGTAAAACCATTGTCTTAAGTTTCATCACTTTCGACGAAGGAGAAAATGCACCAATGAAAACACTGCTCGAAATATCTGATTTATCACTTTTTTATCAAACAAAAACCGCCGAAATAAAGGCGGTCGACAACCTGAGTTTAACCGTTTCAAGCGGCGAATTCGTTGCGATAATCGGTCGTTCGGGTTGTGGAAAAACAAGCATACTTTCGGTCATTGCGGGACTTTTACCCTATGAAGGAAAAGTTTCGGTTTCGGGAAAAACGATCGATTCGCCCGGGAAAAACGTGGGCTATATGCTGCAGCGCGACGAGTTGTTCGAATGGCTTACGATTGAAGAAAACGTCTATCTGCCGCTTAAAATAAGACGGCAGAAACGGCGCAAAGACATGAAAGAAAACGTAGAAAAACTTACCGAAAAATACGGGCTTAAAGACTTTATGAAACGGTACCCATCCGAACTTTCGGGCGGGATGCGGCAGCGTGCGGCACTGATAAGAACGCTTGTATGCGACCCCGAATTATTGCTGCTCGACGAGCCTTTTTCCGCCCTCGACTATCAGACAAGACTTGCCGTTTGCGATGACGTTTACGCAATAATAAAGAACGAAAAAAAGACGGCGATATTGGTTACGCACGACATATCGGAGGCGATATCGGTAGCGGACAGAATAGTTATACTTTCCGCCCGCCCCGCAAAAATAATCGCCGTGCACGATATGCCGTTCGATAAAACTCTGCCGCCCTTGCGCCGTCGCGAATGTCCGCAATTTGCGGGAATATTCGAAAAAGTCTGGAGGGATCTTAACACATGAAATACTTAAGAAAAAGTAAAACCGTGCAGACGCAGGCAGCCTTAAGCCCCTCTCGCAGAGAATATTTAAAACGCATCCGACGAGATAAGATAATCGTGGTGTTTTTCAGAATATTCCTTTTGCTGTTTTTTATCGGGCTGTGGGAACTGCTTGCCGCAACGGGCGCAATCGACGCGTTCTTGTTTTCCAGCCCGACGCGCATAGTAAACACGCTTGCCGAACTGCACTCGAGCGGCGAACTATATAAACATATATTCACCACCCTTTACGAAACGGTTCTCGGCTTTATTCTTGCCACGGCGGTCGGGTACCTGATATCGGTACTGCTGTGGTGGTCGGAAAACACAAGAAAGATTTTAGAACCGTATATCGTAGTACTGAACGCCTTGCCGAAAATCGCACTCGGTCCGGTTATCATAATAGCATTCGGTTCGGGAACGGAAGCCATAGTTTTTATGACCTTTTTAGTTACGGTTATAGTAACAGTAATAAATATGCTAAGCGGTTTTTTGCGAACCGAGCCCGGCAAGATACTGCTGCTGCGTTCGATGGGCGCAAGCAAAAAAGACATTCTGATAAACCTTGTAGTACCCGGTTCGGTCGATACGTTCGTTTCCGCGCTGAAAGTCAACGTGGGACTCAGCTGGATAGGCTCGATCATGGGCGAATACGTGGTTTCGCGGCAAGGCATAGGCTATCTGATCGTATACGGCGGTCAGGTGCTCAAACTCGATCTGGTAATGACCGGTACCGTGCTTTTGTGTATTCTTGCCGCCGCCATGTACGCCGCCGTGTTACTCTTTGAAAAATGGGTAAAACGGCGAAAGTAAACAAATAGTACGCTATGGACAATATGCCCAGAAGAGGATAAATTCTATCTACTATAACATAAAAACCGAGACGGGAAATACCGAGCGCCAACACGCATACGCACACCGCTCGGATTATTTTGCCGCGACGACGCTTTTTCGTATCGCCGCGGTTTTCTTTTCGTTCGGCTTTCGTCGCCGATATTTCGCCCGCCGATTTTGCAAAAAACGAATAATTAAGCAGCGGGTACATAGAGCCGACAAGCGTGGTTATAATGCCGAGTGCGACGGTAAGCGACACCGAATAATAAAACGCCTTATTAGCGCCGACTATGTGCAGTATGGGCAGTTCGGCAAACGCGCTTTCTTTAGGCAATACGGCAAGAAAGGCAGCAGCCGTCAACGACAGCAAAAGCCGTTAACACCGACGTTTTTACCGTTGTTTTAACTTGCCCGAACGCATTGTTTTCGCGCCGTATATTGCCAAGCAGCGGCTGAGCGAGCAATATATTCATCCCGACATATTTAGCAACCGCAAAGAAATTAACGTGCGTGCCCGCAGCCGAAAATTCAAGCGAAACCGATGGCAGTTTAAGCGCAACGATTACGAATACTATGCCAAGCATAACCGACACGAGTACGGCATTGAATTTATCAAGCCTGCTCATGCCGCCCGCACACACGACGATCGATACTAAAAGCATAACGACCGACCACACGGGGAAAGCGCAACCGACGCCCATATCGCGAGCCAGACTCTCGGTCGCACCGAGCATAGACGCAATCATTAAAATATTGAACAAACATATAACGTTATCGGCTCGCTCGACCGCGTACAGGCTCATTTCGCCCTTTACCGTCATTACCGAAAACATAAGCAGGAAAAAGAACGCTAAAAGCAAAATAAAAACCCAAATCGGCGATTGCCCGTAAAAAAAGGTCAGAATCTCTCTGCCCGTAATAAATCCCGCACCTATCACCGAACCGATTATCGAAAAAGCCGAACCGAACGCGCATTTCACCCATTCGCATTTTTTCATAGTATATTCTATTTGTAAAACCGCATTTTTATGCTGCTTCACACTCTCGCCATACCGCAAAAACATAAAAAAGCGCATAACAAAAGCCGAGGCAAAAAACCTCGACTTTATGTTTTTATTTATTGCATATTAAGCTACTTTGCCGTAATCGCCGAACACAACGCCGATTTTACCCGCTTTACCGGGGTAGCCGATAAGCGCATTAAGATAGCCGCCGTTATCGTTCATGATACTGAGAGCTTTTAATTGCTCCATAGACGTAACTATAGCGTTGCTCGCTCCGCCCGTCATAGCTCGTTCGAGAGAAACTACAAACGGAACTTCTTGTTGAGCATTCGGGTTGTAAGCAATCAACGAAGTCTGAGTAGAGCCATAGAACACAGGCATACCGCTGGTTCCGATAGTCTTGCCATTCGGAAGATTGGTGCTCAAAAACGCATCGATATAACCGCCGTTTAGCGTGAATTCGCTTTTACCGAATTTACCCTTGCCGCTCGTTGCGTTTTCAAACAAACCGGTCGCGCTGTCAGCGCCGCCTGCCTTGTAGAGCGCAACTATGTTCATAACTTGTTTGCCGTCTATAGTCTTTCTGAATGTAGTACCGCCCGCATTAAACAATGCGTCCAGCGCGATTATCTGCGCAGCCATACCCGTCGCGCCCATTTGTTTGAACCAACCTTCCTGACCGGTTACATACGAATAAACGGTGCTGCTTTCGTCAATGCGGATATCGCTCGTCCAACCGCCCGCGTTTCCGTCTCTTCCGTCGTCACTGTCATAACGGCAATGATCGGCTATAAATACGGGACCGCCCGCACCGTAAGCGTCGGTTTCTTTAAGTTCGATTATGCCGCCCCAAATGTAGAATATGCTATTATAATCGTCTACAAAGATGCATTTGTTTACGGTAAGGAAGTGATTTTCGCTGGTCGTAGATGAAAATGCGGTAATATACCAGCATTTTGCTATACAGTTATTCAGATCGACCTTTGCGCCGTTTACCTCCATGAAAATCAAGCCGCCGGACTGGAAGTTTTCGCCCTCGCCCGTGGTGTCGCCGTCGGTACGATTGATATTGCCGAGGAGATTAAGGTTGTTTACGGCAAAACTTTCCGTATTGGTGGAATTGTTGTGCTGCGAAAGACCGTAAACATAGAAAAGTTTGGAGTGAGCCACAACTTCGTTTGCGTTTTTATTGAATTCCGTGTTGTTTTCTACAAGAACCTTGGGCATTGTTTCTGCATTAAGAGTGAAATAGTTGCCCTCGATTGCAAATTGACCGTTCGTACCGAGGTCTCTGCGGATCATATAGGTACTGTCTTTAAGCGAACCTATAAACTTAGTATAATTGCCGACTTCTTCTTTCGTCCAGAAATATTCGGCGGGAAAATCTTCTTTGCCGACTTCTACGTTCGCCTGGAAAACAAGACCTTTTACATCGTTTGTATTGAAGTCGATTCCGTGAGCCACTTTGAAATCTTTCATGGCTTGCGCTTCACGCTCGTTATTGCCCATTTCGATACGGTTCTCCATAACGAGAAGATCTACGGCGTTATATACGTTGTAATATCCGTCTTTTACGGTTACGTCGAACGTTACCGTGTA
>CAKQKA010000079.1 GCA_934247855.1 uncultured Clostridia bacterium | reverse complement strand
ACATTATAGTCGCAAATAAAACGTTGCTGAACTCCAAGGGCGCTACGGTGCCGACTGCCGCAGACATAATCAAACAGCCCAAAGGCGACGATTGGACTTGGGATAAGTTTATCGCAGCGGCAAAGAAGGTTACCGATACCGAAAAAGGGATTTACGGGTTTGCCTCCAACTCTTTGGATCCGATCGGAATGATGTATCAGCAGGGCGGAAGCTTATATAATAAAACGGTTACCGAGCTTGCGTTTACCAAGGACGATAAGTTTGCCAAAGGACTTGAATTCTGGCGCTCTTTGGTTACCGAAAATTGCATGTTGAACCCTAATTCCCGTTCGAATCACGGAACGATTATTGTTTCGGAATTTTACGAGCAAAAAGTGGGGATGATATACACAACTTCGTCCAATATAGTCAGCTTCTCGAAGCAGGCGAAAGAAAACAATTACGAGCTGGAAGTGTTGCCGTTCCCCAAGAAAACCGACTATTTTACGAATCAGGGCGGTTCGGGCATCGTTATTTTGAATAATAAGCCTCAAAAAGAAATAGACGCTGCGGCGGAATTTTTAAGATGGCTCAACAAACCGTCGAATATAGCCAAAATGTGTAAGGCGTCGGGATATTTGCCGTTACACCCCGCCGCCATGAATGAACCCGAATTGGTTGAGATTTACGAGGAAACCCCGCTGTTGAAAACGGCTGCGGAACTGATGATATTCGGCGTTAAATCTCCGCAGGGAAAAGCCAAAGTCGCCTGCGATTCCGAAATCAACAAATATTGCAAATATATCTGGACCGAGCCGGATATGAGCATCGAGGAAATCGTTAAAGCGGTTACGGAAAGGGCTCAGTACACAATAGAGGCCAATCAGTAATGAGAATTTCAAAAGACAGGGTATCGTTTTCGATAATAGGTTTAGGTGGGCGCTCACGCGCCTACCTAAATGCGTTAAAAGAGCTTTTTGCGGGGAAATTCGAAGTGTCGGCTATTGCCGAACCGGACAAGGAAAAAAGAGAAAATGCCGCCAAAGAATTTGATGTTCCCTCCCGAAATGTTTTTGAAAGCGACTTGGCTTTAATGGAAAAGCCGAGATTGTCCGATGTTGCCGTTATAGGCACGCAGGACAGTTTGCATTACAGAGAGGCGACCGCGCTTATCGGGAAAGGCTACGATTTAATTCTTGAAAAACCTATTTCAAGCAATATAAACGAAATAACGAGTTTATATGAATGTTATAAAAAACATCCGGGCGTTACTGTAGCGGTTTGTCATGTTTTGAGGTATAGTAAATTTTTCAATAAGTTAAAGGAAATTATCGATTCCGAGCGGCTCGGCAAGGTGGTTTCAATAGCGCATAACGAAAATATAGGGTATTATCACTACGCACACAGTTACGTGCGCGGTCCGTGGAATAACTCCGAAACCAGCGGACCGCTTATTATGACAAAAAGCTGCCACGATATGGATATACTGTTATATCTCTTGGGGGATAAGAGAGCGAAAACCATTTCTTCCGTGGGCAGCCTGAGTTTTTTTTGCGAAAAAAATTATAACGCGGAAACAATGGCTGAAAAATGTATAAACTGTCCTCAAAAAGACGTTTGCGCCTATTCCGCCGTACGTATTTACGGAACAAAAAAAATCAAATCGATCGTATTCGATATGTCCAGCGTCGAAAAAATCAACGAGAGTCTCGGCAACAATAAGTACGGCAGGTGCGTGTTCAAATGCGACAATAACGTTTGCGATCATCAGTCTTCCTCGATTCTGTTCGACGACGGAGTAACCGCTACTTTCAGCCTGTCGGCTTTTACGGCAAAAGTCAACAGATCGATTAAAATTATGTGCGAGTACGGGGAAATCCGCGGGATAGAAAAACCTTACATTATAGAGACCACCGATTTCCGAACCGATAAGACAACCGTTATTGATCTTGATATAGCGGAGGGCGGACACGGCGGTGCGGATAAAGATTTTATAAAGACCTTTATGGATAAATACGTGCAGTCTTTGCCGATGGAATCGTCGCTCGATAAGTCGATCGAGTCACATGTTATGGCGCTTTTTGCGGAAAAATCAAGACTGAACGGCGGACAGGTTCAAAATGTGGAAGAATTTATGAAAGGTATCGGGTGAACAGTGGAAGAAGTAACTTTTGCGCCTAAAATTAAAAGATTCGGGGCTTATATTATCGATTTTTTTATTCTTTTTGTTTTTTGGTATTTGTTGACGAAAAAGGATTTGGAAAAAGTAAACGTCTTGTTGGAAACGCTTGACCCCGACGCCGTGGGCGCGGCAGATATTTTTGCCGAAGCGATAATCAAGCTATACGTCAGTTTTATCTTTAAGCTGATGTTTGTCGAAGTGTTATATTATTGTCTTGTACCCGCTGTTTTGGGAAAGGGAAGAACTGTCGGCAAGCTTATTTTTAAAATTAATTTGGTCAGCAGAGATACGGGTGAGGAATTAAGCGTGCCGAGGTTATTTCTGAGAGAGCTTCTCGGAAGAGCGATAATTGAAACGCTTTTTGTAATACCCCTTTTTGTCTCCATGTTCATGCTGCTGTTTACCGAAGACGGCAAAACCATAAGAGATTTATTGGGAAGATCGATTACCGTGGAACAGGTGTAAAATGGTCATAAAAAAGGTTGAAACCATCAAGGAAGCGGAAGCCGCGATAGAATTTGCGAACGAACAGTTTGAAACCGACTTCAAAAAGATCGAGCCCAAAATTTATTTGCACGATACTATCGGAAAAACTTTTACGGCTTTCTGCGGCGAAAGCATGGCGGGCATGTTTTCAATATACGAATTTGCTTATAAAAACTTAAAATGCATGTCGATCGGTACGGTATGCGTAGCTCGGCAATACAGAAACCAAGGCGTTATGAGCGGCTTTTTCGAATATCTGAAAAAAGAAAATTATTTTGATAACGATATAGCTACGCTGAATGGCGATAAATCGAGATACGAGCATTTCGGTTTTTCCAAGGTTATTGAAAGCTATACTTATAAATTTTCGGTGTCAAAAAATTTATCCGCAGTAAAGTGCGAGCGCGCCGAGTCCAAAGACGAAAAACTGCTTTATGACATTTATCGAAAATATAATATCGGCGTTTGCCGGCTTAAGGAAAATTTCTCGGACGTTTTGAAGACCAACGGAAATACCGTTTTGAAGCTTCATCTCAACGATAAATATTCTTATGCGGTTTATGATGAAAAAAACGCTGTTGTTTTAGAATGTTACGGGGATATCGATTTTTATGAAGTCTTGAATTCAATAGGACAAAGTTACAATCAAACCTCTATTTACGCCGAATCGCCTTACAATTGTCACGATTCTCGCCTTGCAAAGAACGCTAAGGGTTACACCGTCAAATTAAAAACGAGTATAAACGTTTTGAATATTAAAAAATTTATCGAACAAACCTGCGTTGCGAAAAACAGAGAAATGCGGAAATATCATTTTAACGTGGACGGCAAAGGTTACAGGCTGAAAATCGATCGGGGAAACGTATGCGTCGAAGAAACGGACGGCTTATGCGATAAGAAATATAAGTCGTCGGAATTTGTTTACGCGTTATTTAATTATTGCGAACAAAACGATACGATATCGGAAATTATCCGTCCGATAATCCCCGCAAGTTTTACTTGCTTGGAGTGTATATGAAAAAATTATTATATATAAATATCGACGGATTTTCCTATTCTTACTATGAACGGCTGAAAAAGGAAGGAAAATCGCAAATATTTGATAAATTGGCGGGAGACGGAACGTTTTTTCGCAATTTATCGAGCGGACTCGTGTCCATTACGAACCCGATGCAAAGCGCTATTCTTTGCGGGGCTTACAGCAACAAAACGCATAATTTTTATCAGCATTTCGATAAAAAGTCTTTACAAATCGTCAAACATAAACGTACCTTTGACGCCGAAAACGTAGCCGATGTTTTTTTGAAAAGCAATAAGACCGTTTGCTCGCTACACCAGTTTATGCTGGAAGATAACCCTTGCAAGGAAGGCGTCGAGGGCAATACTTATATCAAAAGTCCGTTGGCGCACAGTAATTTTAAGGACAGGTTTAAGATATTGAAGGATATAGTCCAAGGAAAATACGTAATAAGCGGTGAGAAAAAAATGTCTTTCAAAGAATTTCCGGACTTTATGGCGGTATATTTTGACGATATAGACTCTCTCGGGCATAATAACGATTACGGCGACGTTCCCAAAAGGCATAACTTCGAAGACAGACAAAAAGATATTATTGATTGTCTGGTCGAGTTTCAACAAGAGCTGGATGAATTTATAAATATTTGTAAAAGCACGGGGCTTTATGACGATTTGATAATTTTGATCGCCACCGATCACGGAATGACTCCGTTTTTCGGCAAATCAAAATTGTCTGATGTCCTTGATTTAATAAATAAATCCGGAATAAAAGCGGACTCGGCTTTTGATTTTGACGACGAAACGCAAATTATCGCGCTACCTTATACAATAGAGCTTTCGCTTTATTTTATAAAGCCCATGATTTCTTCACAACGAGAACGCTTAATAAGTTTGCTTGAAAGCAAGGACTATGTGGACAGAGTGTTTGTGAAAGAGGAAATGGAAAAAAACTACGGGCTTGATGAAAGAGGTCCCGATATGCTTATCAGCCCGACTTACGGCAATCATTTCTATAAAAAGGATTGCGAAGAGAATTATTTCGGGGCAAGTCACGATTCCTTTCACGAAACCTCTCAACATATTTTCGGTCTTGTATTCGGCAACGTAAATCATAAAGGTCAAATTTATACCGATAAAGTAAACGTAATTGAACTACTGCCGTCAATATTAAAAAACTATTTTAATCTGACGCTGAAGGACAGCACCGTTCAGCCGATAGAAATATAATGGAGTGTTTAATAAAAAAATTGCAAAGCACGAATATCCCTTTTGAAAACGCGGCTCTCGATATGGGACCTTTTGATAGCCAAACTAAAATTGTTTATAATTTGGCTAGCGGTGCGGCTCAGATTTATTTTAGAAAGCCGTTAACGTCAATCGAACAATCTACGCTTATAACTGCATTATCAAATATTACGGGTGTAGCCAACGTTTACGACAGAGCGCAATTAGACCAAATGAATACTCCTAAAAACTTAGGGGATTTGGTTGTCGATTGCGCTGTCGGTTATGCTTTTTCGACATCGGCTGCCGAACACGGCTCTTATGCTCAAAGACATACGATTCTATTTTTCAGCGGAAGGGGAATCAAGAGCGGATTCTCTTATGCTCCCGTCTGCCGAACGGTCGATATTGTTCCGACGATTTATCATCTGAACGGATTGATATCACCGTCTACGGTTGACGGCAACGTCTTAACTTCGATTTTAACCGCTCAGGGGGGAGTATGAGATTTTTATTTGCTTCCGATTCCTTTAAAGGCAGTTTGTCGTCCGAAGCCGTTGGCAAAATTATGACCGAAGCCGCGAGGGAAATATTTCCCGATTGCGTTTGCAAAAACATAATAACGGCAGACGGCGGCGAGGGGACTATTCAGGCGATAAAGGCCGCCAAGGGCGGAGAATATGTTAACGTCAAGGTTAAAGACCCCTTTTTCAGAGATATTACCGCAAAGTATTTGGTTTGTGACGATTGCGCCGTTATATCGGTTGCGGAAGCCATAGGACTTACTCTTTTAAAAAATGATGAAAGAGATCCGTTAAAGGCAAGTTCTTACGGCGCAGGTCAATTAATCGCCGATGCGATAGATCGCGGGTATAAAAAAATTTGTATAGCTTTGGGTGGTAGCGCAACCTGCGACGGGGGAATCGGTGCGTTGACGGCGTTGGGCGTTGAGTTTTTTGCCGAAAACGGTGATGTTTGCAAGGGCGTCGGCGAAGAGTTGATTAAAATAAGAAACGTTTCGCTTAAAAATTGCCATGATTTTAACGATATCAAGTTTACTTTACTTTGCGACGTAAACAATACTTTGCTCGGAGTATCCGGCGCATGCTTTACATTTGCGCCGCAGAAAGGAGCCGACCGTAAAACGGTACAGCAATTGGAAGACGGAATGCAAAACTTTGCAAAAGTTGTTCAAAGACGTTTTAATTGTGTGACTGATTTTGAAGGAGGCGGGGCTGCCGGTGGATTGGGCTTTGCATTAAAGGTGTTTTTGAAAGCGGAAATAGAAAGCGGAATAAATTACATTTTGCGTCTGAATAATTTTGACGATGAAGTTTTAAACGCCGATTGCGTTTTTAGCGGGGAAGGAAAAATCGACGGGCAAACGGGTGGAGGTAAAGTTGTCTCGGGCATTGCCAAGCGTTGCAAAAAATTCAATAAGCCGCTTATTTGTATTGTCGGTTGCGTCGGAGACGATGCGGAACCTCTATACGATACTGGGGTCACGGCTATATTTTCCATAATAAATAAACCGATGGATCTCTCTCAATCGATTGAAAACGCAACCGAATTATATTCTGCCGCCGCAAAAAATATTTTCAGATTATTAAAAACAAATATGTCAGTAAGGTGAAGGTAATGAATCAAAAGTCGTTCTTCAAACTAAACTTTACATTTCACATATTATCTCCTGTTTTGATTTTTATATAAATTTTATACTAAAAATGGAATTTTGGCACCATTGTATTGCAAAAAGTCGAGAATTTATCGTTAATGTAAAATAGTAATTAGTCAACGAAAAAACATTTTTAATATCATATTCGATTTACGTTACTAACGCTCCGCCATATTAGCCGCTCAAAAAAGATGCGCGGCGCAAAAAGCCTGATTTTATCAGGCTTTTTTGCTGCAAAAAACACGAAAATTCAAAGGGTATTTTCATAGATGCCTTTTGGATTTGTACTGATCTGAACTCCCGTGCTCTTATATTACATAAAAATTCAGGCGTATAGCGTAAAAAACTATACGTCTTTTTTTATGCCAAAAATCAGGAGGCAGAAAGGAAATGTATTTCAAAAACGAAAAACACAGACAGGCATTCGAAGCCGGAATTAAAAAGGCGAATAAAAAAGACAAAGAAACGCTGTGTCTTATTTTGTAATTGTGTCTTATTTTGTAATAAAGATATTATACCGGTTGAAATTTATGTAGATTTTTTCTTGAAGCGTAGATGTCCGCTGAGTA
>CAKQKA010000078.1 GCA_934247855.1 uncultured Clostridia bacterium | reverse complement strand
AATCACTGAAAATTTTTTAAAAAACTATTTATTTTCTTTGATTTTTATGTTACAATAAAAACGCAAAGGGTAGCAGGTTTTATGCTATGTGAAAAATGTAACGTTCGGCAAGCCGAACGAAAGGTCACGCAGACTATAGACGGACGGGTAAAAACTACATATCTTTGCGCGCAGTGTTGCGACAGTATGATGGAGCGGCGGATAGAAGAAATTCCGCGCTGCAAATATTGCGGGCGCACGATAGACGAGATTATGGAAACATGGATCGTCGGTTGCGAGAAATGTTACGATCGTTTTGCCGATAAACTCGATCCGATAATCAAAAGCGTTCAGAAGGTGGACAAGTTATGACCGATCTTGCAGGAATAGTCGTTTCGTCGCGTATACGGCTTGCCCGCAACATTAAGGGCTACAGGTTTCCGTCCGAACTCAAAGATTCCGATGAGGCGAGGAAAATTATAAATCTGACGTATTCCGCGCTCGGCAAATACGGCTCGTTCAGATACGTCAAAATGAGCGAGTGCGATCCTATGTTGAAAGAATCGCTCAAAGAACGGTATGTCATTTCGCTCGCGCTGCAAAAAAGCAGAATGGGCGCGGTTGCTTATTCGAACAGCGGCGATTTATCGGTTATGATCAACGAAGAGGACCATATCCGCGAGCAATATTTCGTTCAGGGCAACGATCTCGGCGGTGCGTTCACGAAACTCAGCAGGCTGGATAGTTGGCTGGACGTCAATCTGCATTTTTGCAAAAACGAACGGCTCGGGTATATAACCGCGTGTCCTACAAATCTGGGCACGGGTATGCGCGCGTCGGTCATGATGTTTTTGCCGGGGCATGTAAAACTGCAACGGCTTGACGAACTCGAAGCAAGCGCAAGAAGCCGTAATCTTACCGTTCGCGGTGCGTTCGGCGAGGGCAGCGACGGCGACAGTTTTTTATATCAGATCAGCAACGAGGTAACTCTCGGT
The DNA here is from genome assembly GCA_934247855.1 of uncultured Clostridia bacterium. GTDB lineage: Bacteria > Bacillota > Clostridia > Christensenellales > Borkfalkiaceae > HGM11416. Next base: position 6,376 of record CAKQKA010000078.1, on the reverse strand, counting down.
CACAGCGAACGCTCGATGATACAAAGCGTTGCCGATTTCGTAAATAAGGTTGCCGAAGAAGAACTCGAACTTCAGAGAATATATTATCGTTCGGACGAACTCAGGGTAGAGGACGACATTTTTCGTTCGCTCGGCAAATTGCTTTATTGCAGGCGAATTTCTTACGGCGAATTTTCGTCGGCTCTGTCCGATATAAAACTCGGCGTAACGCTCGGTTTAATAAACGTGAAAGTCGTTCACGCGCTTGACGATTTATTGGTTTGCGCAAGACCGTGCTATTTGCTCGAACTGTCAAAGGACGTGCGGGACGGTTACACAAACCCGACCTATCGCGACGAGCTGCGCGCAAAATTCGTGCGCGAAAGGCTTGCAACGCTTGTAATCGATTCTTAAAACATTTTGTTAGTTAAACCTAACGTTATATGGACTTTATATGGATGAAAGACAATCGACCAATCTCGGCGAAGCGGTAAAGGACGCTTCCGATATATCTCAACTTAATAAACTGTCTTACATAGGCACGGAACAGCTTTTGGCGGGAATTATTCACCGCAGCGAAAGCACCGTCGCAAAATTTCTTAAAGAGTATAACGTATCGTATTTCGATTATTACGAAGAGTTGCGTGGCTTAATGAAAAAAGAAAACTTTGTCGGTCGTCCGAAGTTTACCGATAACACGGAAATCATTTTCGCCGTATCGTACGCCGTCGCAAATCTATGCAAAAGTCCGGTAGTCGGTACCGAGCATGTGTTCGTTACGATGCTTTGTGCGGGCGATACGGTGGCGAGCAAAATTTTAAGGCGGCTGGGCGTTCCGCTCGACGAAGCGACCGAGCGTATGTGCAGCGGGTTGAATATTTCGGTTCGTTCCATAAGGAATCTTTTTGAGGAATATAACGAACAGCGCAAAGCCGCTCACGGCGGGTATAAAACCGTAAAAACGAATGAAAAAAACAATCGTGCGTCGGACGATGCAAGTAGTCGCGGACTAAAAAGCAAGCGCGTTTACGAGGCTGAAACCAAGGAAGAATACCGAGAAAAATCGTTTGACGATTTAAGCGGCATAGAGGAGCAAAACGAAAGCGGCGAACTTGACGAATTCGGAATAAATCTTACCGATCTTGCAAGAAAAGGCAAGCTCGATCCCGTCATCGGGCGCGACGACGTAATCGAAAGAGTGATTACCGCGCTGTCAAGAAGAACGAAAAACAGCCCCGTGCTCGTAGGCGAAGCCGGCGTAGGCAAAAGCGCGGTAGTGGAAGGACTTGCTCAGGCGATAACCTCCGGCAACGTTCCCGATACTCTTATAGGTAAAGAAATTTTTTCGCTTAACATTTCAGATCTCATCGCCGGAGCAAGATATCGCGGCGAGTTTGAAGAAAGGTTCAAAAAGGCGCTTAACATAATTAAAAACGACGATAGAATCATACTTTTTATCGACGAGATACATAATATCGTAGGAACGGGCGGAGGAAAGGAAAGTTCCGGAATGGACGTTGCCGAAATGCTCAAACCCGCTCTTGCCCGTGGCGAGTTCCGCGTTATCGGCGCAACCACAATCGACGAATACAGAAAATATATCGAAAAAGATCCCGCTCTCGACAGACGGTTTCAGCAAATCAACGTAGATCCGCCTTCAACCGATGCGGCAAAGATGATTTTGCGCGGATTGCGCGCTAAGTTTGAAGATCATCATCGCGTTACCATTACAGATAAAGCCATCGACGCTGCTGTAGATCTGTCCGACAGGTACATTACGGACAGGAATCTTCCCGATAAGGCAATAGACGTTATCGACGAAGCCGCGGCGCATGTAAAAATCAAATTTTCAAGCTGCGAAGCCGCTATGACCGAGCTTGATAAAACCATAAAAACGCTTTATTCTCAGCGTGACTTTTTCAAAAGTCTTGGCGAAATTGACAGGATGTCCGACTTAACCCACGATATCAACGAAAAAACGGCTGAACTCAAACGGCTCAAAACCGAAGTATCGGCAAAAAAATCTGGTAAACGCCCGACCGTCGATCGCGAGGACGTTGCCGAAACCATAAGCACTATGACAGATATTCCCGTCAGCGGCATAACCGCCGAGGAAAGCAGGAAACTGCTCAATCTCGAAGAGGAACTCGGTAAGCGCGTTATCGGGCAAAAGCAGGCTATTCGCGCCGTATCGAGGGCTTTGAAAAGGGCGAGAGCCGATTTAAAAGACCCCAAACGCCCCAACGGCTCGTTTATTTTCGTAGGGCCTACGGGCGTGGGTAAAACCGAACTTGCCAAAGCCTTGGCAGAGGCTGTTTTCGGCGACGAAAAGGCGCTTATCCGCATAGATATGAGCGAATATCCCGAAAAACACGACGTAAGCAAGCTTATAGGCGTTGCCCCGGGATATGTGGGGTACGAGGAAGAAGGTCAGCTTACGGGTAAGGTAAGGCGTCGTCCGTACTCGGTCGTGCTTTTCGACGAAATCGAAAAGGCGCACCCCGATATATTCAATATATTCCTGCAAATTCTCGACGACGGCAGGCTGACGGACAGCAAAGGTCGTCTTGTCGATTTTAAAAATACAATAATTATCATGACTTCGAACGTCGGTGCCAAAGAATGTGATTTTTCGCCGATAGATCCCGAAGATTTGTGCGGCGATCGCGATTTGGACGTTCAGGTGAAAAAAGCCTTGGAAAAGAAATTCAGACCGGAGTTTCTGAACCGTGTCGATGAAATAGTCGCTTTCCGTAAATTGACCGAAGAGGAATGCGGAAAAATCGTTGAACTACTGCTCGGCTCGCTCAGAAAACGGCTGGCGAAAAGGCAAATCGAACTTATCACCGACGAATCGGTAGATCGCGTTATTCTCGACGTAGGTTACGATCCCGAATACGGCGCAAGACCGTTAAGACGCGCTATTCAGAATCTTATAGAGGACATGCTTTCCGATGAGATAATAGCGGGGCGGATTGTTGACGGCGATATCGTTAAACTTGTCGGCAAAAACGATGCGATCGAATATATAATCATTTGACGGAGGCTTATTATGAAAATTGAAATTATCGCAAAAAATTATCAGGTCAACGAGAAGATATCTTCGATTATCGAAAAGAAAGTTGCAAAACTCGATAAGTATTTTGAAGATGACAGCAAGTGCAAGGTATATCTCAAAAAAGAAAACAGAACCTGCAAGATAGAACTTGAAGTAAACTACAAGAGTAATCTTTTAAGAGCGCAGGCTTATGCGGATAACTTTTATGACGGTATAGACCTTGTTGTTCCCAAACTCGAAAGGCAGATTTACAAGCACCGTTCCAAACTCGAAAAACAACTGCGCCGCAACGCGCTCGTTAGCGAGGAGTTTTCCGAGCAGGAACTCGAACCCGCAAAACTTGTCAAGACCAAACAGTTCAATCTTACGCCTATGGCGATTGACGAAGCTATGGAAGAATTTGAACTTTTGGGACATAATTTCTATGTTTTTCTCGATAAAGAAAACGGAAAAGTCAAAGTGCTTTACCTGCGTGACGACGGAGATATGGGACTTATCGATCCTGTTTTCTGATTTGCGTGAAAATAGATTGAACTTAACATTATCGTGTAACCGATAATTCGGTTAATAATTATTTATAAATCAGCAGACGATCGCGCCGATTTTTCGGCGCGATTAGTCGGTGAAAGCTTTTCGCTGCGCAAAAGTTATATTTGCCTCGTGGTGAGTGATATTTTCGCTGCGCGAAAGTAGATAATATGCAAAAAATAACAAACAAGAAGAAACAAGTATGATAGGAATTTCAACGGCAAGTTTGTTCGGACGTTATTATAACGAGGACGCATTGCCGATACTCGATAAAGTAGACGCGCGGGTGGTAGAGGTTTTTCTTGAAACCTATTGCGAATATAAAGAATCGTTCGCCAAACTGCTCAGTGAACGCAAGGGTGGCTTGCGCGTACATTCGATACACACGCTAAACACTCATTTTGAACCGCAGTTGTTTTCAGATTGCGAAAGAACCCGCAACGACGCATTGGCAATTTACGAAGAATGTTTGCGTTCGGCGGAAATTCTCGGCGCAACGGCTTATACGCTGCACGGCAAAGCCCGCTTTAAAAAAGGCGTAAAGTATGAGAATTACGAGCAGATCGGCGAATACATGACTACGCTGTGCGAAATGGCAAAAAAGCATGGGGTTGATTTATGCCTTGAAAACGTAGAGTGGGCATATTACAACAAGCCGGGGTTCTTTAAAAACGTAAAAAAATATTGCCCCGAAATGTGCGCATGTCTGGATATAAAACAAGCGTATGTGAGCGGTTTTGACTATAAGGAATATATCGAAGAAATGGGCGACGGTATCAGGACGGTGCATTTGTCCGATCTTGACGAAAACGGCAGAACCGCATTGCCGGGTAAAAACGGCAAGTTCGATTTTGAGGAATTGTTCGGAATTTTAGCCGCTAACGGATTTAAAGGCGATTGCCTTATAGAAGTTTACAAAGATAATTTTCAAACGATCGAAGAACTTAAAGGTTCGCTCGATTATTTGCGGAATATAGAAGAAAAAATTTTTTAAACGGAGAATATATTATGCGCTTAAACAAAGAAACAAGAGAAAAAATGAGAGTCAGACTTGACTACAACAACATGATGAAATCATTCGTCGGCGAAGAAGGCTTTGACGAAAAGGAACTCGAAAGCAATAAGTCGTTGTGCAAGTATGCATATGACCGCGTTGCCGAAGGCAGAGGCAAAAACATGATGGGGTGGACGGATCTTCCGTACAATCAGGACGAAGTCGTCGAAGATATCCTTGCAACGGCAAAGCAAATCCGCAAAAACTGCGATAATTTCGTAGTGCTCGGTATCGGCGGCAGCGCGCTAGGTCCTATAGCTGTATTTCAGGCACTTTGTCACCTGCATCATAACGATTTACCCAAGTCCAAGCGTAAAGCACCCAAGTTTTTTGTAGAAGATAACGTAGATCCCGAAAGAATGCTTGCTCTTCTCGACGTTGTAGATCCCGAAAAGACTATATTCAACGTTATTACAAAGAGCGGTTCAACGAGTGAAACCATGACGCAGTATCTCATCATTATGAAGATACTTAAAGATCGTCTGGGCGATAAGGCAAGCGAGCATATGATCGCAACGACCTCCGCGGCAAAGGGCAATCTTATAAAGATCGCCAAGGAAGAGGGACTTAAGACCTTCTATATTCCCGACGGCGTAGGCGGAAGATTTTCCGAACTTTGCCCCGTAGGGCTGCTGCCCGCAGCCGTTCTCGGCATCGACATCAAAGCCATGCTCGACGGCGCAAAATATATGGACGGACTTTGCATGCGCAAGGATTTCAGAAGCAATCCCGCAATGACGGGCGCGCTTTTGTCCTATCTTTCTATGCAAAAAGGCAAAAACGTATCGGTTATGATGCCTTATGCCGATAGTTTAAAATATATGGCGGATTGGTATTGCCAACTTTGGGGAGAGAGCCTCGGCAAAGAGGTTAACCTTAAAGGCGAAAAGGTAAACGTCGGTCAAACGCCCGTAAAGGCGCTCGGCGTAACCGATCAGCACAGTCAGGTTCAGCTGTATACCGAAGGTCCTTACGACAAAGTAGTTACTTTCCTTGCAGTTGACGAATACAGGGGCGTTCAGACCATAAGCGAGGGCTGCAAAGATATTCCCGACGTGAATTTCCTTTGCGGGCATACAATGAACGAACTCATCACTGCCGAAAGAAAGGCTACCGAATACGCTCTTACCTCCAAAGGCAGACTTAACCGCACGATTACTCTTCCCGAAGTAAACGCGTTCACTATCGGCGAATTGCTCTATTTATTCCAGATGGAAACCGCATTCACGGGCGAAATGCTGGGTATCGATACTTTCAACCAACCGGGCGTAGAAAACGGCAAGAACGCTACTTATGCGTTACTCGGCAGAAAGGGTTATGAAGCAAAGCGCGAAGAACTCGACAACGCGCCTAAAAAACAAAACGATTTTATTATCTGATTGTAAAATCGAATTTTCTTTTAATTCCCTTATTTGTAGCCATGTTTTGCGCTATGGCTATCCGATTTTTGGTGAAGTCAAACTTGAAATGTGTGGGCAGATTAGGGAATTAATGAAAATATTTTAAGAATGTAACTGAGTTGTCTCGCATCGATCCGAAAACGAGATCGGTGCGAGGTGCTTTTTTATGATTGATCTATAAAAAAATACACATCAAAAAAAGAATTTTTTTAACAAAACACTGTCAAACAGTTGCTTATAAAAAATCGATTTGATATAATTAACAAGCTTGATTGATATTTATTGGGGTGTCGCCAAGCGGTAAGGCTACGGACTCTGACTCCGTCATCCGGGAGTTCAAATCTCTCCACCCCAGCC
>CAKQKA010000077.1 GCA_934247855.1 uncultured Clostridia bacterium | reverse complement strand
TCGGGAATAACGACACTTGTAATTCCGCTACAATTATAGAATGCAGCATCGCCGATAGAAATAACACTATCGGGAATTGCAATACTTGTAATTCCGCTACAATTATAGAATGCAGCATCGCCGATAGAAATAACACTATCGGGAATCGTAACACTCGTTAGCCCACTACAGCCATAGAACGCAGAACTACCGATAGATGTCACACCATTGCCAATTGCGACACTTGTAAGCCCACTGCAGTTGCTGAACGCATTATCACCAATAGAAGTCACACTGTTCAATATTTCAACTTCAGTTATGTTATTACATCCGCTTGCAACATTGGGAACCATTTCTCCACCGAAAACTATTTTTTTAATATTCTCAACATTCAAAAAGAGATTATTACTATTAGAATACGATGAATCGTAATAAACCGTACTTAAGCTCGATGCTTTATAGAAAATTAATGAGCTGATTTCCGTTACGGAAGAAGGAATATGTATCTCCGTTATATTGACGCAATTATAAAACGCACGCGTACCTATTTTTTTAATACCATCCGGAATATAAATTGAAGTCGCAGTGCAATCGGCAAAAGCTTTTCCGCCAATTTCCGTAACATTACAACCATTATATAATTCGGGAATGATTATATCGCTATCCGTGCAAGTTCCTATTCCGATTACCGAATACGTTTCTCCATCATCATTTAACTTGTACTCCAATCCTTCGGACACGTTTGCTATCAGCACTTCTTCGCTCTCAGAATAATCGCAACCATTTCGCGTACAATTTCTTGTTTTTAAACCTTTTTCGGTTTTTGTGGGCTCTTTTACCGTTTGCCATTCGCCCATAGCATGCCCCAGCGCGGGAACAATATTATCCACAAATACATCGCCGCACTTGCACTTATGCAAAGTATAACCGCCCTCCGTGCAAGTAGGTGTCACAACGGTTTCCGCATAAGTATGTTCGGTATGCGGCGTTGACGTTTCGTTACTTCCGTTACCGTTTCCGCAACCGACCACAAAAATCGATAACGACAGCAACAACGTTAAGCATAAAGCAGAAAGAATAAATTTTTTCATTAACATTTTCTCCTTCGATTGTCTCAAGTTTAAAACACTTGGGCAATACACTTTTTGCTCAATTATTCTAATACATGAACATTGTTTGCTATATTATATCAATTATATCGCGCTCAGTCAACTTTATAATTCGGTTATTCGTTTTTAAAAATCATTTATTCGTTAAAGTTCAAAAATGTAGGTTAAGCATTGATATACCGCAAAGTTAAATTTGCGCCATTTTCATCTACTGTAAACATCATAGAAAACCGTTAAAAACTGTCCGCGCAGTTCAAAAAAGCATTACCAACCACACGCCACAAAAGCCGCCGCAAGACCAAAAATCTTGCGGCGGCTTTTAACAATTCCATACACGACAATAACCTAAAAGTCCGTCTATAAGTCGATTATCGCGCATTTAAACATATTAACAATTAAAGTAATAAAGTTCCTTCGTCGGTTTCTACCACTTTAAAAATTTGTAATTCTCTGCCGGTTGCGGCGTCGATATAGATATAGTAATCTCCGTCGGACGCTTTGCCGAAAAATTCGTAAGCGAGTTTTTCTTTACCGGTTTCCAAGGGAATTATCGCAAGACGAGAACTTTCTACAGTGATATCTTTATTGAGTTTCTGCTCGGCTTCGACAACGGTCAGCGCAGGAGCGGAGTATTCTCTGTCCTTGTGATTTTCAAGATATTTCGTCGCGTCCATTGCGGTAACTTTACCGCGTTCCATGCAAACCTCAACCTTGATCATGTCGGCATAAACGATAATGTCGTCCTTTTCGCGGTGAACGAAATTCACATAAACGGTGTTATCGTTTTCGGTAGTCCATACGGGTTTAATCGACTTATAGCCGCACTTTTGCAAAAATTCAGTCGCTATATCGATGCACTGATCGCGGTCATAATTCTTATCTTTGCAATCCATAAACCAGTTGAACGTTACAAGTTTTCCGTCGTCCGAAATCTGACACTCTACGTTAGCCGTGCCCGCTTTTGCCTGCAACTGATAGGTTGCAAACGACTCGCCGTCGGCTTTTCCGCAAATCTTTGCGTCGGTTATATCATAGCCGGAAAGATAATCGTTAAACAAATCGAGCGCCTTGTTTTCGTCAATGGGATTTTCGGTTTTCTTAACGTCTTTGGCGGTTTTCTCGGGTTCATCGGCGAACGGTCCGTCGTAAATCATTTTAGGATAATCTACGGCATTGGACTGCAATTCGTTGAACTTTTTAAGCACTACGTTTTCCTCTTCACCGCTTAGCAGCGTGGTAAAATCGTACCCGTCGCCTAAGCTTCCTGCAAGATTGTTGAGTTCCTCTTTCAAAGCAGAATTGATCTTTTTAAACTGCGCTACGGTGTTCATATCGCTTTCGGTCATCTTTTCGCCGTCGATAAGTTTGTTGTTAAGATACTTGCCGAAATCGGACAACTGATTTACGAATTTTACGGTGTAAAATCTCGATTCGTCCTCGAGCGGCAAAGCCTGAAGATCGTCCTCGGCAAGACTTGCCTGCACTACTATATCGGACAAAATCTTCTGTCTGCTGCCGTTATCAGACGAAACGCCGAGTTTGCCGAGGTTCACGTCGATGTTATCTACGTACCCCACAAGGTCGTAAAACGATTTGGCATATGCGCCTGCGAGCATATCGCTGCCGCTGCCCGTCATAAACACGTTGAACGCAAGAAGAGTTGCAAGCACTAAGCACGAGCACCCCAAAGAGATAACCGCCGCAAGCCACCCGCCTATTCCGCGAGTGCTTCTGCTGACCTTGCGCGAATTGCGCTCTTTGGCTCGGCGTTCTTTTGCTTCGGCTTTCGCCCTACGCTTTTCGACGAGCATTTCGGCGCGAAGTTTGCGTTTTTCGGCTTTAGCCTCCGCGCGGCGTTGCTGTCTTTCGCGTTTAAATTCAAGTCTTGCCTGCTTTTCTGCGGCGATGCGTTCAAGCCTTTGCTCTTTTGTTTCGTGCTTCAAAGCGTCGCGGCGGGCAATGCGCTCTTCGCGCTTTTTAATCTTCAATTCCTTAATGCTTTCGCGTTTTTTCTTCGCCGCTTCTTTCTTTTCAAGCGCAAGGCGTTTTTTCTCCGCTTTTTTCGCAGCCTTTTCTTCGGCTTTTTTCATTCTTAATTCAGCGCGTTCTTCTTCGCGTTTTTGCTTGGCGGCAAGCACGGCTTTTTTATCTTTAGCCTTATCTTTAGCCTTTGCGTTTTTAACGTTTTTCGCGCTTTCGGCTTTTTTGCCGCTCTTTGCCGTACTCTTTTTTACCTTAGCCGTATCTTCCGAAATATGGCTTGTATTAGCGTTTTCGGCAAGTTTTTCGGTTTTTTCTATCGCACTGTTTTTATTTTCCTGCATATGTCGTCCTCCTTACTTTGCAAAAACGTGATTACCTATGGTTATAGTCGTCTTACGCGAAAAAATCCATGTACTCGTCGCTATAGCGGGATTGTAGTAATAGATTGCGCCGTAAGTCGGATCGTAACCGTTCATAGCCTGCTTTGCCGCCCTGATCGCCGTAGCGTCGGGCGAGAAATTGATTTGTCCGTCCGCAACCGCGGTAAACGCATACGGCTGATAGATTACGCCCGATATGGTATTGGGGAACGAACTGCTTTTAACTCTGTTCATAACGACCGCGCCGACCGCAACCTGACCTGTAAAATTTTCTCCGCGAGCCTCGCCGTAAATAAGTCTTGCAAGCAAAGTCACGTCGGTATTTGAATAACTCGTGCCCGAGCTACTCGTCTGCGAGCTTCCGTTTAAAGAAATACCAAGCGCGGCAAGCGTCTTGTTGCCTACGATTCCGTCGGCGGTAAGTCCGTTTTTAGACTGAAAATATTTTACGGCTTTCTTGGTTGCGCTGCCGTAAATTCCGTCAATGGCTCCGTTGTAATAACCCCATCTTTTCAGCTTTTGCTGAATCAGTTTAACCGTTTCGCCGCGACTGCCTTGCGAAATCACGGCGACGGCAACGGTTCGGGCGTTATCGCTTTCAACCTTATAAATCGTAAAGCCCGAAATTCCGAGCAAAACCGCAATCGCCAGAACCATCGCGGTTGTCTTTAACGTTTTTTTCATAAATCCTCCTTGATAAAAAATCGTTTATATACATACACTCCCTTTAAACCAAATATTTAAAGCAAAGCGTAATTGCCTGTATTTAAAGCAAATTTTAAAAGCCGATGTCAAAAAACGAGAGTGCTTATGTCATGTTTTTGCACCGAAACAAGCAAGGATTTATGCATAATTATAAATAGCATTATCCTGCTTTAAGCCTTGCAAAACAGCTCTCCGAGCAGTGATTTATACCTTACTTTCCCGCCCGAAAAACAGAGCGGCGGATAAACCACACACCACCAGTTCGCGCCTTCGGCTTTACCGAGTTCAACTATTACCGCCTCATATTCGCCTGCGGGCAAAGTAGTTCCGTCGTAAACCCTTGTAGGAAAATTTTCGCGCCGAATAGATATTTTGCTTGTATAATTAAAACCTTTTTGTTTTAAAAAGCCGTCTATAAGTCGATTTACGGCACTTTTGCTATCTCTTATTTTCAATATGGCTTCGTTTTTAGAAGAGCAATCATTAAGTATCGGCGTTAAATATTCGACTATTTCGTCTTTAATCTCATACTTCACTTTCTGATCGACCGAACTATCGGAATTTGCCCGAACGTGAATACGCAGGTATTCCGTCTTGTTTTCACAAGCCATGTTCGAACCGACTAAAACTATTATGCAACAGCAAATCAGGATTATGCGAAAAAACTTCATAAAAAATACCTTCCGAAATTTATTACGTCATAATTATTGACGCAAAAATCGGAAGGTATTCATATTTTTTGTGATTCAATTTATTTTTTTAAAGATAAATAATGCTCGACTATTTTCTTCGCAACGTCCACACCCGTGGCTTTTGAAAGTGCTGAAAAATGCGCGTTGGAATTGACTTCGCAAACGAGTGCTCCTTTATCGGATAATAAAATATCCACCCCGGCAAAGTCTGCACCCATTATTTTTGCCGTCTTTTCGGCTAAAAGTGTAATTTCTTTATATTTTACCGAACCGTTTACATCTATAGAACGCATTACGCCGCCCGACTGAACGTTGGATCTGAAATCGTTTTTGTTCACTCTTTCGCCGCCTGCCACAGCTTTACCGCCTACAACGTAAACGCGAAAATCGCGCCCTGCGCTTTCGGCAATGAACTCCTGCATGACAATCGACCGTCCTTGCAAAATTTTAAGCTTTTCAATCAGTTGCGCCTTATTTTCGACTTTATAAACCTGCCGCCCGAACGAACCTTTGCCGTCCTTTATAATTATGGGATAGCGCAATTTCTCTTCCGCTTGCCGCACAAAATCGAAATCGGTATACCCTATGTTTTCAAAAGTGAACGGCGCAATAATAGTTTTCGGCATGGGAACAAAACCGAAAAGTTTGGCATACGTTTTGGCTTTATCGTCGCAATTTTCTATCACTTTTGAGCAGTTAACCGACCTATAGCCCCGTTTTTCCAATAATCGACATAGAATTGTATCCTTGTCGAAAAACAATATCGGCTGCCCGTTTCCGTCTTTTTCACAAAGCGAATACGCCTGTGCGTTTGTTAAAAATTCAACCTTTTCGCCTAGTTCTTCAAAGGAATTTTTAAGCGCAGTTTTCAGTTCGATAAATGCGTTCGTATTGAGATAGGCGTTTGTTACAACACAGTTTTTCATTCGCTATCACCGCCGTTTTCGGCTTGTTCCCTCTTACAATAATCCTTATACCAGCATTCGTACGGAAAATCGCATTGACCGCCCATATGCACGCAAGGTTCGGTTTTTGCAAACTTCACCTTGTTCAATCTGAATATATTTTCACTGATCAATGAATAATATTCACGACATGCACCCGTTACGTCCGAAAACGCAACTTTGCCGTTCGAATTATAACCGATAAAAACTTTTGAGAGTTTAATTCCGCATTTTTTTAAAATAAAATATTGGAACGCCGCGTCTTTTATAAACTGCTCTTTAACCGAATCGGAGTTCTTTATTTCGTACATTTCGTACCCTTTTCCGGTCAATTTTAGAATATCGACGGCGCAATAATTGCCGTACCACAAAAACGCACCCTCGCATATAACCGAAACGCCGTTTTCGATACACTCCTTTGTGTTTTCCAGCATTTTTTTAAAGTCAAGCGAGCCGTCGGGTTTGTAAGCGGTAACCTCGGTATACTCGCCGAAAATGCCCATAGCGTTATCTCCGAATTCATTGCCCGCGTCAAGCCGAATCTGCACTTCATCGGGTATGATTTTTTCTTCGGGTTTATGCTTATCGAGCCACAGCATTTTGTCGCACTGCATTCCGCGCATAAAATCGCTTTTGGTTATGCCCATTTATTCACCGTCCGTTTCTAAATCGAGTGCTTGCATGTAAATTTCGTTTTTGGTAACGCCGCGGTCTTTAGCAACCGCTTTTATTGCGTCTTTTTTGCTGTAACCTTTGCTCAAATATAGGGCTATATGTTCGTTAACGGGCATTTCGCTTGTTTTATCGGCAACTTTTGCACCGTCCACGATAATAACGAATTCACCCTTTCTTTCGCCGTTGTAACCCTCTTTTAAGGTAAACTCTACGCGTTGTTCAAAAGTCTTTGTAATTTCTCGGACGCAAACGGCACGCCTATCACCGAACGCTTCGTATAAACGTTTTACGGTATCGTCAACATCGTGCGGGGCTGCATAGAATACGAGCGGGCAATCGGCATCGGCATATTTTGCGAGCAGTTTTTTACATTCCGAATTTTTATCGGGCAAAAAACCCACAAACGAAAACCGATAATCCAACAATCCCGACAAAATAAGCGCGCAAACAAACGCCGACGCTCCCGGAATGACTGTGTATTCAAGGTTATTTGCAATCAATTCTTTAACGAGAATGCAACCGGGATCGGATATTAGCGGCATGCCGGCATCCGAAACAAGCGCGATATTTTTGCCTTCTTTGAGCTTTTCAATTATTTTCTCGCTCGCCGCGTGCTCGTTGAATTTGTGGCATGCAAAAAGCGGTTTTTTAATGTCATAAGCGTTCAGAAGCCCGAGCGTGTGGCGGGTATCCTCGCACGCGATCTCGTCGACCGAGCGCAAAACCTCTACCGCGCGGTACGTTATATCTTTTAAGTTGCCTATCGGCGTTCCGACTATATATAACATTATTGATTCAACCTCTCGCCTATATCTTTAAGTTGCGGTTTTTTGCCCTTTACGCCCTTTATCATTACCAGATAAGGCGGTTTATCTGCCTCGGTGCGGACAATATCGATTACGCAAGGTTCTACGTCGTACTTCCGCA
>CAKQKA010000076.1 GCA_934247855.1 uncultured Clostridia bacterium | reverse complement strand
TTTCGTGAGTCACCCCAAACCCTGAGCAAGGACAATCGCACAGTACAACGTCGGCAACCTGCGCAAACCGATGATCATAAACCGAAGAATCTCCGGTTATTACATCAATATTATGTTTGTTCATGCGCGCACTATATTGATCTATAAGCTCGGCGCGATGATCATGCAACTCAAAAGCGTCCACTTTACTGAATTTATCGGATAGCAAAACTGTTTGTCCGCCCGGTGCGGCACAACAATCAAGAAGAATATTCCCGCTTGGAACTATATCGCAGATCGCAACCGAACCGATCGATTGAAAAGTATAAACTCCTTTATCGTAATCTTCGTCGCGTTTAAAGTTTTTAACATCAAAAAGATTGTTAAACGGCGTTTCGTCAAATGTTTTACTTTTATTCTGAAGATATTGCTTTCCGTCAATATCATTGTTAAATCTTACATAGTTATGAGTTTCGCGATAACTCATTATATTTTCGGCGCATGCTTTGCCATAATAGTCAACAAGCAATTTTACCGCAAATTCGGGATAAGAATACTTTATCGACGTGTTTTCGATATAATCCGCAGGAAGTTCGATTTTGGTTGAAATATATTTTCTAAGGACGGCATTTGCGAAACCGGTAACACCGCCTTTACCCATTTTTTTCAGCAATTCGACCGCAGAATCTGTTACGGCATACGGAGATTTGTTTAAAAAATGCAAATTATAAATCGCAATTTTTAATACAACCCTTACGGGAAGTTTCGGTCGCTTATCGCAAAGAGCCGACAAAACGTAATCGAGATAAATATCGTTTTCGACTACTCCGTAAACTATTTTTATGACCGCCGCACGATTTATCGGCTCGATTATCTCTGAATTTATGGCTTGCTTAATATACGCCTTTTGTCCGTATACCCGCATCAAAATTCGATATGAATCGTAAAATGTATTTATCATTGATCGTGCTCGCCGAGTATGATTTTTTCCGCAAGGTTTATTCTTTGCCCGATTACAAAATCTGTATCTTTCATTCGTTTTTTGCCCTCGATCTGAATAACGCAAAGGCGCAGCGCTCCGTTTTTACATTTCACGACAAGTCCGTTTTTGCTGTCGGCAAACATTATTTGCCCGTCGGCATATTGCGAATCATCAACATCTTCGACTTTTTCTGCTTTATAAACTTTAAGCATCTTGTCGTGCAAAAAAGTATACGCGCAAGGCCACGGATTCATCCCCCTCACAAAGTTAACAAGCGTCTCGCAATTGTTTTTAAAATCAAGCATTCCGTCTGATTTTTTCAACATTTTTACGTGTGTTGCACTTGAGTGATCCTGCGGGGTAAATGTTGCCGTTCCTTGCTCGATGTCATCCAACGTTCTGACCAACAATTCTGCACCGATAAACGAAAGCCTGTCAAATAATTCGCCCGCCGTTTCTTCAGGTGAAATAATTGTTTTTTCTACGGCAATAATATCGCCCGTATCAATACCCGCTTCGGTTTGCATTATCGTAACGCCGGTTTCTTTATCGCCGTTCAGAATCGACCATTGTATAGGAGCCGCTCCGCGGTATTTCGGAAGAAGAGATGCATGTACGTTTATAATGCCGTGCGGCGCGATATCGATAATCTCCTGCGAGAGAATCTGACCAAATGCACAAGTAACCATAATATCCGGCGCCAGCCGTTTTAAATCGTCAACGCCCTGCAGTCGAATCTTATCATATTGCAATACTTTAAGGTTGTTTTCAAGTGCAACTTGCTTAACCGGCGAATAAGAAAGTCTTTCGCCTCTGCCCGATGGTTTGTCCGGTTGAGTAACTACTGCGAGTAACTGATGGTGACTTTTAATTATTGCTTTTAATGTCGGCACCGAAAAATCAGGCGTGCCTAAAAATATTACTTTCAATCTATTTCACTCCTGAGATTATCGGCTTTGTCGACGTAAACAATTCCGTCAAGATGATCGTATTCATGACATACCGCTCTTGCAAAAAAACCTTC
The DNA here is from genome assembly GCA_934247855.1 of uncultured Clostridia bacterium. Lineage (GTDB taxonomy): Bacteria > Bacillota > Clostridia > Christensenellales > Borkfalkiaceae > HGM11416. The sequence goes on along the minus strand of CAKQKA010000076.1, from coordinate 5,439 downwards.
GGCTTTAAGTTTGAATTGTTTACCGTTACGGTCAGTTGCTTTAACAACTACTTGGTTGGGGCGTTTTACGTCTCCCCATTTGCCCTTTACCGATAAACAACCTTCGGGGCCGTATTGCTCGCCTTTTTGCGATATTATTTCCGGATTGATAAATTCAAAATACCCTTCGTCAACGTCAACAATAAAGACTCGGCGTAAAACCCCGACCTGCACAGCCGCAAGTCCTGCTCCTTTGGCTTTATTAAGCGTATCTTTCATATCGTCAAGCAGCTGAATAATTTTCGGAGAAATCGTTTCCACCGCGAAGCTCTTCTTCCTCAGTACGGGATCACCTAATTGTATAATATTCCTTATTGCCATATTCCCTCCGTTTGCTTATCAGCTCAGGTTCGACGGGTTTTCCTCAATCGTGATGATTGTTTTATCGTTTTTATATTTCAATGCCGCGTCGAATATTTTATCTCTTAAATCGTCGTCGTTTTCAACGATACGCATAAGAACCTGATACCTGTACTTGTTTTTTAATTTTTTAATCGGTGATTTCATCTTGTTAAAAAAAGAGAACGACGATTGGTTTTTATCGTAAATGTCTTTTAGCGCAAAATAAATCGATTTAAGCGTTTCGACGGCATCGTTCTCCTCACCCGCTTCCACCAGAACACGGATTATACGCGCATACGGCGGAAAATGGGTTGCTTTACGAATTGCAATCTCGCGCTGATAGAATCCCTCGTAATCGTAATTCATTGCAAGCCGTAAGACGGGATTATTCGGCGAATATGTTTGCAAAACGACCGTCCCTTTATCTTCCGCACGACCGCTTCGCCCCGCAACCTGAGTTAAGAGTTGAAAGGTTCTTTCACCGCTTCTGTAATCGCTGAAATGCAAACTCATATCGGCGTCGAGTATTCCTACAAGCGTAACATGCGGAAAATCGTGCCCCTTCGCAATCATTTGAGTGCCGACCAGAATATCTGCTTCGTGCGAAGCAAATGCCGAAAGTATTTTATAATGTCCTTCCTTGTTTGACGTCGTATCGTTATCCATTCGTATAATCGACGCATCCGGAAACAATTGTTTAAGTTCTGTTACAATCTTTTGCGTACCCGTACCGATAAACGACAAATTATGCGAACCGCACTCGGGGCAAGCCGATAACATATGGTAATTCGTTCCGCAGTAATGACATTTAAGCACGTTTCCGTCACGGTGATAATTGAGCGATACATCGCAAGTCGTACAAGTTGCTACATAGCCGCATTCACGACAAATTACCTGCTGCGAATATCCCCGTCGATTGAGAAAAATTATCGCTTGATTGTTGTTTTTCAGTGTTTTTTCGAGTTCGTCTTTTAAATAGGAAGAAAAAAAAGTATTGTTTCCTCTTCTTACCTCTTGTCTCATATCGGCGACGATTACTTCGGGCAACGGTCTTTTGTTTATTCGCTCAGGCATTTTAACAAGATTGAAAATACCTTCTTTGGCTTTCAAATAACTTTCTACCGACGGTGTGGCGCTACCGAGAACAAGTTTACAACCATTGTAATCCGCTCGAAATTTTGCGATATCGAACGTTGAATACCTAGGCGAACTTTCGCTTTCATAACTCCCGTCGTGCTCTTCGTCGATAATTATTACGCCAAGATCCGAAAGCGGAGCGAATATTGCGCTCCTCGCGCCGATTGCGATTTTTGCCTCGCCTGTGCGAAGCCTTCTCCATTCGTCAAATCTTTCGCCTGCAGACAAACCGCTGTGCAAAATAGCGCAAAGTTCGTTAAACCTTCCGCGTAATTGTTTTAGCATTTGCGGTGTAAGCGATATTTCCGGCACAAGCATTATAGCTGTTTTACCGTTTTCTATAGCGCGTCTTATAAGTTCAAGATATACCTCGGTTTTACCGCTCCCCGTAACGCCGTGAATCAACGTTACTTTTTTATCTGTATTCGTTATCGAATCTACTGCATTCTGCTGAGCGGGTACAAGCGTTACCGACTTCGACGAGTTCATCATTTCAGAATATGGTATACGACAAACCGTTACGTTTTCCGAGCAAATCAGATTTTTTTCAAGCAGTTGTTTTACCGCTCCGCTGCCAAATTCGCTTCTGAGTTCAGAAGCTCGCATTCTTCCTGCAGAATATAGCTTTGATAAAGCCGCTTTCTGACTCTTTGCGCTCGCGCTTAACTTTGTTAAAGCGTCATCGAGCGTACCCGCTTGCGGTACAAAAAGAAATTCGACCGTTTTTTCCGCGACCTGCCCGCGTCGCATTTCAGAAGGCAAAAACAATCGCATAGCCAACGCTTTACTTACTTTATAGCGCCCTGAAATATAATCGACAAGTTTTAAAGACTCTTTCGTCAGTGCGGGAAAATCGTCGCTTACAGACAAAATACTTTTGATTTTTTCTTTGGGTAAATCGCTTGATTGTTTTAACCCGATCACAACGCCTTCGATTTTTCTGTTGCCGAAAGGAACGCTGACGCGACAACCGGCATCAACGCTTAAATCGCCCGTATCGTAGTCAAAAATACGATCGAGCTCACTATTCGTAATATCAACAATTACCTCAGCGATCATAGCAAATTATAGTAAAAAATGCTCCTAAGAGCATTTTTCAGAATTTTGTCGGAATTATCTTATTGTCGTAGATTTCCTTTGCCGCAACCGTAAGCGGTTTTTCTCCGCCGGGTATATCGGTAAGACCTTGATTTTGCGCATTGTCTATAAGTTGACGTGCACGCTTGGATGCAACAACGCAAAGAGCGTATTTAGATCCCATTTTTGCTGCCAATTCATCAATAGGCGGTTCATGAAGCATTCTATATTTCCTCCGAAGAATGTATTTATAAAAGTTAAAAGCCTAAAATCGCATCAAACGATTTTATTCGATATTTTGAATTTGTTCGCGAATTTTTTCGATTTCGCCTTTAAGCAATAACGCGTCGTTTGTAACTTCGATATCATTGGATTTAGAGCAAATCGTATTCGCTTCTCGATTGAATTCCTGCACGAGAAAATCGACTTTTCTGCCCGGTGTATCGAGCTCCATTAATTTCCTATATTGCGATATGTGTGATTTCAAACGAGTAATTTCTTCATCTATGCACGATTTATCGGCAAACAGAGCAACTTCTTGCAATAATCTTGCTTCATCGACTTGCGTTGCCGAAAGAATATTTCTTACTCTTTCGTCGATGCGTTTACGGAAATTTTCCGCAACAATCGGCGCGCGCTGTTCAATTTTATCAACGAGTTTTTCAACTTCGCCAACGTGGGCCAACAAATCGTTTTTCAGTTTATCGCCCTCGGTTTTGCGCATTGCGTTCAGATTGTCAAGCGCATTTTCAAGCACTGTTTTTATAGCAGTCGCCAACGCCTGTTCATCATCTTCAGAATCGTCTGAGAAATCGATAACATCCGGGCTGCGCATAATCTGCCCCACCGTGAAATCGTTTTCTATTCCCAGATAGTCGGAAATTTTCACCGACGCGTCGTAATATGCCTTTGCAAGCGGTAAATCGACGTTGACGGTCTTTTCGCAATCGCGCGTATCGGAAAACGAGAAAAACAGTTCGACTCGACCACGGGTAATCTTGTTTTGAACGGTTTTGCGAATCAAATCGTCATAAGCTACAAATGATTTGGGATATTTCGGTAAAACGTCTAAAAAACGATTGTTTACCGTTTTAATTTCGACGGTTATTTCGTAACCGTTTTTGTATTCGGCTTTACCGAACCCCGTCATACTATACATTGACGCAACATCCCCTGATTTTAATTATGATTACTATATCATAAATTGACGAAACAATCAAGCGTTTTTGCGCAAATGTGCAAAACATCGGGACAAAACGCTTGTACATAATCATATATTTATTACTCTACGTCGATTCCGTCTTTTTTGAGAAGTTTCCTGCCCATTTTAACCCCCATGACGGATGCCATCATTAGTCCTCTCGTCCAACCGCTCGAATCGCCAAGGCAATATAAATGTTCGATACTCGTATTGAGTTCTGAATCCATTTTTACGCGGTTAGAATAAAATTTTAACTCGGGCGAATAAAGAAGTGTTTCCGGCGCGGCAAATCCGGGGACGACTTTATCTACGGCTATTATAAAATTCAAAATGTTCGTAAGCGATCTGTACGGCATTGCCGCGGTTATGTCACCTGCCACTGCGTCTTTAAGCGTGGGTTTAACGTTGGAACGAAGCAGCTCTTTCTCCCATGTGCGTTTTCCATCGAGTATATCGCCGAATCTTTGAACAAGGATATGCCCGGCACCCAACATATTCGTCAATTCGCCGACTTTTTGCGCATATTCGATAGGTTGATTGAACGGATAAGTAAAGTTGTGTGAACATAGAATTGCAAGGTTCGTATTTTCGGATTTAAGTTCTTTATACGAATGTCCGTTAACGACCGCAAGATTATTATCGTAGTTTTCCTGACTCACAAAACCGCCGGGGTTCTGGCAGAACGTCCTGACCTTGTTTTTGAAAGGCTTTGGATACCCTATAAGTTTGGATTCGTAAAGACAAGCGTTTACCTTCTCCATAACCTCGTTACGAACCTCAACTCTTACGCCGATATCAACCGTGCCGGGTTCATGTGCAATATTGTGCTCGAAACATATTTTTTCAAGCCAATCGCTTCCGCGTCTGCCTGTCGCAACGATAATTTCGTCTGCAAAATACTCGTATTGCTTGCTTCCTTCGGATATCTCTGCGCCTATGCAGGCTGTATTTTCTTCGTTAAAAATAAGATTGTTGCATTCAGCCGAAAAGATCAATTCAACGCCGTGATCACGCAGATAGTTTTCGATAGACAAATAAATACCTTGCGCCTTTTCTGTTCCCATATGCCTTATGGGGCAATCTACCAGACGTAAACCTGCCTGAATTGCTCTTTTTCTTATTTCTTTTACATCATCGCTGTTGTTTATGCCTTCGATATGCGTATCGGCGCCGAACTCGAGATAAATATTATCTGTGTAATCTATCAGGTTCTGAGCATTTACTTCACCTATCAAAGTAGGCAAATCGCCACCGACTTCGTAAGATAAAGATAATTTACCGTCAGAAAAAGCACCCGCGCCCGAAAAACCCGTTGTAATATTGCAGGGCTTGCAATTCATGCATTTCTGAGTTTTGACTTTCGGACAAAATCTGTTTTCTACTGCTTTACCTTTTTCTATGATGGTAATTTTCTTTTTTGATCCGTAGCGAAGCATTTCAAGAGCTGTAAATATTCCCGCGGGACCCGCGCCTATAATCAAAATATCGGTTTTCATAATACCTCATTTTTCAAAAAATATTTTTCTTCATCAAAAGACTAGAATATTATATATTGAGGAGCTCGAATTGTCAACTGATTCTTTTGGTTTATTATGTAATTATTTGTTTCCTTATTTATCAATGTTTATTGAACTGAATATTGG
>CAKQKA010000075.1 GCA_934247855.1 uncultured Clostridia bacterium | reverse complement strand
CTTGTCGCCGATATTCATTTCGATTACAGGCTGGCGATTGCTGCTATAGAAAACGGGGCGGACAAGATCCGCATAAACCCCGGTAATATCGGTTCGGACGAAAACATAGAAAAGGTAGCCGCAGCGTTAAAACGTAACGGCGTGCCTTGCCGCGTGGGCTCGAACAGCGGCAGCGTAGAAAAGAAATTTGCCGAAAAGTACGGCAATAACGAAATCGCCCTTGCCGAAAGCGCGCTTGAAAAAGCCGCGCTGCTCGAGCGGTTCGGCGTGAAAGATATCGTGTTGTCGGCAAAATCGTCGTCGGTGAAAACCACGGTGGCGGCATATCGGTATTTAAAAAACAAGTGCGATTACCCTTTGCATATCGGCGTAACCGAGGCGGGTACGTTGAAAAGCGGACTTATCGCGGGGAGCGTCGGCATCGGCTCGCTTTTACTTGACGGCATAGGCGATACGCTCAGATATTCGCTTGCCGCTCCTCCCGAAGAAGAGGTGCTTGCGGGCGTAAAACTGCTCAGAACTCTGGGTTTAGGCAAGGCGGGCGCGGAGGTGGTTGCCTGCCCCACCTGCGGAAGAACCGAATACGACAGCATAGGTCTTGCCGAGCGTGTGGAAAAGATGGTGGCGGACGTTAAAAAACCGCTTAAAATCGCAGTAATGGGTTGCGTGGTAAACGGCCCCGGAGAGGCTCGCGGTTGCGATATCGGCATCGCGGGCAACGGCAAACACTGCCTTATTTTCAAAAAAGGCGAAATTATCGCCAACGTTGACGTGAAAGACGCAGAAAAGGTTTTTTTGCAGGAAATCAAAAAACTTGCAGCCGAATAACTGTTTGCAAACGAGTAATTAAAAGAAGATAATGAGTTATATAACAGACAAAATAAAAGCCTCGGACGCGAAGTTTGAAAAAATCCGCGTGGAAGAGGCGACATACGAAAGAAATAATAAAAAGTTATCCGTAACCTTGCTTATGGGCAGGCATTTTACCGCCGACGACGAAAAAGCGATTAAGGAACTTATATCGAAAGAACTGCCGTTCGCAGACGTTTCCGTGCACATACGCAAAACCGTTTGCGCGCCCGACGTTGCAAAAAACAGGGTGCTTGAGTACATTCGCGAAACCTGCGCGCCCGTTAAAGAGCGTGTCGGCGAAAAAGACGTCAAAATCGACGTAGGCGAGGACGATACGCTGATAGAGATACTTGCCGAAGAGGACGTCTGCGATTATTTCAAGGCAAAAAAGTTCGACGAACTGCTGAAAGAATATCTCGGCGGGTATTTTTGCGACGATTTCAGGGTGGAATATCGTCCGCGCGCCAACGAGGACGTCAGCGATTTGCTATCCGAAGAAAAGGTTGACTATGCCAGGATAGAGCTTATTCCGCCCAGATATTTCAAAGTGGATTCGGTAACTCGTCTTTTCAGCAACGACGAAACCGACGAGGTAATGTACATACAGGACGCAGCCGACCGCACGGGCGAGTTGTATATCGCGGGCAAGGTCGTGGGTATCCGCGAGCGCACCACCAAAACGGGCAAGCCGTTTTTTATATACGATTTTAACGACGGCACGGGCAGAATGTCCGGTTCGCTGTTTACCGATAACAAGCAAACGCTTAAAAAACTCGAAAAAATTCAGGAGGGCAGTGAGGTAATCGTGTTCGGAAAGGGAGAGGTTACCGACGCAGGCTATCATCGTTTTTCTATAAAAACAATGAATTTTTGCGAACTGCCAAAGAATTTTGTCTATCAGGAAAAGCAGTCCCGCCGTCCGCCCGAAACATATCTTATTGCAAAACCGTCGCCTGTCGAAGAGATTCGCCAGACCAGCTTGTTCAATATGGACTTGCAGATTCCCGAGTGTTTCAAAGGCACTAATATCGTCGTTTTAGATCTTGAAACGACGGGCACTTCTCCGTCCGATGATCGCATTACCGAGATCGGTGCGGTCAGGCTTATAGACGGCAAGGTTATAGAAAAATTCTCCACAATGGTCAATCCCGAGCGCAAAATTCCCGACATTGTAGTTGAACTGACGGGTATTACCGACGAAATGGTTGCAAACGCTCCAACCTTCGCCGAGGTCGCGGGCGATATTTATAAGTTTTGCTACGGCAGCATAATCGTAGCACACAATATCGGGTTCGACTATCCGTTTTTGAAAAATATGTCAAAGCCGACAGGGTATGTTTATACCAATCGGGGTATAGATACCCTTGCGCTTTCCCGCGCGGTATTGCCGTCGCTTAGTAATCACAAGCTCAACACGGTGTGCGATCATTTCGGCATAGAGTTTTTACACCATCGCGCATACAGCGACGCACTTGCAACCGCGCAGATGCTCATCGAGCTCGTTCGACTTAACGGCGCATTCCCCGATTACGACGTGTAATACTTGATAATCGACCTATAGGTGCGCTTTTGTAGTTGTTATATCAAATAAAAAACCTGTCCTTTTAAAAAATATTTCCGGATTGAGTTCGATTTTCTGTCGGACTCTTTTTAAATTTGAAAGGTGATTTTTAGACAGTATCGTAGTTGCGTTGTATAATCGAATCACAACAAAGGCGTAACCCGCCAAATGAGATTTTTTAATTTATCTGCGCAGTTTTAAGCCGGTTAGAAACGGATAAAAGTCCGCCTATAGGTCGATTATTGCATAATAAGTCGGTTTTTATGTAACATATGTATCACATATGATTTTTATAAATCAACCATAGATATGTCGGAAATTGCCATATGAAAACCACACGGTTTACAAAAAAATGCATATTCGTAGAAAAAACGCTTGCAAAAACATATATAATATGTTAAAATGAATACGCTTGATTATACGACTTGACTATTGAGAGGGCAACGCCCTCTCAAATTTTTATGTAAAGGGGGGTGCGGCTTTCGCCGCGACTGACATGAAAACAAAATCTATGGAAGAATTGCGCGGCTTGCTCGTTTCGGTTGCCCAACCTATGGGAATCGAAGTGGTGGACGTTGAATTCAAAATGAGTAAAAATCCCTCGCTTACCGTGTTTATCGATACCGAGGACGGCGTAGATCTCGACACTTGCGAAAAATATCACAATGCGATAGACGCTATGCTTGACGAATTCGATTTTACTTACGGCGCGTCGTACACGCTGAACGTTTCAAGCCCCGGTCTTGACAGGCCGCTGAAAACCCCGCGTGATTTCGACAGACACCTCGGCGAAGATATGGAAATACGTTTTTACGCGCCCGAAAAAGGCAAAAAATATTTCGAGGGCAAGCTTGTCGGATACGATGAAAACAACGTTATTGTCGAGATGGACGGAGCCGAGAAGAAAATCCCGCTTTCCAAAATCGCAAAAATGAACGTTGCGATCAAATTCGACTAAAAAATACAATTTAAAATCGCAGGTTCGTCGGATAAGACGGCGAAAGGCGGTTTTAAGCCGATTTACAAGAAAATAGCAAACCGATAACACCGGCACACCTATAAACAGGAGTAAAAAATAATGAATAAGGAATTTTTTCAGGCACTTGAAGATCTCGTAAACGAAAAGGGACTTGATTACGATATGCTTATTTCCACATTGGAAAACGCTTTGTCGCTTGCATATAAGCGTCAGTTCAACGTACAGGGCAACGTAAAAATCAAGATGAACCCCGAAAAATACACGGTTAAGTTCTGCATGATCAAAAACATTGTGGAAAACGTAGAAGATCCCGAAAACGAGATTACGCTCGAAGAGGCAAGAACGTACAAAAAATCATACAAACTCGGCGAAACGTTCGAACAGGAGTTTGTTCCCAAGGCGTTCGGTCGTATAGCGGCTCAAACGGCAAAGCAGGTTGTTTTGCAGAAACTGCGCGAAGCCGAGCGCGATAATACCATTGCCGAATTTGAAGATAAAGAAAACGAAATTCAGAACTGTGTTATCAGAAGAATAGAGAACAAAACCGTATACGTCGAAATCGGCGGCGGTCAGATAGAGGGCGTGTTGTTGCCCGCAGATCAGGTTCCCGGCGAAACTTACGAGCTTAATCAGACGCTTAAAGTTTACGTTAAACGCGTAAGAAACGACGGAAGAAATGCGCAGATTCTCGTATCGCGCACGTCGGTCGGGCTTGTTAAAAAACTCTTTGAAAACGAAGTGCCCGAAATCAAGCAAGGGCTTGTCGAAATCAAGTCCATTGCCCGTGAACCCGGTCAGCGTACCAAAATCGCCATTTACAGCAACGATAAAAACCTCGATGCCGTCGGCGCGTGCGTAGGTCAGAAAGGGTGCCGTGTAAACGCAATAGTAAACGAACTCAACGGCGAAAAGATAGACATCATTTTGTGGAGCGAATCTCCGCTCGAATTCATCGCTAAGGCTTTGTCGCCCGCTAAAGTAATCATGGTTACCGCGGTAGAGGGTGAAAAAGTTGCGAGGGTTATCGTACCCGACGACAAATTGTCGCTTGCAATCGGTAAAGACGGTCAGAACGCAAGACTTGCCGCAAGACTCACCGGCTGGAAGATAGACGTTAAGAGCGAGACCAAGGCGCGTACCGAACTCGGTTACAATCCCGAGGAGATGGCGGGCGAAACCGAAAACGGTGGCGAGGATGAAGAATAAGCCGATACGCACTTGCATAGCATGCAGAAGAGAAGGCGAAAAGAACGAATTTCTGCGCGTGGTAAGAACGCCGGAGGGTAAATTCGTCTGCGATCCTTCCGGAAAACTAAACGGCAGGGGCGCATATGTGTGCAGGAATGCCGAATGTGTGAAAAAACTCAGGAAAAGCAGGGCTTTAAACCGCACTTTCAAATGCGAAGTCGCGGATGAGGTATATGCTTTAATCGAGGAGGAAATACTTGGAAAAAAAGAGTAAAGTCGAAACCTTTATCGGTTTTTCCGTGAAAGCGCGCGTTCTCGTTACCGGGAGCGACGCGGTTGACAGGTTAAAAAAAGCATATCTGATATTGATATGCGCGAGCGCGTCCGAAAACACGGCAGAACTTGCTTCAGTCTGCGCCAAAAGGCTTAATTGCCCGCTTATGACCTGTAAAATACCGTTGCAGGATTTATGCAACAAAACAAATTGTAAAATCGCCGCAGTGACCGATAAAAATCTCGCTACGGCAATAATAGACAATCGGGACGAAAATTTTTCTGTTTGCTTGGGAGGCGGACGTTAATGGAAGAAAGACAAGACAATACTAAAAACGTAAAGATTCTTTTGCAGATGATCAAGGACGAAAAGCTTAAAGAATTGCGCGAAAATGTAAAATCCGCGCAGGGAATAGCCGCGTCTATCGCAAGGAAACTTAACGAAAAGGAAAACGAGCGGCGGCGCAAACTCAAAGAAGAGGCTGAAATCGAAGCGATCGCGCAAGACTCTGCGGAATCCGAGGAGTCGGTTTCTTCATACAACGAAACACCTATCGAAGCTGCGGCTGCAGAGAAAGAGATTAAACCTGCCGCGGCTAAAAAGACCAAGGGCGGCAAGAAAACCGCTAAGGCTGCAAGCGAAGAAACGGTAACGGAGATATCTGCGGAAAAAGCCGCGGAGCAGGCTGCCGAAAAGACCGAAGAAAAGTCCGAGGTTAAGGCGGAAGTCGAAAAGTCTGCTGCGGTCGAGTCGGAACAAAAGCCCGAAACCGAGAAGAAAAAGAAATCCGAAACTAAAGCCGAAGAGCCTGCTAAAGCGGGAGAGACCAAAAAGGCTACGCCCGCAAAATCGGAAGAGGCGAAAGAAGAAAAAGCCGAGCAGCCTGCAGCAAAGGCTGAGCCTGTCGAAAAGGTTAAGGAAGAACCTAAGTCCGCCGAGCTCGAAAAGAAAACGGAAGAAAAACCCGCAGAACCTCCCAAAAAGTCTATTTTAAGTTTTATAGTAAAGAAAGCCGATCCCGCGCAGGAGCAAAGGGAAAAAGCCGAACGTGCGCGCAAGGCTGCCGAGCGTAACGCTCAGCAAAGCACCGAACGCGGCGCAAGACCTCCGCGCCCTGGGCAAGGCGGTCAAAGACCGAGCGGCGACAGACCTTTCGGTTCAAAACCGTCGGCCGGCGGCTTAGGCGGCAAAATGCCGAGGGAAGTTGCTTTTATCCCTCCCAAGGACAACAAGCCTACCCGCAAAAAGACTGAAAAGAACTACGAAGAAAAACGTACCGTCAACAATAAGAAACTGCATGTAAAAGAACTGACGGTGGCGGATTTCGATGAAAATAAAACGGGATACAGAAAAGTCCGTAAGCCCAAACAGAAAAAAGAGGAACAATCCAATTTCATCAAGATCGAAAAAGCGGTTATCACCAAAGAGTTCACTCCCATTAAAGAACTCTCCGAAAAATTCGGTATTTCCGCAGTCGAGATCACCAAGAGATTGTTCAAAGAGGGCATTACCAAGACTATTAACGACAGTATCGATTTCGATACGGCGGCTTTCATTGCCGACGATTTAGGCATAGAAGTCACGCTGAAACTCGAAAAATCTGCCGAGGACCTTATGAACGAGGGCTTTGCGGACGAAACGGGCGACGGAGACAAACTTGTCAAGCGTCCGCCTATAGTTACCGTTATGGGTCACGTTGACCACGGTAAAACGTCGCTTCTCGATAAGATCAGAAGCGCGAACGTAGCCGAGGGCGAAGCGGGCGGCATTACGCAGCATATCGGTGCTTACTCGGTAGAAATTCATGGTAATAAGATTACGTTTATAGATACCCCGGGCCACGCGGCGTTCACCGCAATGCGTGCGCGCGGAGCACAGGTTACCGATATAGCGATTATTGTAGTTGCTGCGGACGACGGTATCAAACCGCAAACGATCGAGGCAATCAACCATGCCAAAGCCGCGGGCGTAGATATCATCGTTGCGGCAAACAAGATAGACAAACCGCACGTCGATCTCGACAGAGTTCGTCAGCAACTCTCCGAACAAAACGTGCTTGTAGAAGAATGGGGCGGCGACGTAATTATGGTTCCCGTTTCGGCTAAGACGGGCGAGGGTATCGAGAAACTCCTCGAATCTATACTGCTTGTTGCCGAAATGGCAGAACTTAAAGCCAATCCCGACAGAAAGGCGCGCGGTACGGTTATCGAAGCCAAGCTCGATAAGGGCAAAGGTCCTCTCGCTACGGTGCTTGTTCAGAACGGTACTCTCCATGTCGGCGACAATATCGTTGCCGGCACTGTAGTCGGAAGAGTGAGAGCGATGATCAACGACAAGGGCAGCATGGTTAAGACCGCAGGTCCGTCAGACGCCGTTTCCGTACTCGGTTTAGAGGAAGTACCCAACGCGGGCGACAGTATTTTCGCCGTTGACGAAGAGAAACTTTCCAAGTTGGTTGCCGAAGAAAGACGTAATAAAGAGCGCGAAGAGATGATCCGCAGTCAGCAAAAAGTCACGCTTGACGACTTGTTCTCCAAGATTTCCGAGGGTGAGCTTAAAAACCTCAACATTATTATCAAAGCCGACGTTCAAGGTTCAGCCGAAGCGGTCAAGCAATCGCTCACCGAACTTTCCAACGACGAGGTTAAAATCAACGTTCTGCACGCGGCTGTCGGCGCGATCAACGAAACCGACGTTACGCTTGCCGAATCGTCCAATGCGATTATTATCGGCTTCAACGTTCGTCCCGATACCAAGGCGAAGGTTCAGGCGGAACGCACGCACGTCGATATCAAGCTGTAC
>CAKQKA010000074.1 GCA_934247855.1 uncultured Clostridia bacterium | reverse complement strand
GTATATCCTAATTCCGCGAGAATTTAGGGTAAAACATGCAAAAAGCACGCTTCTTCAAGTGAAAAAACGTGCTTTTTGTGGTGGGCAGGGGTGGATTCGGACCACCGAAGTCAGTGACGGCAGATTTACAGTCTGCTCCCTTTGGCCGCTCGGGAACCTACCCATATTGGAGCTAGCGATTGGAATCGAACCCACAACCTGCTGATTACAAATCAGCTGCTCTGCCTATTGAGCTACGCTAGCATAAGCTGTGGTGCCTCGGGGCGGAATCGAACCACCGACACAGGGATTTTCAGTCCCTTGCTCTACCGACTGAGCTACCGAGGCAAAAGCCTTTTACCGAATTTACTCATATGCCTTAATGCTTTCGCATTAAGGCACACAATAAATGCTGGCGACCCGGAAGGGGTTCGAACCCTCGACCTCTAGCGTGACAGGCTAGCGCTCTAACCAGCTGAGCTACCGGGCCGTGTATTTTTGTCGGAATGTAGTAAATGAATGGTGGGCCTTCACGGACTCGAACCGCGGACCAATCGGTTATGAGCCGACCGCTCTGACCAACTGAGCTAAAGGCCCTTGTATGTTACTTGGTCGGGGTGAAGAGACTCGAACTCCCGACCCCATGGTCCCAAACCACGTGCGCTACCAAGCTGCGCTACACCCCGCACACACAATGCTCATACATAATATAATATATTTGTTCTTTTGTCAATTATTTTTTCGGCATTTTAAAAAGTTTTTTTAATTTTTCTGAACTATTGTTTTTATGCCGGATATCAGGATTTATAATAAAAAATTCCCAGTATAATGTTTCAAAGGGGCAGTACATATTTATAATGAAGCGTAACTGCAAAGAATAATGTTCAAAACGTATATAATGATGTAAAAGGCGAAACCGCTTGACTTCGGTCGTTAGCCACAGGCGACAGCTTTTTAATGCAATCTTCTGTTGTTAAAAACGATAGAATATAATGGAAGAAGGGTAATGCGTTGATTGAAACTTTAACAGGGGATACACCGCAAATACTCCCGAAAAACTTTACGAATACACCAAATATTGGGTTGTAAATTTCAAAGAACGCGTTTGCCGTTGATTGCAAATCGCGTGCTATTTATTCGGCTATATAAAATAATGATTTTATAACCAGTTCTTAAAATAGCTAAAATTTATAAATAGCGATACAATCGTTTGATTATATTTTAAAAATAGTTTATTATTATACTGATATTTTAAAAGCGGTGTTTTAGCGTTTCAGCCGTTTTTAACGGTAAAGTTTGCAAAATTCGCTACGGAGTTTAAATGGCTAAGAAAAAAGGATTTATTGCAAGAATGATAGAGGGCCCGGAGCGCTCCGAATCGTATGCAAGATCGACAATGCCGGGCAACCGTTGGGAACTCGGTTGGGGTATAGTGCGTGATAACCTCGGAAAACTGTTCGGGCTTAATTTATTGATGCTCTTGTTTTTTATTCCCGTCATCGCGCTTTTCGTAATAAGGTACGTCAATATTCAGTATCAGGCAGTGGTGTTCCCGTTCTCGGGCAATATCGGGCTGGGGTATCCCGCGGTTTCGGATACGGCAGGCTTTGCCGAAACCATTTATTACATGGTAGACCGGAATACGTTCATGATGCTGCCGATCGCAGGTATTATCGCTTCTATCGGTATAGCGGGCGGCATGTACGTCATGCGTAACATGGTGTGGGCTGAAGGCGTTTTCGTCGGACGCGATTTCTGGTCGGGCGTAAAAAAGAATTTTCTCAACGTGTTTTTATGCACGTTGTTCTATACGATTTTAATGTTCATAGGAGTTTTGTCCATTCGTATGGGCAATCTTATGAACGCTTCGAGCGGCGAAAAATGGTATATAACCCTTTCGGTTATTTTAAGTTACGTTTTTCTCACGTTCTTCACGATCGTATATTTGTTCTCGCTTACCCTCGGCGTAACTTACAAACTCAAATTCCGCAACTTAATCAAAAACTCGTTTATCATGGCAATAGGTTTATTGCCGCTTAACCTGTTCTTTGCGTTGTTTGCGTTTGTATCGCTGCTTTTAATCGTCATCGGCGGCATTTTCATGATGCTCGGCTTTATGATTTTCATAATTTTCGGTCTTTCGGGTGCAGCGCTTATATGGACGAACTATTCGCAGTGGGCGTTCGATAAATTCATAAACGATAAAGTTCCGGGTGCAGTCAAGAACCGCGGTATCTATTCCAAGAAAGCCGAGGAAACCGAAAGCGATTTCTCGTTCGAGCGTTCTTCGCTCGGCAAGCGCCCGATTAAGCCTATTACCGACTACGATGTGGAAATAGTCGAGTTGCCGGAAAACTTCTCCCGTGCGGACTTGCAGCGGCTTGAAGAAAGCAAGGCTGCAATGCGAAAGGACAGCGACGAATACGTTTCAGACGTTCTCTCGGGTAAAATAAGTACGAAAGCGGATAATGCGAACAACGGCGAAGGTTCGGGCGATAACGCCGATATCGAGGCGACCGATACCGAAACCACAACCGAAACGGCAACCGAAGCAGGTACGACCGACGTCGACAAAAACGAATAAACAAACAATGCCTAAGCAAATGTTGTTTTCCGCAATTGCGGATTTTTACGAGTATTCCGTAACGCATAACTGCGAATACGACCGTTGGGCAAGCTATGTCGAAAGCGTAATCAAAAAATACGTCGGCAAAAGCGGCAAGGGTATAGACGTGGCATGCGGCAGCGGTTTTTACACCCGTGCGTTAAAGCGTGCGGGTTATTCTGTTTGCGGCGTGGATATTTCCGACGAAATGCTTACCTCTGCAATCGGGCTTGCCGCCAAAGAACGGTTGGCAATCGATTTCCGCAAAGAGGACATGACTAAACTCAAATCGTTTGAAAAGGTCGATTTTATTACGGTTATAAACGACGGGATTAACTTTATTCCGCGGGATAAACTCGTAAAAACGTTAAAAAGTTTCAACGCTTGCCTTAAAAAGGGCGGTTTGTTGCATTTCGATATCTCGTCGGAGTACAAACTTAAAAACGTAATCGGCAATCAGACTTTTTGCGAGGACGAAGACGATTATTCCTATATCTGGTTTAATACCTTGTCGGACGACAAGGTGGAAATGAATTTAAGCGTGTTTTTAAAGCGCGGCGAGCTTTATTGCAAAAAGGAGTGCTGTTCCGTCGAATATATCTATACTTTCGACGAAATAAAAAACGCGCTTGACGAATGTGGTTTCGAACTCGTCGCCGTCGACGCGCAATACGGAGAATTATTGAAAGCGAACAGCGAAAGAATTTGCTTTTCAGCAATAAAAAAATAGAATAATGGATGTTTTATATAAAGGCGTGGCGTTCGACGGAAAAATTTCCGTCACCGTGATAGAAGCCACGGAAATGGTAAATAAAGCGATAGAAATTCACGGTTTATCGCCGCTTGCCGCCGCAGCCCTCGGGCGCAGTCTGATAGCGGCAACGTTTATGTCGTCCACTTTAAAAAGCGCGGAGGACCGCTTGTCGGTTACTCTTTCGGGCGACGGCGTAGGCGGGCAGATCGTGGTGGCGGGGGACGCCGCGCTCAACATGCGCGGGTATATAGATAACCCGACTTGCTATTTGCCGCTTAACGCAAAAGGCAAACTTGACGTTGCGGGGTGCGTCGGTAAAGGCAGGCTTACCGTTGTAAAAAGCATGGGGCTTAAAGAACCGTATACGGGCAGTTGCGCTATCGAAAGCGGCGAAATTGCCGAAGATTTCGCAAGATATTACGCCTATTCAGAGCAGCAGCCTACGGCAATGGCTCTCGGCGTTAAAGTGGGCAAGGGCAATAAGTGCATAGGCGCGGGCGGCGTTATTTTTCAGGCGATGCCCGATGCCGACGACGATAGCCTGAAAAAAGCCGAAGATCTCGCGCTTTCGCTTACCGACGTATCTACCGTAATGGAAACGGTCGGCGCGGATAAGTTTGTCGAGAATACGTTTACCGATTACGTTTACGAAAAGTTTTCGCCGAAATATAATTGTTTATGCTCTAAAGATTATATCGACGGCGTGCTTTTGACGCTCGGTTACGACGAACTGTGCGACACATGCGAAAAAGAGGGCAAAGTCGAAGTTGCTTGCCATTTTTGCAATAAAAAATACGTTTACAACAAAACGGATATAGATAAATTGTTCCAGAAAAATACAAATGCGTAAAAAGACCGTAAAAGACGAAAACAGCAAGCAGTCCGAAAACGTTTTACAATTCAAACGCGATCGGGATACGCTTGAATATGTGGCGGACGACCTCCTCGACGAAAACGATATCGAGGGGGCGCTTTCTACGTACCTGGAAATCGAAGAAAGTCAGGCGGACTATCTGCTTATTCGAAAAATCGCCGATTTGTATACCGAACTCGCAATGTTCGATTATTCTATAAATTACTGGTTTAAGTTTATCGACTGTGCGCCCAAACGCTACCACGCCGAAGCATACAACGCATTGGGCGGTAATTATTTTTTCATGCGCAACGATAAACTCGCCGCGTATTATTTCAACCTGCAAATCAACGATAAAAACGACGCCGAATTTCCCTTCGACGAGATAATGTACGAGCTGTTCGATAAAAACATATCGACGCGGTTTGACGAACCGCCTGTACATATTTACGACGCGCAGAACGAAAAAGACAGGGCTGCGGTCGAAAACGCGCTTGACTTACTCGAAACCGACAGCGACGCCGCTAAAAAACTTTACGAATCGGTAAAGGAAACGAGCGATTCTTACGGCGAAGCGCGGTTTTATTGCGGCATGATAGACTTGCTCGAACTGGAACTCGACGATGCGCTGAATGAATTTTTAATAGCAAAAAAATACAGATTTCGTCAAGAAGTAACGCTGACGTATATTTTCGGACTTGCGTTTTATCTCGGAAAAGCCGAAATAAAAGACAACGTGTTCAAAGAATTGAAAAAAGAGGGAGCCGATTTTAATGCGGCGGTTACCTTTTTCTCGTTGTACGAGGGGTTCGGTAAACATAAACTTGCATACGAATACGCGGGTGTGATAGAGGAATTGTTCCCGAATTTCGGTCATTTGCATTTTTATTATGCCATAGCGGCGTATAACGCTAAAAAATACAACGTTGCGCTCGATCGCCTGTCGAGATATTACAAACTAACCAATGCCGAATATGTTATACACACAAGGGCTACGGTTATGGATGTTGCTGCGCACAATACCAAGTTTACGCAATTCGAATATATTCCCGCTCTTCAACAGGCGGATAATTCGCATTATTCGCTGATTCTCGATAGTCTTTTGCGCGAAAAACCTGCGGAGATCCGCAATGTCGGCAATATGGTGTTCGATATTATTTCTCCTTGTATATATTCGCAAAACCCCGAAATATGCGCTGCGGCTTTGCAGATTTTCAGCATTATCAACGATGATAATACGGTCAGGGTAATGAAAGGATACCTGCTTAAAGACGATGCGAACGATTTTATCAAACCGATTGTAATCACATTGCTTATAGAAATGGGCGTTGAGGAATCGACGGGGTTGGTGTATAATCACATATATTCCAAGATTCCGTTCGAGCGCGTTGAGTTCAATGACGATTGCGGCGATATTTTCAGAAGCGCGTACGCTTTCGCATTCGGAAGGTTTGTTCCGTATTGCGAAAAAGAAATCTATAAACTGCGCGTTGCGGCTTATTCTTTGTACGATCAATTTCTGGCAAGCGGAAATATCCGCAAAGTTAAAAAGGTCAATACGCTTGCGGGGCTTATGATGAAACGTGCCGGCATTAAATCTCTGCCGGGCGGAAAAGAACAATATGCGTATATGGGTACGTCTGCATCTGCGGTAAATAACTTGGAAAAACTTTTAGGTGAATGAAATGAAAGTAAAAATAGTTGATATAGATAAGATTTTTGACGATTTTTTAACCCACTATATTCAGTCGAATCGCGGGAAATATACCGAAAAAGAATGGGAAAGAAAAATTCCCGGTTTATACGACGAATTCGGCAGAACCGAGCTTGAAGAGCTGGACGGTAAGTGTCCTAACGATTATTATAAATCTTTGAGCGGAAGCGAATTATGCGACGTATTGTCCGAACATATCGAACAGGGCGTTTCGGTTTCTGATTTTTTGTGCGAAGCTCTTATTGCCGCCGAGTGTGTGGATGAACTCGTTCGTTTTATCGATAACGGACACGACGAAGAGTTGGTTTCGTATTGCATAAATATACTTAACGATAAAAACAGCACGGCGGGTTTCGATCGCTATTTCGATATGCTTTTATCCGACGATACATGTGAGGATATGAAAGATTTGATTGCGGAAATGCTGGCGAACAATCCCGAAGCGGCCAAGGAACGCGCGCTGAAAGAATACCCGGGGGCAGGTTCTTCCGCTGTGTATCTGCTTGATGTTTTTTCGTCTTGCAAAAAGGACGACAGAATTTTCGATATTTTAATAAACGAGCTGAAATCGCATAAAAAAGACATCCCGTTTTATTTGTCTTACGTTACGAAATACGGCGACGAACGCGCCTTACCTGTGCTTTTGGAGCTGATCGACGACGAATCTATAAATTATCTTGATTTTAAAGAACTTAAACTTGCTATCGAAGGTTTTGGCGGTTCGTACGATAAAAAACGTGATTTTACGTCCGACAAATATTATAAAAAACTTAAGGGTAGTAAGAAATGAAAGCGTTATTAGCGGAGTTTGACGAAGAGTGTACGTCGCAACTTTTCGGCGAAGCGGAGTTCCCCGACGAGTGGCTTGAAAAAGACGTTTTTTCACCGTGCGAATTCTTTTTGTGTAAAATCGAGTTGGCCGATTTCGGTGGAAGATTATTACCTGATAACGGATATTTATACATTTTTATCGATATGCCGTCTAGCATAAAAAAGGCTAAAGTAAAACTGCGTTTTTATGCCGATGAACCGGATGCATGCACCGATTTCAACGACGGTTTTTTCGACTGTTACTGTGAAGAGTCAAGCATCGTAAAAGATGATTGCGGTGATCTTGGCGAGGTTATCGTAAACGAGGAAAAGGGCGACGATTTGATTATTTTTTCCGTATCGGGGGAGAGTCTGCCCGAAGATTTGAATTTAGAGCGGATTAGCGTCGTAATAGACAAACATAGTTTGCAAGTCGGAGATTATTCGCGCGCTCGTCTTGTTTTTTGATATACTTTTTATTGATTTTTAACAGACGCTTTATTTAAAACGCTCTGCTGAAAGATGTTTTGTTTATTGAGTGTTTATAAAGCAAAAGCGTCGTAAAGAGTCGTTTTTTCGTAAAAAACAAATACGAGAAAAAATTTTAAAAAGCGCATTATTTTTTTTGACAACCGCTTAATAATGTGGTAATATAGACAAGCTAAGTTAATACTTTCGGTTGGAGAAATACCCAAGAGGCCGAAGGGGCTCCCCTGCTAAGGGAGTAGTGCGGGATAACTGCAGCGAGAGTTCAAATCTCTCTTTCTCCGCCAAGAACTTTCTAATTTGAACCCCCGTCATCAAAGGGTTTGGATTAGAAAGTTTTTTGTTTTTCGACATAAAAATAGCCGCATTTTATTGCGGTTATGTGTGAATTTTGGTTATGAGTGAATTTTGGTTATGCGTCAAAAAGCCGCATAACCTTTTTTATTATAATCAAATATATAATTCAACTATCATAGGCTGTTGTATCACCTTTGTATAACTCACGCAAACAC
>CAKQKA010000073.1 GCA_934247855.1 uncultured Clostridia bacterium | reverse complement strand
TGCCGCAAATTCTTTGTATACAGTTCACCGTTTTCATCAAGCATTTCGGCAAATTTCGCAACTATTTTACTGCCGCTTTCGCCTTTTGCCTTTACGCTTATATCGCCCGCAAAATTAACGCCGAAATCTAAACGCAGGGTTGTATCGTCGCTGTAAATTACTTTCGGGCAAATCGTCTTTACAACACGCGCAGGCTCGCGGTCATACGTTGCAAAAGGAATATCGAAATGGCTGATAATCGCCTTATAGGCGGGTTTTTCGTTGTTTAAGCGGCGGCGGGCGTCAATAATTTCGCCGTTAAAAAAATCGGCAAAAACGATATCGGAAACGAATGCGCGCCAACTTTCGTCGGTAACGATTTTTTCGTTTTTTCCGTTTTTGTAATCGATGTCGATTTCGGCAAACAATCTTTTCGTATCGCCGAAAACGTTTATCTTGTTGCCGTATCCCAGCATACCCGAATACCACCCGTTTGCAACAGTTACGGTAATCGTGTTATCTTTTTTCAGATATTTTGTAATATCGTACCGGCACAAATCGATATATTTATTATAATTACTCCAACCCGGCATGAACAAATCGGGAATATCGTGCCCGTTGATTTTTACGCTGAAAATGCCCGTTGCCGTAATTTTTAACATGCAACAAGTCGGTTCGCCGTTTAATATAAAATTCTTTTCAAACACAGGCAATCCGTTAAAGCCGTCAACGTTTTTATTGGTTATCCACATACAGTCCGTCCGCACTCCGTCATAAACTGAAAAATCCGCCCGAGAGTACACTCTCAGTCTCTTTTAATTATATATCGGTCATCGCCCGCGATAAATCATTTTTTTATTTTTATATAACGTTTTTTCGCTTTATACTCAGAGCACTGCTTTATGGACGGCGCCGTACCGTATTTTTTTCGGCAATCGGAACAAAAAAAATTATCCGCTTGACATTGTATTTTTGCGGTTTAGACATCAACGCTATTAGACAATATTTATAAATTTGCATAATATTTTGCCATAAGTGCATAAAATCGTTTGACAAACAAATCGCGCAGGCTTTAAAATCGTTTTATGCAAAGCGACAAAAAAACGGCAAAAGGTCGCAAAAAATGCTACTTCAACAGGAGAAATATGGATTTATTCGATAAATGCTATAACAACGACAAAGTAAAACAAGCCAAAGAAAGCGGATTTTACCCGTACTTTTCCGTGCTGACGACCGGACAGGACACCGAAGTTGTTTTAAGCGGAGTGAAAACCGTTATGATCGGCTCGAACAATTACCTTGGTTTGACGGGCAATCGGCAAGTGATTGACGCGGGCATCGCCGCACTGAAAAAATACGGCAGCGGTTGCTCCGGTTCGAGATTTTTGAACGGAACTTTAGATATTCACGTTAAGCTCGAGGAAGAACTCGCCGAGTTTTTGAAGAAAGAAGCCGTGGTTACGTTCGGCACGGGTTTTCAGTCCAACCTTGCGATTATAAGCGCAATTTGCGGAAGAAACGACTATATTTTGTGCGACAGGGAGAACCACGCAAGCATATACGACGGTTGCAGGCTGAGTTACGCAAAAATGCTGAGATACAAGCACAGCGATATGACCGATCTCGAACGGCAACTCGCCTCGATTGACATGAGCAATTCGGGCGTGCTGATTGTTACCGACGGCGTATTCTCTATGAGCGGCGAGATTTGCAACCTGCCCGAAATCGTAAGACTTGCCAAAAAATACGGCGCACGCGTTATGGTTGACGATGCGCACGGACTTGGAGTTCTCGGCGAGCACGGACGAGGCACTGCCGAGCATTTCGGGCTGGAAAACGAGGTCGATATCTATATGGGCACATTCTCGAAATCGCTTGCAAGTCTCGGCGGTTATATGGCTTCATCAAAAGCGGTTTGCGAGTTCGTCCGCCATGCCTCCCGCCCGTTCATTTTCAGCGCAAGCATAACGCCCGCCTCGGTCGAATGTGCCCGCGCGTCGCTTAAAATTTTGAAGAATGAACCCGAACGCGTTAAAGCTTTGCGCGAAATAAGCGCATATATGCGTTCGCTTTTAAAGGGCTACGGCATTAAAATAATCGACGCCGAAACGCCGATTATCCCTATTTATACTTACGACGACCTTACCACTTTTAAAATATGCGTAGAACTGCAAAAACGCGGCGTGTACGTCAACCCCGTCGTATCGCCCGCCGTTCCCGAAGGTCAGAGCATGCTACGCACAAGCTACACGGCAACGCACACCGAAGCACAAATGGAATACGCCGCCGCCAAAATCGCCGAGGTCTTTAAAGAATTCAATCTTATCGTTTGATTGTTGTAAATGTTCATTGAGTATCATTTTAAGAAAGCGATCATGCCTTAAAAAGTATATCATTACCTAAAAATGCATATAATTTTAAAAGCGGAGGCAAATTTATTTTTGCCTCCGCTTTTGCGTTTTTGTTATTATGCTTTATTTTTATGTTTTAGTGCGATAATCGACCTATAGGCGAGGATTTTGCAAAAAAACGAAATAAAATTTGAGTTGAAAGCTTTCCCCTTCGGGGCAAACTCTCCCATTGAATTGGGAGAGATGTCAGCCAAAGGCTGACAGAGAGGGCGCGTCCGCCGCGCAGGCGAAGTGGATTTTACGAGTGAAGCGAGTAAAAGACGAGAGAGGATTAAAACATTATTTTGTCAATAAAAAAATCTTTCTTATCCTCTTCAGTCGCTACGCGACAGCTCCGCTTACGCGCGGCGCGCCCCTTTTGTCGTTCAATGCCGATGGCATTTCCGACATTTTCCCCGTTTTGCGGGGAGATTACCCCGAAGGGGAAGCCTCGTATTTACTAACCCGCGATAATCGACCTATAGGCGGGGATTTTACCCTTTAAAGAAATCGGCGGCGTTGAACTCCTTATACTCCACTCCGACAAGACACAAGCCTTTGGCGGCGAGGGTTTTGCCTGCGAGTTCTCTGGCTCTATTTTCGATAATGGTTTTCACGTAATCGGGCTCGAACTTGCCGATACCCGCGAAATACAGCGTGCCCGCAATGGTTCTTACCATGTTGTATAAAAAACCGTTGCCGCAGACGGTTACGTCGATAAAACGCCCGTGAGCCTCGACGTCGCAGGAATAAACCGTGCGGACGGTGGATTCGACGTCGCTGTCAGCGGCGAGAAAGCACCTGAAATCGTGCTCGCCGACAATATGTTTTGCCGCCCGACGCATTTTTTCCACGTCGGTTTTATAAATCTGCAGCGCCCTGTCGTCATACAAAGGCAAAGTGCAATCGGCAACGTAAAACGAGTATCTGTAAGTTTTTTTCTTTGCCGAATAGCGTGCGTGGAAATCGGGAGGAGCCATAAAACTTTTAAGCACTTTCACGTCGGGCGGGAGTATGATATTCAATGCAAAACTGTATTTTTCGGCAGGAATACTTGTAAAATCGGTATCGAAATGCGCAACCTGACAAAGAGCGTGAACACCGCTGTCCGTTCTGCCGCTGGCGATCACCGAACTTCTTTTGCCGGTGAGTTTTTCTACGGCTTCTTCCACCGTTTGCTGCACCGAACGCAGCCCCGGTTGAATTTGCCAGCCGCAAAAATCCTTGCCGTGATATTGTAAAATCAGTACTACCCTCATAATATCGAACCTAATTTTGCGTTTAAAATAAGCACCGCGGCGAACGTAAGCCCCAAAAATACGACGGCGATCGGATCGCGGAAGGAAAGTTTCATTTTTTTATAACGAGTTCTGTTTTTACTGCCGTTATAACACCTTGCGTCCATAGCGTCGCCGAGTTCTTCCGCACGCCTGAACGAGCCGACGAGCAGCGGAATCAGCACGGGAATCATCGCTTTGACTTTGGCTATCGGTCCGCCAGTATCGAAATTGCCGCCGCGCGCTTTTTGAGCATTGATAACGCGCTCGGTTTCCTCCGCAATGGTCGGAATGAACCGCAATGCGATACTCATAATGAGCGCAAGTTCGTGCACGGGGAATTTAACGAGTTTAAGCGGAAAAAGCAGGCTTTCGATGCCGTCTGTGAGTTCCACGGGCGTGGTCGTGAGCGTAAGAACGGAACTGCCGAAAACAAGCAAAATAAGCCTTAACGCCATAAATGCCGAGTAGTACAGCGCGCGGTCGGTTATGACGAGTTTGCCTATCCTCCACACCTCCGTGCCCTCCGCCGAGCCGAAAAACAAAATATTCAGAAGCACCGTGAATAAAATAAGAAACATTATGCCCTTAAGGCTTTTTAGTATTTTTACGACAGGCACGCGTGACACGATTACGGTTACCGCCAGAAACACGCCCACGGCAATAAACCCGTAAAAATTCTTTACGAGAAACACCGCCACGAGATATGCAATTAACAAGAGCAGTTTCACACGAGAATCCATTGACTGTACAAAAGATTTCGTTTTATAATACTGCCCGAAAGATAAGTCTTTTAGCATCTTTTTTAATGTTTAAATCAGTAAAATATATGGCTATAGGTCGATTATCAACACTTTCGACATTAAATTCGACCTTTAACGACCTTTGAATTCTCTTTCGATTTCGTCGATTAAATCTTCAGTATCGAGTTTGCAATCAAGTTTGCAACCAACCTCTGCAAGGGCGTTTTTAATTCTTGCGGCAAGCGGCAGTTCAAGGCGGAAAAGCGGAGCGGAGGACGAGAAAACCTCTTCGGGTTTTCCGCTGGTTTTAATTTTACCGTCCTCGAAAACGGCAATTTTTGTGCAGTTTTCGCACACCTCGTCCATATCGTGCGAAACGATTATTATCGTCCTGTCGGGGCGCGCGATCGAGTGCAAAAGTGCCATAAGCGTGCGTTTGCCGAGCGGATCGAGCCCCGCAACGGGTTCATCGAGCACAAGCACGTCGGGTTCGGTTGCAAGCACGCCTGCAATTGCCACTCGGCGTTTTTGCCCGCCCGATAAATCGAACGGCGAACGATTTTTTACGTCGGCATAGTCAAGTCCTACGGCAGTGATTGCGTTTTTGACCTTTTCTTCCACCTGTTCTGCCGAGAGATCGGGGGAAAAATTATTCACGCCGAACGCCACGTCTTTGAACACGCTTTCGGCAAAAAGCTGATATTCGGGGTACTGAAAGACCATACCCACACGACTTCTTAACTTGCCGAGTTGTTTTTTATACCCCTTTTGCTTGGGCGAAAGATCGAAATCGCCAACGAAAAGTTTGCCTTCCTGCAGGGGAATAAGCGCGTTTAAGTGCTGAATAAAAGTGGATTTTCCGCTGCCCGTTTGCCCTATTATGCCGAAAAACTCGCCCTCTTCTATGGTAAGATTCAAGCAGTCGAGCGCGTAAATTTTGTGTTTAGACTTGGGATCGTAAGAAAAACTCAACCCTTCCGATACGATTCGCATAATCTCACCTCAAGTTCTTCGCCCGTTAAAACTACGTCGCCGCTAATTACGCCGCGCTCTTTCAGCCTGTTAAAAATATAGGTCGCGCGCGGCAGGCACAGTCCGCAAGCCTCAAGGTCTTTTTCCCTTGAAAACACTTCTTTCGGCGTACCCGAAAAAGCCACTTTGCCGCCGTCGAACACAATTACCCTGTCGGCATCGACCGCCTCTTCCATGTAGTGCGTAACCGTCACGACCGTCATGCCGTCTTGATTGAGTTTTCTTATAACCTCGTTGACCTCTTTGCGCCCGAGCGGATCGAGCATGGAGGTAGCCTCGTCGAGAATAAGAATTTGCGGTTTGACCGCAAGCACGCCGGCTATCGCCACGCGCTGTTTTTGCCCGCCCGAGAGTTCAGCGGACGGTTTATCTCTGAATTTTTCTACACCGGTAACGCCCAGCGCAAAGTCTATGCGCCTGCCGATTTCCTCGCGCTCGACGCCGAGATTTTCAGGGCCGAACGCCACGTCGTCCTCAACGATGGTCGCAACCATCTGGTTGTCGGGGTTCTGAAAGACCATGCCGACGGTGGAGCGCACGGCAAAAATATCGTTTGTGGCGGACGTATCGATTCCGTTTACGTACACTTTGCCTTCGTCGGGCGTAAGCAGTCCGTTTATAAGTTTAGCGGCTGTACTCTTGCCGCTTCCGTTTCTTCCTACAACGGCAACAAACTCCCCCTTTTCAACCTCAAGGGAGAGTCCGTCCACAACTTTTGCTCCGTCGTTGTATGAAAAACTCACGTTGTCGAATTTAATCGCTTGCATTTTTACTCCGTATTTTCTGCTGTCGCCAAAACATGCCGACAATCACAATCTTACTCTTCGATATAATAGTCCACGGCGTGCCTTGCCTCGCGTATGCTCTTGCAAAGCGTTTACTTTTATAAATTATTCCGATCTGAGTGCTTTAACGGGATCGCGGCGTGCAGCCATAACCGCAGGGATCATACCCGCAATCAGCGTTACGAGTATGCTGACGCACACCAGAATCAACGCATGCAACGGCGACAATACGGCAAGAGAACTTATCCCCGTAAAGCTATACAAAATCGCATTGAGCGGAAATTGTAAAACAGCCGCGACAAACACGCCGATTAATCCCGAAAACAGACCTATTATTATAGTTTCGGCATTGAAAACCAAAGTAACGTCAAACTTTCTTGCGCCGATAGAGCGCAAAACGCCGATTTCCCGCGTGCGTTCGATTACCGAAACGTACGTTATGACCGCTATCATTATTGCCGCGACCAGAAGCGAGATTGCCGTAAGCGCAAGCAGAATGCCCGTTATCGTATCTATAAACGTTTTAAGCACGGAAAAAATCGTGCTTGTGATATCTGTCACGTTGATTCGGTTCTCCGCCGTTACTCCGTTGAGGTTATTATATTCCGCAAGATACTGTTTAAGCTTGAGCTTGCTTTCAAAATCGGTCGCATAAAATTCTATTTTCGTGGGCAATTCGGCATACCCGAGTGCTTTCAGCTGATTGAGCGCGGCAGGCTCGCTGTCTATATATGCCTTTTTCGCAGTCGGGGCGACCGTTACTTTGCGCCCTTGCTTTTCTGCGCCGCGCATCTTTTCAATTTCGCTAAGTTGCGCTTTAACCACTGTCGAATTTGCGTTTTGCTCGTTGATGTACTCGGTCAACGCCGACGTATACCCAATTGGGTACGCGCTCATAGAACCCGTGGTTGTATTTTCGTTAAGGCGCAGGATACCGACGATTTTTAGTTCTAACGTTTTGCCGGTGCCTGTGCCGCCCGCATAACAATCGGGAACGGTTACCCCGAGCGACGAAATGAACGATTTAATCGCGCCTAATTGAGAATTAAATTTCCCCTCATCTCTAAGTTGCTCTTCGTAACTTATTTCTCTCTTTTGATAATGATCGCTGTCGAGATTTTTTACTTCCGTACCATAAAGCCCGTCGTTCAGTGCAAGGGTGAAAACGCCGTATTTACTTTCCTGCCACTTGCCGTATTCGTCGTACTTGCCTAAAAAATCTTCGTATTCGTAGGAATCTACGAGATATTTGCCGTTTTCGTCCTTTCTTGTAGCGTTTACATCCATTAAAAACGCCGTAAGCATTGCGTCCGAAATACGATTGTTTTTATCGAGCACCAAAACAAGTTCGTCCTTGTTTTCGGGGTACTTGCCCGCAACAAGGTCGTACTGACTGAGCACGAAATCTTTATCGCCCACAAGTTGTTTGAAATAACTCGAAACGGATACTTTTACATTTTTCAGCGAAATAGCCGGAGGAAACATACTACCGTTTTTATACTCGCTCAGGTCAAACGAAACGG
>CAKQKA010000072.1 GCA_934247855.1 uncultured Clostridia bacterium | reverse complement strand
CGTTGATGGGAGTTTAACACAGCAAAAACCGATTTATTCCCGCAAAAATGGGTTCGAACACCATCACCACTGGCTAACGATTGTTATTTTGAAGATAAAACATACGGGTGCAAAAATATTTTGCGCCCCACGATTAATATCATTTTATTTTTCGGACAAGCCCAACTGTTTATCGATATCCGATAGTTTACCCTCCAGCTCGGCAAGCTGCGTAACGTAATCGTCCTTACGTTCAAGCTCGGAACGCGCCTGCTTTAACTGCATTTCAAGTTCTTCTATCCTTTCCGAAATGCTAACCGACATCTGACTGAGTCCTACAAGATAATTTTCAATCTTGGTTACCGCGCCGAGCGCAAACGTTGCCAGATCGACGGTGTAACGAATGGAACCTTCCAGCACGAGATAAGGTCTGACCTTATTGAAGTTTGCGGGCAGGAGCAGTTTGAATCCGCTTATATCGGTAATAAAAATTTCCTGCGAATTAAGCGCGTTTTCCGAAATGGTTTTGGAAATAAGCTGAGCAAGTTCCTGTCTGTCTGAAATCAGTTCTGAATCCTTTTGCATCTTTTCCTTGACCGCATCGGCGTCGCGCCCTACTTTTTCCAGTCGCTCTTTTTCGTCCGTGATTTGCGACGGCAGCATAAGAGCCATTTTTTCAAGCGAATCGCGCTTAAGGCGTTCTTCGCGCTCGAGCGTTTTAAGCCTTGCTATCTCGTTGCAGATTTCAACGCGGTTTTTAATAAGCGGGTTGCCTATCGCAAGAGCTTTTACCTCCGCATAACTTAGTACCGCATCGTCAAGTTGTCTTTCGTCCGCGCCGTTTGCAGTACCCGTAAGCAATTCGGTAATAAACCGCTGTTTGTTTTCCAGAAGCTGCCATGAATACGCGTCAAAACTGCCGTCGGTAACGTACCTGTAAATGTACACGCGCTCATTGGTATTGCCGCGGCGAACAAGTCGCCCGTCACGCTGAACCATATCGCTCGGACGCCACGGAACGTCAAGGTGGTGAATAGCCACAAGCCTTTCCTGCACGTTAACGCCCGTGCCGAGTTTAAACGTGGAGCCGATAAGAATTCTTACCGTGCCTTTGTTTACCGCGTCGAACAGTTTGGCGCGCTTGCCGTCGCTCGTCGCGTCGTGAACAAAGCCCACCTGCTCTGCGGGAACGCCCCTATCGACGAGCATATCTTTAAGACAGTCGTACACGTTGAACTCCGATTTCGGCGTTCCGATATCGCAGAACACAAGCTGCGACTGCCCCTCATGTTTTTTATAAATGGCATAGACCTTATCGGCGCATGCGCTGATTTTGTCTCCGGGATCTCCCTCGCATTCGTCTTCTACAAGTCGTGCGTCCAGCGCGAGTTTTCTGCCGTCGGTCGTAACCTTTAAGAGGTTATCGGTTTTTTTATCCACCTGACCTGCGCGGATTCGTTCCACGCGGGAAGAGATTTCTTTGAGCAACGCTTTTTGCGCAGCTGTCTTTTTAACTACGATGGTCTGAATACTTTCGACCTCGGGCAGCCCGTCCTTGCCCGCAACGTGGAAATCGGTAAACCCGTTGATCATGTGCGAGAGTTCTGTTAAGTTGTTGAACCTGTTGAACCGCGTCGTGAGCCGATAGTTATCGGTATCGACGTCAATTTCGTAAGTACGGGTGATTTCGCCGAACATACCCGCCCAGTTATCGAAATACGCAAGATCGCAGTATTCCAGTTCGTCGGGCGTCAAGTATTTTTGCATAACGTAGATATCCGCAACCGAGTTGGTTACAGGCGTACCGGTCGCAAAAACCAGTTTGCCGCCACGGCGGTAAACGCTGTGAGCTTTAAGGTATATGTCGCTGCACTTTTCCGAACCGTCCACATTAAGACCTTTAACGCTGCCCAAGGAACTATCAAGCGGCAGGTTTTTATAGTTGTGCGCTTCGTCTATAAACAACGAGGTTACGCCAAGATCGTCAAACGTTAAAATACCCTCGCTTTCAAACACTTTTTTGCTTGCTTCGGCATAACGCGCAAGTACTTTCTCGCGCTCTTTGGTAAGCAAAGTGTTGAGTCTGTTTCTAATTTTATTTCTTTTTCTTTCGTTTTCGAAAGTAGCCTGTTCAAGCCTGTCCGCACGTTCTTTAAGCTCCTCAGCCTCGAATACATAACTCGCGGGGATCATCTCGAACGAACTGTACGGCAGGATTATGCTTTCGTAATCGCCGTCGCGCATTTCTACCAGCATCTTATCTCTCTTTGCGGGGGTAAAATCAAGCGGCGTAATGGTCAATACTTTCGCATCCGGGTACAACAGGGCGTAATCTTCGCGCCACTGCTCCACAATCGAGTTGGGAACGACTATCATATTTTTGCGGGTGATGCCGTTTTTGTAAAGTTCGTGCGCGGCAACCACCATCGCGTAAGTTTTACCCGCGCCTACGTCGTGCGCAAGCAAGGTCGAACGGCTTTGCAGAATACGCGATACCGCCGACATCTGATAATCGTACAGTTTTACTCCGTTCGCAATGTCCGCAAGTTCGAGATGAGAACCGTCATACTCACGCATGCGGAAACATCCGAAGCGCTCGTAAAACACGTCTACGAGTTCATCTTTTTTCTCCTGCGGCAGATCGCGCACCCAACGGTTAAACGCCTCGATTACACGCGTGCGTTTTTCCTCCGCGATCATAGTCTGTTCTTTGTTAAATCTTCTGCCCTTCTTCTCCCCCTCTTCGGGATCGGTAATACGGATTTGTTCATGGTTTAGCGATTTTTCGATTATCTTGAACATATCCATACGTTCCGTGCCGTACGTTTTTGAGGCAAGAACGGTACTCTTTGCGTCAAAATTGAGTATGACCGACCAGTCGTTCATATCTCGTTGATAATACACGTCGCAAATACGTTTATTGCGCATTACCGATAAACGGTATAAATACTGAACGAAATCGGCAACGTACGCGGGCGGCAGCCATGGCGAACCCAATGTAACGAAAATATCTTCAAACGCGGGTTTGGCGGGCATAACCGCGCAAAGCGCGCGAATGTTGGCGTAATATCTGCCCGAAGTAGCCTCTGCCTTATTGGCTTCGACCGCTTCTTTGTATTTTTTCATAAGATTACCCGAAAGGTACTCGTCGGAAGTTACGTACCCCGAGTAGAAAACCTGCCCCGCAAGCGAGGGATCGCGATATATCTTGTTGCCAAGCCCGATGATTACGTCTTTAAGCGAAAGAAGGCTGAGCGACGAAATGTACTCGATATCCACCCTTCCGCGCTTTTGCAGCGACCAGTCCAACGCTTCGCCGAGCGAAAGAGGCGGAAAATCTCCCCTGGTCAGATTATACTTGTTCGAGTAGTTATCCGGCAAAACGAAATATGCGTCGTCGGAAACAGTGGGATAAGCAAGCCGCAAATCGGAAAACGGCGGGCGAAAACGCCTTACCGGCGTTTTTTTTGCCGGCTGATCGGTTTTATCGGTATTTTCAATTGTTTTCTGCTCGGCGGCCGGCGTCGTCACGCCCTGAGCAGTCTTAGTTATTTTCAAATCTTCCATAAGCAAAAATCAGATTGCGGATATCCGCGTAATGTTTGGTCGTTTATTATTGTTTGTCCCTGATTTATTGGTTTTTTACATTTATTGTATCAATAATTTACACTTGGGTTTATTATACCACTTATAAAAATCTATGGCAAACAAAAAAATGCACTTTTATTCATTTTTGTTTCAAAATAGACATATTGCACATTCTGCCCGTTTTTTGCACGATAAATTAAAAAATCGCAAAAATGTATGCGGTTAAACGGATATTATAAAAAGGTACAAATATATAAAAACTGCCGCAGATTGCAAACGCAACCGGCGACAGCCTTATTATGTTTTTTATAAAATTTCCTTTTTATGCAACTGCTCTCTGTGCATAAAATAAACTTCCTCGGTCGCAAACGACACCTTGGTGAGAACATCGCGAAGATTAAGCGGATAGAACCAGTAACTGTCGTTATCGGACGCAACGTCGAAAACGTCCCCGCCGTATTTATACGCATACTCAACGTGAACACTTTCCTGCTCGCACCCCTCTTTTTTAAGGACGAACGGTTTGCCGTAAGCCGTGCCCGTAAGAGTCATGCCGGTGCAATCCTGCACGAAATGCCCCGTGCCCTGCTTGATAAAACCGCGGGCGTTGGGCATTGTGTCTATCCGAACGTCATCCTCTATACGGTAAGTACCGTTTCTGACCTCTTCGCGCACGTTGGCGCGCTCCCATTTGAACCAATCCGGAATATGTGAAAATTCGGTTTCGCCCTCGAGTGCTTTAAGTTCGCCGAGTTCGGTCATATGCCAGCGTTTGCCGCAATGTTCACACCAAAGCTCCGTACCCTCCGAGTGCATTTCGAACTCGGTATGGCAGTGCGGGCATTGATATAAAATGCTGTGCAAACCCTCGGCCCTCTTCGGATGATCTATAACGACATTGTTTTCTTTCTGCCAGGCAAAATCGTCATACACGAACGCTTCTTTGATTTTTGCGTTTATCTCTTCGACCGACAGGTTTTTAACGTCTTCGGCGGTTAAGATCTGCGTGAAATCTGCCTCAACATGCGAATGTTTGTTGATTTTATTCCACTGCGGCAAAGTAACGAAAGCTCCTTTGAGGTTAAGCACCGCGACCGGCACTTTGAAAAGTTTAAGCATTTTTCCGAGCGACTCGGGCAAATAAGACGTGCAACCGTCAAGCGTGTAACGCGCTTCGGGGTAAATACAGAAAACGTTATTCAGCGTTTCAAGACTGTACTTGATGTTTCTTATAAGCGAAAGGTCTTTAATGAATTTGCGCTTGCCTATAACGCCCAGCCGTCTGAAAAGCCATTCGGGGTAATCGTGAAAACACTCTATGCTCGACACGTTGTTGCATTCGTACGGATAGGTTACTTTAAGCATTACCTCGAAATCAATCATCGACGCGTGAGTGGAAAGAAGAATATAAGGCGGTTTAAGCCCCTCGGTATTATGCGTCCTGCACACGAAACCTCTTTTTTTCAGATCGGTAAAAGATATCGTCCGCGCGATAAAATTCCAGAATTTAGACGGTCTGCGCGGCGGCTTCTTAAAATCGAATCTCTTTATTTCTTTTGACATACTGCTCCTTTTATTGTGCAATCGCACTATATTTGCACATTAAAATATTGTAACGCAACAAAAAAGATTTGCACCACGGAATAACGAGCTAACGCAAAGCGCATAAAACGACGTTGCGTCATGACAACCGTAACTCCCTACAAATCCTTTTTATTGTAGCACCGAAACACATGGTTTGTCAACAACTTTTATAAGCTATTATAATTCTGTTGTGCAAAATATATAATTTTGCACGATAACTTGCGTTTTTAATAGGCAAATGTCAATCTTTTACTTTTTCATAAAGACGGCAATGGCAAAAGCCGTAAAAATTCTCGTCGGCAATCTGCTCGCGGAATTCTTTGCACATGCACTTGTTATCCTCGGTCTTTTCCACACGGCACGGGCAATACCCTCCGCGCGCTTTAAGCCCTTCCTGAATGAGCTTTACGACTTCTTTATCGTCGTTAAGTTTTATTCTCATATACACCCTCCCGATCGGTCGGTTTATTACCGTCTGCCGATTTTAAAAATTTCAAATAGCGAACAAGCCCGATTATACCGGCAACAAACGCTATGATCTGCCTTATCACGCCGACGTACGCGCCTACGTGGAAATTAAACAATATGTAACCGAACGCAATGGGAATTATCGCTATTTTTAACTCCTTTTGCGGACGGAGCGAGGCGAAAAAGCTGTCCGCCATAGTCAGCACGGGCGGCAAAATCGCCCACAGGTCTTTTTCTATAACCGTACCGACGGCGCCGCCGACCGCCACCACCGCAATAATCGCCCAACAGATTAATGGCGGAACTTTTTTGCCTCTTTTACCGTAAGTCAGAATCAAAACGTTCCGCACGCATACGAGAGCCGCGGCAAATGCCGACGACCATGCTTTAAGCACCACCGATTCCATTACGCAACAACAACTGCCCAGCAGCGTCAGAATAAAATATCCCCTGTCCCGCGTGACATAGCCCAGCGCGATGAAAACAAGCATTCCAAGACCGAAAATCTGCGCAAATAAATTTACCTGATATCCGAATATTTTGACCGTAAGGTCAAACATTATAAATCACCCTTTATCATTTTTTGTAGGCATTTGTTTAAGCCGCCAATAATTAAACTTGCCGCCTTTATTTCAATCGACCGCAAAATAGCCGATAATCGACCTATACGCCGACTTTTGCCATTGTTAATCACAGACTAACGTTTTACCGCATTTGTAGGATTGCCGTTGAAGAAGTTTACAAGGTTATTAAGCGTTACTTCGGCAATGTTATTGAGAGCCTCTACGGTAAGGAACGCCTGATGCGAGCTGATTATTACGTTAGGTTTGGTAAGCAGCAAGGACAAAACGTCGTCCTTTATGGGTTTCTCCGATTTATCCTCGAAGAAATAATCGGCTTCTTCCTCGTAAACGTCAAGTCCCGCCGCGCCGAGTTTACCGCCGTCGATCGCAGACAGCAGCGCAAGGCTGTCGATCAGTCCGCCTCTCGACGTGTTGATGAGTATCGCGCCGCGCTTCATAACCGAAAACGCCTGCCAGTCGATCATATGATAAGTATCGTTCACGAGCGGACAATGCAAACTTATAACGTCGCTTTCGGCAAGTAGCGTTTCGAGATCGACGTACTCGCCGCCGTTCCATTCTTTATCGGGGAACGCGTCGTACGCAAGAACGCGCATACCGAAGCCTTTGCAAATTGCGGCAAAACACTTGCCTATACGCCCAGTACCGACCACGCCCGCCGTTTTGCCGTATAAATCCATACCGGTCAGCCCGTTAAGACTGAAATTGAAATCGCGCGTGCGAATATACGATTTATGCACCTTGCGGTTAAGCGTAAGCAATAGCGCAGCGGCATGTTCCGCAACGGCATGCGGAGAGTACGCAGGCACGCGCATTACCGTTATGCCGTACTTTTCCGCAGCTTTCAGGTCAACGTTGTTATACCCCGCCGACCGCAACGCAACCGCCTTGATATCGTATGCCGCAAGTTGCGCCAAAACCTCTTCGGAAAGTTCGTCGTTCACGAAAGCGCAAACCGCGTCCGCACCTTCCGCAAGTCGGACGGACGACGCGTTCAGCCGCGATTCATGATATTCTATCTCGAAATTATCCGATTTATTCTTTTCAAAACCGTCCTTATCGTACGGCTTATAGTCAAAAAATGCTATTTTTCTCATAATATTCACTCTCGTAAGATATATTGCGCCTGAGGCAAAAAAATATGCGTACTCTTATGCGCGCACCCTGCCCCGCCGAATCATTATATAACTAAACGTGCATTTTGTAAAGCAAAACAATCATTTTTTTTGGTTTTGCGTGTTTTTACTGTTTTAATATTCATAATTTTACACCACAAAAGCACACGTTACTACAAAGATGTCTGCGTTGCCAGAAATAGCTGTTTTTATCTGCGATTTCGAGTTTTTTATTTTCTGTTTTTTCGTTTTTTGCCCTTCGTTTCCGAACTGTCCAATTTCAGGTCAGACAAGCGATTTCAGATATTCTTCTACGTTTCTGTATTCGATTCCGTTTTCGAGAGTTGTATTTTCTCCGCGATAGATGACCGTTCTCTTCGTGATTTTCCCGTATCTGAATTCCGTGCTTTTCAGTTTCTCTTCATCAATTAAATGTCTGTATTGCTCTTTCGCCTGTTCCTTGCTGTGCTTTACTTCGTAAATTTCGCAAGTCGCGTTTGCACTGTCCGCAACAACCATATCGAATTCGCCGAC
>CAKQKA010000071.1 GCA_934247855.1 uncultured Clostridia bacterium | reverse complement strand
TAATGATAACGTTCTCTTGAAGAACAAGCGAGCACCGAAAGGTGACGTTCTTCGCTGAAATGCGATGTTAGGAGACTCATGGCTCGTAGCCTTGAGTCATTTTTTTATTTATTACGATTTTTTATTCGTTGCACTTTTTTTCGATTTTTAAAACGATATTTAGGATTATTAAAACAATCTTTTTTTATTGCTGAAACATCTCTTTGCGACAAAGGTTTTCCTTTTGCTATAAATTTCCCGCTTTTTCCAAAACTTGCGCGAATACGCTTGTTTTCGTCATCCAAAGTTTCAACAATCGGTTTATAAAAAGCCCTTTTTGAAGGCAACTCAGTTCCTGAACTTTTATGTAATTTAACGACGGCAAGATCATCACGTCGGTTACTGTCTATAACTACGACTTTTCTATAATTGCCTTTATTTTTATATCCACTTTTACGATACTTGCCTTCATTATGAAAATACTCATCGCGAGTATGGAGTATAGATCCATTAGGTATTTTTTTTGATACGTTCTTATTTCTTCTCATAATTCTACCTCATTTTAATTATCCTTTTTATTCTTATCATAGACAGTTATAGCATTGTACTCGTACAAAGAACCAACGGCTATACCTTTGTAATACTGTCGTAAAGAATAGGATAAAGAACGACCTGATTTAGTCTTTTTTAAAGATTTATCGGAAGCATATTTGTTACACGTTGACGACATTTTATCGGCTTTACGTAAACCCAATTCGCCATCATCGTCAAAATGCTTACGTGTAGTTATTCGCCCCCAATTAAAGCCATTCCGAAAAGATTTTGAAATCTTTTTCTTTTGTCTATTTTTCATAAATTTACCTCACTTTAAATTTTTAGTAATATTATCGAGTTCACGAATGAAATAACTATTTTGTTGCTTGAGTTCGTCAAGCGTTGCGCGCTCGGACTCATATTCTGGTATATCTACAATACCGAACTCAGATTCTAACGATTTTTTCAGAAAGAAATCACCGTGACAATCGGTCGCAAACACTCTTCCGTATGCCTTTTTTGTGGAAATATAATAGCATGCTTTTTCGGCTTCATCGTCGAGCGTTCCGCGCTGAACGTTGAGGTTCAGACAGTAACACCCGAATGTGTTATATATGCCTTTATACCAATTGTAGAACCGCGAAAAAGCACCTTTTAATAAGTACATAAGCAGAGTGTTATCTGACCGATTATAACGATAGGTATAATATTTATTGTTAAATTTCGGTTCGAGCCATGAAAAAATAAATTCGGCGAGCGTAAAACCGGGCATTAGAAGATGTAAATCACTGCGGCTTCTGATATCGATTATTTTGCACAAATCACGCGCGTTTGCGCCCCAGGAAGACAATCTTTGTTCATCGGTATGTACTTTTATGAACGGGTAGTTATCGACCGTTGCCAAGTGTCGCGACATTTTTAACCAATTATCGAACCCGTCGTTTTTAGGATTTGCTTCATCGTCCGATTTCTTCTTTTCGATATTCTCAAGCGCGTTGCCGCGTTCCTTGCCGATTTCGGTGGTAACGACAATGCCAAACTCGAAACTATTACGAAACTTGTCATTTTCACATACTTTACGCCCTAAACGAAGTGAATCGTAATCAAGAATATGAGAGTGCCGCGCATAACAATCGATAGTCCGACTGTCTGTTTTGAAAAAATCATCGTTCCAACCCGGAAAATTTCCTGCGGATAAAAGTATCTCGTCCGAACGTATAGACAAATTTGCAAACATAAGCGAACTTTCGATAACATAAATAAAGTATAATCGGGCGTAATTGTCGATTATTTCCCATACGTCAACGACCTTTAATTTATCGTCATAATATAAACCATAGCGTTCAAAATCATAGCCGAAGCAAATATCTATCAGTCCGAACTTACGCCGACATCTGCGGCGAGCCGCTTTTTGGTATGCAGGGTTATCCGATATGCTCAAATAAAACAATGCCTTTAAAGAATCAATTCGTTTTCTTATTGTTGCCAGATTATAAATTTCATGCCGTTCCATGCATTGCTTTATATA
Organism: uncultured Clostridia bacterium; assembly: GCA_934247855.1. GTDB lineage: Bacteria > Bacillota > Clostridia > Christensenellales > Borkfalkiaceae > HGM11416. The sequence continues at coordinate 6,418 of CAKQKA010000071.1, read as the reverse complement.
ACGTTCAAGGTTTATCCAAGGAAAGTCAGGAAATTTCAAATCGTTGTCAAGAAGCAGTTCAAACGCCTTGTTGCGGAATATAACCTCAACCGAACGCGCGGTATCGGTAAGCATAGTGGTCTTCCCGGTTCCCATTGAACCGACAATCATAAAAACAATCGGCAGGTCGTTTATAAAGCGACGGTTAGTTTGCTCGTTATGGTTAAGTCTTGCATAGCCGATTTTTCGCCGAACGGCGCAAAACACGGCATAACCGATAATGATCCAAACAGGTAGGGGCAGAAAAAATATTACAATCGATAAATCGATTAAAAGTTTTGCGACCTGAACATAAAGATGTAAAAAATCGAATGAGCAAACAAAATAAAAATAGAATGCAAAAAATTCAATAATTATCGTCGCAAAATTAAAACTGAATAACCAAATCACCAACCACAAATACAACCAAACGCAATTGTCTTTCAGGTATTGGAGTGAATTTTTACACCAATTTTTAATCGGATTGTATACTTTATCGACGAACTTTTTAAATCTTATGAGCAGTTTGCTTTGCTTATTATCATCGTTATTTTGTTTATGAAAAGCGTGTTCAACGAAAGAAAAAGCAATAAAAATAATTGGCAGGGCGATAATAAGAAAACGGCTTAAATTTAAAAGCAAAGTGCCTGTAAAATCGAGATATTCGCCTATATTTTCGGATGAAACAATCAACTGCCAATAAAGTGCCCATAATTGTTTAAATTCTTCCCACGAGGCGGGTAAAAAGAACGGCGGAACATACGGCACGCGAGAAAATTCCGCAACCGAAGGCATGCCTTCGGTGATGTCTAAAAATATGTATTCAAAAAAATACTTAAATGACAGTCCGAAATCGATAATACTCTCGAAAAAACGCTTATAACTGTAATCGAAACGAAAAAAGGCAAGTAAGACAAAACCGAGCGTTATAACCGAACAAATAATACCTCTATAACCGAATTTTTTTAAATTTATTTTCATACACCACCACACTCAGATAATCAACCCCGGTTGCAAACACAAGTTGTTGCGCAGCTCATAAACCCCGGTCGTAAACCCAGAAATAAAACGACGTTAATACACCTCGATATTATCAGCCCATTGTTTCGGGCTTGTCGTTTCTTGAAACATTTTGCAGGAATTACAACCTGTAAAAACGAAATAGCCGACAAGCACCGCAACAACTGCTATAATTACGAGTTTTAATAATAGTACAAATAGATTTTTCTTCATTATTTTTTATTTTCAATGCACAATGAGTTGCCCGACTCAAATATTTCGCCGACGTATTGAAACAACCGCGGAAACATTGTATTGATGAATGTTTTTTCAGGGTAGGCTGTAGAAACATTCGTTATACCAAAATGTTTAACTGCAATACGCTCGGCGGAATATTTGCTGTCGCAACGCACCTCTATGTATTTACCGGAATGAGTTCCGGTTAAAGTAACATAATAACGCCGCAACATATTATTTCCTCTTTGTCTTATGAGATTTGTATTTTTTAACGGGCTTTTTGTATGTAGTACCGCCTTTATTCTTTGTATCGTTTTTCACTTGCGTTATCGCCTTACTTGCTTTGCCTATGCCACCCGCAAATACCGGTATAAGATAAATTACACAGATAGCAACGCCGACTATAAGTAAAACCCCTAAAACCGCCTTTATGCCTTTAACTATGCCGTTATTCGAATTCCACCATGTAGATATAGTCTCTTGTACGTCCTTAGCGGTGTTTTCAAATGCGCTTTCGTTGTCGAAATAATCGTCAGCCTTATTATTCGACGCATAATTCAAAGTACTTGAACCGTCAATATACATAAAATACGAAAAGTAAGTTCCCGCGTCTTCACTGAACGATTCTTCCACGGCTTGATATACTTTAGAACCGCCGCACGTTATTATCGCACCGATAATTCCCATTGAATCGCAGAATTTATACAAATCAGTTCCTTGCACTTTTTTTGCTGTATAAAAAGACCGACAACCGTCAGCCGAATATCCGGCAAATAGTTCATCAAAATTCTTGACTAACTCTTTAAAAATAGCTACATAGAAGTACCCGAACAAATCCTCGCATCCGACATCTGCATTTGAGGTAAAACACACTTTTTCTTTTGTATTCAAAGCCAAAATCGACCAATCTTTATCAAAAGATTTACACCAATCAGCATAATTCGAAAGCGGAATGTTCATAAACTCGCTTTCCCCAGTGCTTTGTGTGACCTTTAAAAAAGCTTCATGATATTCCACCTTGACATTATATACCGCTCCATTTTTAACTACGCTTATCTTATCTGTATTAACGGCTCCAAAAGTGCCTATAATACACATATTATCCAAGCCAGTATAAGCTTTCAACTCGTCCAGTGTCGGCTTATAAACGTCGGCAAAGAAATCGGCTGACACCTCTTTGTAAAGCGTTTTCTTTACCGCAAAACCCGAAGCCTGTTGATTTCCGTTTTCATCCGTGTATACATAGTTTTCCAGATAATCAAGATTTACTAAAATCGTATCGGAAAATTCAACATCTACATCAACTATTTTATTTGTAAATAAATCTACATTTGATGTTAAAATCGCTTTATCAGGCGCTTTATCATCAAAATCGATTGACATAAAGCTATCCGAAGTCATATTCGATACACGATATCCGTCGGGAACGACTACTCCAAGGTCGCTAAGCGAATATTGATTATTATAGTGATCAAGCTGCACAAAACGCTTAAACACACTGTTTTCACTTACTCGCAATATCGTTCGATACGTATACGCTACATTAAGGTTATATTCAAGCTCACCGATAGAGACGGAAGAAACAGAACTCGGCACATAATAAACAACACTGCCTAATCCCACAGGCGCAACAGCCGAACTAACGGTATCACCGAATCGATTCATAAAATTCGTAAAATTCGTTAACTGCTGATACACCGTCATCAGACATAATGTAGGCGACATCGCTACGTCCTCTTGAGTTATTTCGCCATTCACGTCAACAACCAATTTTGTATAATGAACGGTATATGTTATATTTTTATCCTCAACGATTTCCGCAACTACACAAACCCTAAGGTCAGCTAAAGAATTTTGTTCAGCTTTCGCTACTTTAATCAATAACTCGGTATCGCCAACGGTGACTTCTACTTTATTACTTTTATTCACGATAACGCCGTCGGAATTAAATAAATCATTATTTAAATCAACAAGCCATCCGGCCTTATTTGCTAACCAACGATTCATGTCTGCATAATTAAATTTCAATGTATAATTCACACTGTCTTCAATTACGCTTGCCGAACAAATATCAAGAGTCAGATTATTGGCTTCATCGTTATTTGTTACTCGTATACTGAAATCCTTGTAATTAAACGGCTCGTAATTAACCGTCAATACAGCACTTTCAGAGCCGTTGTAAACGTATGTAAAATCTTTTGCTTGCAATATTACTTTATCGCCAAAATCAAGCTGATCACCGTTAGACAACCATTTAAAATCCTCATATACACAGTTAAACGATGTAATACCATTTAATCCCTCAACTCGATTATACATTGCTTCAACAGCTTTAGATTTGCACTGTCCGTATAAACTATCCATTGTAAACGACTTTTCGGCTTCACGGATATCACCATAACCTGCACAATACTTATACTTAACGGTTATCGGCATTGCCTTGCTCCCTGTATAAATTCCAAGTGCCTTTTGATATAAAGCACGTCGATCGTCACTTAAAGTGTCTTTTTCCAATTCTCCCAAAAGATCTTTTTTTATCGAATCCACTTTATAATATGGAGAAATCGAAACAACATTTATTGCTTCACCTAAGCTAACGACCGATGAGCTCGCGTTCACAACCGTATAACTTTTAGACAATTCCATTTGCACCGAATAAAAATAATATGTTTTATCCAAATCAGTAGGAAGATTAAAACTAGCAAAGACAGCACGCGAACCTGCGCATTCGCCATAAGAACTACCTAAAACATAACTTAAAAGCTTTGTTTTAAAAGCGTAGTCTACATTCTCTTCGTCGGAAAATTTTACATTTTTTGTATAATACTTTCCGTCATCACAGTATTCTACAACCTTATAAAGAAAGTCCGTAAGTTTTAAATATTTCATAGTATCGCTATTTAAATACTCATCCTCTTTAACCAAAAGAAGAGTTGAACGCTGCGTAGTAGATAACAACGCCCCCGCTTTTAACGCTAAATATTTTGACAAGTCAGTAGTGTACATTAAAAAATAAAGCGATTTAGATGAAACAGATTGTACGTCCTTATAACATATATCTTTTACCATACTTATTTTTATTTTTTCCGAACTAACACCATTATCAGTTTCGACAACCGTATCATACGTAACTACAGGTGCGCAATAATTAAACGCATGAGTCGAATCAGCCGCGTGGACGGCTTGCGATGGCTGTATCGTAAACGCGCATATTACCGCCGCAAATATCACCGTCAAAAGGCTTATTATTAAATATTTTTTCTTTGTCTTTATCATAATTTCACCTCACTGAATTACGTTGTTACAAGTGTAGCAACACTAATAAGCCAAGAGTAAAAAGATACCGGCACTTTTTGTTCTTTCGTCCCGAAATTGATTGTTTTATAATCCTCGTTTACAAAAGAACTTTGAAAAACAGTTTCTTGCATACCGTCAGCATATTGATAAACCAACTTCCCATCAAACGTTAGTTTCACAAATGATTTACCATTCGAGATAAAATTCACACGTTCATAGCAAGAACCATATTCCATAGCATACTTTGCACTAAACGAATCATTAAATTTCCACACACCTGATATAGAGGTAAGCTCACCGTTCACTGCATAGTCCCGCAACCAATCATACAAATCACAATCCCCCGTGGGAGCCGTTAAAAATATAACCTCACGATAACTATTATCAACCCAACCTGTATCAAAGGAATAAACAACATTACTACCATAACAAATAGTAGAACCTTCATCGGCACCAATCGTTATACTCTCATACACTTCGCCCTTTGATATAAAGTTAATAGCCATAGAAAAACCGGGAAGCGATAAATCAACCTCATTCAAAACCCAAAGCTCGGCATTACTTCGATCATCAACTAATGCGGGAATTTCTTCCTGTGCAACCAATATTTCGTTACAACGCGAACAATGCTTACCCTCGGTCTTGCCTGGCGTAGTCAAGGTGTTTTCAACAGCAGGATCAACTACCTCAACATGTCCAAGTACGGGAATATCGGTTTGCGCCGTTATAACAGTATTACAACGCGAGCAATGCTTTCCCTCGGCTTTACCTGGTGTAGTACACGTTGCAGCTACTGCCGCGTCCTTTACTTCTTCGTGCCCGAGTGCCGCTATATTCGTTTGAGCTGTCAATACAGTATTGCAACGCGAACAATGTTTGCCCTCGGTCTTGCCTGGTGTAGTACACGTTGCCGCTACTGCCGCGTCTTTCACTTCTACGTGTCCAAGTGCAGGGATTGTCTCAAAATGTTCGCCAGTACACTGAACACCATCAGTAGAAATACGCGTACAAATACGTTTTTTTTGGCCATCCTCAGTACACGTCGCTGGTTTATAAACATTCCAGTCACTCCATATATGACCAAGCGCAGGGATTTCTTTTTCGTCTAATTCTTCTTCACATCTCCCGCATTTTAATACTTCACGTCCGAATTCATCACACTTAGCAGCATAATCTACAACCCATTCAGCATCATGCCCAAGTATAGGAATTTCTTCCTTATTAAGCTCGACTTCACATCTTGTACATTTTAGAATTTTCTCTCCTGGAGTAGTACAGTCGGCTGTTATCGTTACAACCCATTCGCCGTCATCGTGACCAAGTTTAGGTATCGGTCGCTCATCTTTTAAATCTGCTTTACACTTTTTGCAACGAAGAGTTTCTTTTCCATCGTTAATGCAATCAGGTTCATAAACCAAAATCCACTCGGTTACGCTATGATCGCACTCGGCAGGATCGATTACAGTCGAATCATCCGGGACTGTTGAACCACCACCGCCGCCTGAATCGCCTTTCTTAACAAGAACCGCTATACATGAAGCTCCGGCGATTGCCACCAATATTGCTAAAATTATTGTTAAAATCTTTTTCATAAAAATTCGCTCCTTATAAAAAAATAATCCGCACCGACTTAACACCGGCACGGATTTTCCGTTAAATTATTTGTTGATTGTTACCGTAATCTGTTTCAGGTAAGTACCCATATTAAGAATGGTTACCTCGTCTTTTGTATCCGGGACAATTACAACGACGCGATAATATCTTACGTTTTCGGTCGCACCGCTTACTGTAAACGTCTTTGTAAGTTCAGTCGTTTCCGCCGAAAGTGCATTCGATTTGCCGATAAACTTTTTATCTGCATTGAAGT
>CAKQKA010000070.1 GCA_934247855.1 uncultured Clostridia bacterium | reverse complement strand
GCGATACGCCGAACGCGCGGAAAAAGTCTGATTTTTGCAGCAGATAATTATACGCGTCCAAAGTAAAACCTTTAGGAATAAACCACACTTTGCCCGCAATAACCTGATTTTTGGCACTCAGCGAGATTGCAAGCAGGTTTATAAACGGCAGCACGCACAAAACCGCGATAATCGTAAGTAAAACGCCGTTTATGATAACGTATACCTTACGCGCACGCCCTTCGTTTATTTTGTTGTTTATGGTAGTTACGCTTTGCATATCAGAATATCCTGTATTTGAATTTCTTTGCGGCAATGAAGTAACCTATGCCGAAAAACGCACAACTTATAACAGATTTGAATACGCCTATAGCCGTTCCCAACGAATACTGGAAAGTGCTCGGGCTGACTATGCCGACGCGGTAAGCCATAGTATCTATAACGTCGCCCGTTTCATACACCATTTCGTTATACAAACTCACTATCTGATCAAAACCCGCGCTCATAATATTGCCGAGATTAAGCACGCTCATAAGGATTATGGTCGGCGCTATGCACGGTAACGTTATGTGTAAACACTGCTTCCACCTGCCCGCGCCGTCTATCTTGGCGGCTTCGTAAAGCCCGGGATCGACGCCCGTTATTGAAGCAAGAAAGTATATCGCCTGATAGCCTAAACTCTTCCAGCATTCCGAAACGAACAGTACGGGGCGAAACCATGTATTGCTCGCAAGAAAACTTATGGGTTCCGCGCCGAACACTCCCAATAACTTGTTGATAGGTCCGTCCGCACTTAAAAGGTCGACAAGCACGGTGGCTATTATCGTCCAGGACAAAAAATACGGTATGAACACTATCGTCTGAACGGCTTTTTTGAAATGCCTGTTTACCACTTCGTTCAGCATAAGCGCAAGGATTACGCCGAAAACGATGAGCAGCACTATTTTAACGAAACTTATATAAATGGTGTTCCATACTACGTTCGAAAAATCGGGGCGCGAGAATATCTGTATGAAAAAGCCCGTGCCTACAAACTCGGCTTTAAGCAGCGAAGAAAAATACCCTTCGCCGTAAATCGGTCTGTACTTGGAAAACGCCATCCATATACCCGTCATAGGGATCAGGCTGAAAATTATTAAAAGCACCGTACCTGGCAGCATCATAAGATGCATAGACAGCTGACTTTTCAAACGAACTCTGACGTTTTTCATGCTTTATACCACTGATTTACTTGTTTTAATACGGCTTCGCCGCCGTTTTTGTTATAGTCGGCTACAAAATCGTTCCAGCCCGAAATCGACGCGCCGCCTGTTATTACCTGCAAATAGAATTTTTTCATAGACGAATCGAGATACTCGCCGTAATTTTGTTGCGCGGGCGTCTGAACGCCGTAAAATTCGTTATATTTTGCCTGTTTCTTGCCCTCCGCAAGTTCGGTAACGTAACCGTCGCCGCCCGTTGCCGAAATTGCCTGCTCGTATATGCCGTAGCCTTTCTTTTCGAGTACGGACATTTCCGCCGACGTTTTGCCCGCCTTTAACGCCTGCATATACGGATATCCGTATCTGAAACCGTTATCGCGCTCGCGAACGCGGAGTTTTTTGAATATTTCGCCGTATTCGCCCTGCAAAATTTCTTCGTAATACGCTTTGCGGTCGAAATTCTTATCCTCCATTTCGGCAAGTTTTGCGTCTGAAATTCTGAAACCCGCCTCGTAGAGTTCGTCGAACACGGTTTGCACGCGCTTGTACGATTCGGTGGTATACGGAGTGTACCAGAGTTTTGCGGGCACCCAACTGTAGAAGAACCCGCCCGACGGTTCGCATAAACTACCGTAAGTTTCGTATGCCTGGTCGTTATAGAACATATCGTAGAACAGGTTGGAAAGTTTTGCCAAAACGTCGGGGTGCTCATAACCGCGGCGAACACAGTTATAGTCCTCTATAAGTACTCTGTCCGCCACCGGGAGCGCGGCTTTGCCGTCTACCGTAGGAAGTTCGATCGACACCCATTCCGCGCTTACGGTAGATTCGTTGGAAACGCTTTCCTGTAAAGGATACGAAGCCATATGGCGCATGCCCGAAACGATGCCCACCTTACCCGCGATTATATCGTTACTCACTTTTGTGTCGGTGTAATTGTAAAATTCCTTGGCGATAAGCCCTTCGGAGTATAGTTTACTAAGTTCTTCGAGCGCGCGTTTGGCTTCGTCCGAAGTGTTGGAGTCTATAAGCGCGCCGTCCTTTTGCATAAACGCGCCGGGTTGTGCGCCGAAAAGGTTGAAAAAGCCCGCAGCCGTATTGTTACCGACCGCAGCTATTTCCTTTGTCATGCCGATAGGAATTATATCTTTTGCGGCAAGCCCCTCTGGTTCGGCAAGTTTTGCGGCATTGTTTTTGAAAGCGCGCGCCGCATTTACGAGTTCTTCGTAAGTGGTCGGAACGGCTAAACCGCAAACGTCAAGCCAATCTTTTCTTATATAAAGTTTCTGCGCACGTTCATACGGGTTCTGCACGTTGGGAAAAGCGTAAAGTTTGCCTTCTTCCATACAACTTTCGAGCGCGGGTTTGTATAACTTGTCGTTGTACATCCCCTGCAATTGGTCGTTAAGATAATAGAACGTGTTACCGAGATCGGCAATAAGTCCCGAAGTCTTCATAATTTCGTAAGTGGTCGAATTGGTAACGCGGAACACGTCTGGCAGATCGCCCGCGGCCATAAGCGTGTTGAGCCTGTCGGCATAACGTTCGCCGCTTATAGTCGAAACGTATTCTATCTTTATGTTAAGGAACTGCAAAGCCGCGTCGTTGAACGCATTGTTGGCAGGTCCGCTCGGCTTGCCTTTGTAAGTAGCAGGCACTTCGCCTATAGCCGTAAAATCCGTTCCCAAAACTTTTACGGTTATGGTAGTATCGTATTTTTTAAGCGGAGAATAATCTTCGTTTGCGTTTTTTTCAGGTAAAACGCCCGGATTAACCTTTACATAATCGTCGATTATCTGCGCGGGCTTGCAAGAGCACGCACTCATGCACGCGGCAGACACCGTAGCAAGTAATATCGAAACTATCTTTTTATGCGCTTTTTTCATTTTACACCTTGAAAAATCAGATTATATTTCCCGTTCCCGCCGCTTTTTTGCAACGGGAAACAAGATAAATGTTTATGCATAAAGTTCTATTTCGCTTATCCACATAAGATTGCGCCTTGCAACGGGACCGTTGCCCGCTTCCTGATACAATCTTACTTTGGTTACGCCGTTTGCGCCGCTGAGCGAAATATCCGTTCTGTAAGTGCCGTTTTCTATATTGAGCGCTTCGCCGACTTTAACCCACTCGCCCTTTCTTTCAACCTGCACTTCTACCGAGCGCGAAGAGAATACGTCGCCGTTATCGAACGCCCAGTGGACTTTCATAACCGAAAGATCTTTAGCCGCGGGCAGTTCTATTATAACGTAATGCGGGTTTTCGTTTTCGCCGCTGGCCCAGTTAGCAAACTGCCAGCCGAGACTTTCGAAGTTTTCCGCATTGCTTATATAGCCGTCGATAAGCACGTTTTTGTTATATCCGTTGAACAACGAATCGACGGTGACTTTTGCGCCGTTCTTTTCGTAAGCGAGATTTGCTTCGGTAAGGTCGCCGTTTTGTTTAAGATTTACGTCGTCGCGAATGGCAAGCGCCTTTTTGCCGCGAATACTCTTCGGACGGAATTCGTAAGGCATCATTTCTCCGCCGATCGTTCTTCCGGCCGCGTTGATGTAAGGAATAAAATCGTATTCCCAGTCGCGATCGTAAATAAGCTGCTTGTCCGATTCGAAACCGTCCGCGGGATAGTATTCCATTGCGAATACGGGGAAATATTTTTTTTGACGGCACGCGTTTACTATCTGCACGCCGTTATATCTGTTATAACTGAAAGTAACCGAACTTTCGTCGAGTACGTCGTATTTGAAAACAGAAAGGTTATAATAAGTGCTGAAGAGTTCGAACATAACGCCGTCGAGATATTCGTATACGGTGGGGACCGCCGTAAAGCCCCTGTTAAGCACCATTTTTATATCGGGGAACTCTTCGCGGATATCCTTGATAAGGTTACACATTCCGTTAAAAGTCTGCGGGTATGCGTCAATGCAGTCCACGGTGTCCATAAAAATTCCGTCCACGCCCGAATCGATAATTCTGCGGATTTCGTTGAAGACTATCGTGCGCCAAGCGGGATTTGCGGGATCTACATAGTACGAACCCCAGTCGCCGTTGGGGATGGGCTGATCGTTATCGTCGTAAAGATAATACGACGCATAACCGCCGGGCCCCATTCCGTCGCCGATATTAAGCGAATAATCTTCGCCGAGAGTGATATATTCCACAGTCCATACGCCCGCATCTTTGAATTTTTGAATATCCGCTTTTGTCATGGCGTTTCTGCCTATTATGGCAACGTCGTACCTGAGCATTTCTTCCTGAAATTCGCCGTAATTGATGAAATACGAGCTGACTTTGTTCCATTCGCGCTTTACGCCGTTTCTGTCGGAATAATCCGCTTCCTGCGTAAATACGCTTGTTCTTTCAGTCGTGTCCGAAGAAGAATCGACGTCGCCGCCGACGCAGGCGGTAAGCGTAGTAAACATCATCGCAAACGACATAACCAACGTTAAAATCTTTTTTGCTTTCATTATTTTTCTCCCGATTTTATATATTTTTCAGTTCTTATCGCGAACTTTTTTTAGTTTTTATCGATAATACCGCCGTTTTCCGCAATAAAATCGTCGATATTTATTGCTTCGCCGTTATTAAGCCGAGATTTTTCGGCGGCAAAAGCCATTATGTGGCTTCTTATGGAATTGACTATCGAAGAAGTTACGTCGCCCCCGCCGCTTGCGAGTTTGTGCATAAGTTCTGTCATCATCTCGTTATCGCCGCCGCCGTGCCCCGAAAGATCGGTAGCCAACTTGTTTATATCGTAATAAACGGGCTGCTCGCCGAAACGGATAAGGCGTATTATATTGGTATCCTGATTGCCTTCGACTTCGCCCGCCGTGCCTGTTATTCTTATGGTGCGATAACACTTTTCCGAAAAGCCCGACATGGTAAGATGTACCGTCGCGCCGCCTTCGTAAAGCATATTCACGCTCTGATGATCGACCACGTCGTTATCGCAGGCGAAAACGCATCTGCCGTAAGGGCCGCGTTTCAACGCTTTTTCTATCTTTTCTTTTGTGGGATAAGGCGGAGCCACGACGTAACACAGCCATTCCTTTTCAGACATTGCGTTTTCGCTTAAATAAATCTTTTTCGCACTGAACACGCAATCATCGCAGTATTTGCAATCCAGACAATAATCGGCTGCACCCTGCGGCTTGTTTGCCGAGTTAAAAAACATATTGCTGCCGTAAGAACTTAACCCTAAGCACTTTTTACCCGTCAAAAAGTTGAATATATCAAGGTCGTGACAGCACTTTTGCAATATCATCGGGCTTGAAAGTTCTGCGTTTCTCCAGTTTCCGCGGACGAACGAATGCGCCTGATGCCAGTAACCGACGTTCTCGTTTGCATCTATGCTTGCAATTGATCCTATCTTGCCGCTGTCGATTATCTCTTTTATAGTTTTATAAAAGGTCGTATAGCGCAACACATGACAAACCGCAACATGCCTTTTAAGCCTTAACGCTTCCTTCATTATAGCAAGACAATCTTCTAGTTTGTTGGCAATGGGCTTTTCCAAAAGCAAATCGTACCCATGCTTCATCGCCATAACCGCATGCGTTATGTGTTGCGAATCCTGCGTGGCGATAACGGCTATCTGCGCAAACTTGGGAACGGAAAACATCTCTTCCGCACTGTGAAAGCATTTGTCGGGGTCGATCGAAAGACTTTTTTGGGCAAGTTTCAACTTTTCTTCGTCTATGTCCGCTACTCCCACCACTTTCATGTTTTCGGGGAATAAATTCTGATAGTTGCCGTAAGTATTAAGTCCGCGGGGGCCCAGTCCCGCTATAACCACTTGTATAGGTTCCATATTTTTCTCCTGCAAAAAACGTCCGCCCGTGCGATCGACTATACCGACACACAGCGACAATTACGTTTACACCGATATTTTACCGCTTAAAAATATTTATTCAATAGACAAAAGTCCTTTTTATAGCACAAAAGTCTTTATTTTTGAACTTTTATTCTCATATTGCTTGATTTTGCCATAAATCCGGCGTATAATCGCGGTATGGAACTGCTTTACGATAAAGAGAAACTGATAGAAATATTGACCGAGTTCAACAACGTTACGGGAATAAGAATATCATTTCTTGAAGATTATAACGTGCCCGTTATCGGCATACCCGGCGACAACTGCGCGCTTTGCTCGTTCAAACAACGCGACAAGGCATTTTATAACAAATGTAAAGAATGCGATAAAACATCTTTTTTAAAAGCAAAAGAGCAAGGCGAACTGTATATTTACGAGTGCCACTATCACCTTACCGAAGCCGTTCAACCGATCAAGTTCAACGGCGAAACGCTTGGGTACTTTTTGCTCGGGCAAATTTTGACCGACAAAAAACGTTTTCTTGAAGAAAACAAGCCCACCACATACGAAAAAACGCTGCTTTCGCCGTTTACCGAAACGCCCATAAACGTAGTTTCGTCTTACGCCAAAATTCTTTCATGGGTTGTGCAATACACTATTCTGAACAACGACATTCGCATAAATCACCGCTCGTCGTTCAAAACAATCGTCGCTTATATAAAAAAGAATTACGCCGAACAACTCTCCGTAGACCTTTTGTGCAAAGAATTTCACTACAGCCGCTCGTCACTTTTCACTTTATTTAAAAACGAGAGTGGTTTAAGCGTCATGGAATTCGTCAACGAAACGCGCCTTAATAAGGCAAAAGAACTTTTAAGCACTCATTCGGTAAGCAAAGTCGCCGAAATGGTGGGAATTTCCGACAATAACTATTTTTCGCGTATTTTTAAAAAACGATACGGCATTACACCATCGCAGTTCAAAAGCCATGCCACACCTAAAACCGAGGAATGAGATGTCTGTTTTAACAAAATTTATGCACTAAAAAAAACGACAGCAACTTAAAAAAGTTACCGCCACCATTAAACTATTGCGTATCGGGCATACCCGAATAAAATTCCTTTTAGGTTTGATTTGTTTCACCAAGAGAGGCCTATCCGAACACTGCTGTATCGAAAAGCGGTATTCTGATAGTTTTTGTTTTATCACAGTAAACACAATAGGCTTCTTACCTTGGTTGGCCTCAAAACGACGATTGTGTCGACTGCGGGGCAATCCCAGCCTTCGGTCAAAAGCATCGAATTGCAAAGAACGTCATATTCCCCAGCCTCGAAGTCGGCCAATATTCGTTCCCTGTCTTTCGAATTGCCGTTCACCTCGACGGCATTTAGCCCGTGGACATTCAGCAATTCGCAGAACTTTTGCGAGGTTTTCACAAGTGGCAAGAAAACGACCGTCTTCCTTCCCTTGCAATAACGCTGAAGCCCTTTCAAATAAAGGGATAAAAGAAAAACCTATTGAAATGTCTTACCATAAAGGTTCAGATTTCAATAGGTTCTTCACGCTTTTTCCGTTCCGTTTTCGAACCACGCACTTCGCGATTTCAAAGAAGAGATTTCAAATAATCTTCTACGTTTCTGTATTCGATTCCGTTTTCCAAAGTCGTATTTTCTCCGCGATAAATAACAACTTTTTTAGTGATTTTTCCGTATCTGAATTCCGTGTTTTTCAGTTTTTCTTCGTCAATCAAATGCCTGAATTGCTCTTTCGCTTGCTCCTTGCTGTGCTTTACTTCGTAAATTTCGCAAGTCGCGTTTGCACTGTCCGCAACAACCATATCGAATTCGCCGACGGCAAACTGAAGCTGAAAAACCTGCTTTTTCGGATTCACAATCTTCGTTTCAAGCAACACGATGTCTTCCATCATTCTGCCTTTTATATCGCTTAAAATCCGTTCAATAACCGCATTTCTTTCGGCTATGGAAAACTCCTGAAACTCACCGTCTTCAAGCAACGATTGCACGAGTTCTTTTGCTTGCGAATATCTCATTCCCGGTTGAGTGAAAACGGTTTTGAAGTTCTTTTCACGACCGACAGGCAAAGTCTGAATAGATTTGTATCAAATCAAGAGTTCAAATGTGACTGTTTTTTTCTTTTATATCTCACTTTTCACCTATTTTCAAAATACGTGTCACATTTTGCTTCTTCCAAAAAGCAATTAAAACACATCACAAAGCATAATAAATATACCGAAAAACAAGACAGAATAAAAAAATTACCTATTGTTGTCACGAACAAAATGTTCAGATTACAATAGGTAATTCAGATGGCTCCCCCAGTAGGATTTGAACCTACGACCCTCCGGTTAACAGCCGGATGCTCTACCGCTGAGCTATAGAGGAATAAATGGAAGCGGCAACTACCTATCCTCCCGGGCCGTGTCCAGCCAAGTACTTTGGGCGTGATTGAGCTTAACTTCTG
>CAKQKA010000069.1 GCA_934247855.1 uncultured Clostridia bacterium | reverse complement strand
TTCATGGTCAAAGCGAGCATTTTATTTTATTATCGAAAAGCAAGCAGCTTGAATGTATAGACCAAAGTGCCGGCGTTGAAAATTACAAGGCACGGCTTAAAAACGTGTGTGCCGATATAAAAGAACTCGACGAAAAACTTGCCAAACTTGGCGGTAATCCCGATGAGCGTGCGCGCAGAATAGACATTCTGAATTATCAGATAAACGAAATTCAGGCTGCCGACCTGAAAGAAGGCGAGGAAGCAGAATTACTTTCCTTACACGAACGTATTCGCAATGCCGAAAAAATTACAAACGCGCTTTCGGCTGTATATCAGTCGCTATCGGACGAAAACGGTGTTTCGGATTCGGTTATTCTTGCCGAGCAGGCTATAAGGAATGTTTCCGGACTTGATGAAAAAATAGATTCTTTTGCCGAACGGCTTAATAATTTACGCGAAGAGGCGAATGATATCGGTGACTGCGTAAAAGATTATCTCGATTCATTTGACTTTGAATCCGTCGATCCCGACGAGATTGAAAAGCGACTTGAGGTTTATCGCAATCTTAAGAAAAAATACGGTGCGACACTTGAAGATATCGAAGCTTTTTATCGGTCGGCTGTTGACGAACGTGATGATTTGCTGAAATCCGATGAGACTATCGAGCAAATCACGAATGCAAAAGTTAAAAAAATAGACGAATATTACAAAATTTGTTGCGAGCTTTCTACGGCGAGAAAGGCGTACTCTACGGATTTTTCGGTCAGAGTAAAAGAAAAACTTGCCGATCTGGGTATGCCTCATGCCGATTTTTGCGTGGAATATGACGAACTGCCTTCAATTGAAGAATTGACGACATATCCGTCCAACGGGCTTGATCATATAGAATTTATGTTTTCCGCCAATGCGGGCGAGCCTGTTAAGCCTTTGTCGAAAATTATAAGCGGCGGCGAAATGAGCAGATTTATGCTTGCGCTTAAAACTCAGACGGGATCGCCTTGCGGGACATACGTATTCGATGAGATCGATGCGGGTATAAGCGGTGTTACCGCTTCTGTCGTAGCAAAGAATTTTGCGCAGATTTCGATGAAAAAACAAATAATAGCCGTTTCGCATTTACCTCAGATTTCTTCTATGAGCGATAAATCTTTCTTTATTGAAAAAATCGAAACGGACGGTAAAACATTTACTACGGTAAAGGCACTCGATGCGGCGCAGAAAGTAGAAGAAATTATCCGTCTTATCGGCGGGAGTAAAACCGCTGAAATTTCAATTCGGCATGCGGAAAATATGATTTCTCTTGCAACGGAATATAAAGAAAAGTTGAAAAAATGAAACTGATTTGCGACTATAAAATCGAAAATGTGCCGCATTCGGAATATCCGAGACCGCAATTTCGCCGCGACGATTACCGTTGTCTTAACGGGCTGTGGCGTTTTGCCGTCAGGAAGGCAGGTGCTCCGCTCGGTAATTACGACAAGCACATCAACGTACCGTTTTCACCTGAAACGCTTAATTCCTACGTTGAAGGCGTAGATTATATTACGCCCGCAGACAGATTGTACTATGGGCGTGATTTCGTTATTGAAAAAATCGATTCCGAGTATGATACGATTCTTCATTTCGGTGCGGTCGATTATTCTTGCGACGTATATGTCAACGGTAAATTTGCAGGTTCGCATGAGGGCGGGTATACTGCATTTTCTATAGATATATCGCCGTTTATTTTTGCGGGCGAGAACTCTCTTGACGTTGTTGTTTGCGATCCGACCGAAGAATCGCACGGCGGCAGAGGCAAGCAAAAAACTGAACGCGGCGGTATATGGTATACCGCGCAAAGCGGCATATGGCAAACAGTGTGGATTGAAAAAGTACCGAAAATTCGCATTGAAGATTTAGCTATTAAAACCGACGCACTCAAAAAAGAAGTCTTTATCGACGTTGCTTTTGACGGCGAAAAGAATTATAAAGTTTACGACGGCGATAAACTCATATTGTCAGGGCAAACAAAAGGGCAAATATATCTTAAGTACGATTTTAAGCTTTGGTCGCCGGAAAACCCGAAACTGTATGATTTAGTGCTTGAATGCGGTAAAGATAAAGTTTATTCCTATTTCGGTGTAAGATCGTTCGGTATTATGACGGATGGTCACGGTATAAAGCGTTTAAGTCTTAACGGTAAACCGTATTTTTTCAGTGGCTTGCTCGATCAGGGGTATTGGCCCGACGGCTTGCTTACTCCGCCGAGCGATGATGCGGTAATCAACGATTTGAAATTTGTAAAACGAATGGGTTTTAATACAATTCGTAAGCATATCAAAGTGGAGAGCATGCGTTGGTATTATCACTGCGATAAAATGGGGATTGTCGTTTGGCAGGATTTTGTGAACGGCGGCGGCGAGTATAAATTCTCACATGTTGCATTGCAACCGTTTTTAGGTATTATTCATAAAGATTCGGACTACAAATATTTTGCACGCGAAGACGAGAACGGCAGAAAACGTTTTACCTCGGAGTGGCAGGAGACGGTCAATCAACTTAAAAATTGCACCTGTATAAGTACATGGACGATTTTCAACGAGGGTTGGGGGCAGTTCGACAGTGAAAAAATTGCGTATGCGGTAAAGATAACCGATCCTACAAGAATAGTCGAAAGCGTGAGCGGTTGGCACGATTATCACAATAAATGCGATATAAAGAGTATGCATACTTACTATACAAAGCTTAAAGTTCCGCGCGATAATCGTCCGGTAACGTTAAGCGAGTTCGGCGGTTATTCTTATATGACGCCGGGGCATGTTTATGACGAGAAAAAGTTTTTCGGGTATAAAAAATTCAAGTCAAACGAAAAATATGTATCGGCGATAAAAAAATTATACATTAACAAAGTTGCGCCGCTGATAAAAAGCGGACTTTGCGCTTGCATATACACGCAGCTCAGCGATGTAGAGGATGAACTGAACGGCCTTATTACATACGATCGCAAACAAGTAAAAGTTAAACCGACCGTTATGTATGCTTTGAACAGCGAACTTTATGCGAATTTCAGAGATGCCATGCTTGTACAGGTCGGCAAAAAGAATTCAAGCAGGAGAACTTGATGTTTTTTTGGCTTTTTGCCCGATTTTTTATTTTTCGGGCGGAACTATTTGGCCGAAAATACGAATTGACTGTTTTTTTCTTGCCAAATAATCAAATATGTTGTAAAATAAGGTCAGTGTTTTAAAGGAGAAAAATTGATATGTCGGTAAAGACCAGCAATGTATACGGCAACATTTCTATATCTAACGAAGCCATTGCGCGAGTTGCTGAACACGCCGCTCTCGATTGTTACGGAATTGTAGAGATGGTGAATAAACGGTTTTCCGACGCTATTACGGGGTTACTGAAGAAAAGCGGGCCTAAGGGCGTAAGCGTAACCACCGACGGAGACCGTATTTATATTGACTTGTATGTTATAATTAAATTCGGCGTCTCCATATCTGCAGTTGCCGACAGTTTGAAACAAGCGGTGAATTATAATGTAGAAAAGGTCACCGGTATGCTTGTGGAACGTGTAAACGTAAATATCGTCGGTGTCAAACTGTAATTATTCGGGAGTATTCGTTTTTTTATGATAAAATCAATTAACGGAGCGACGTTCATGAGAATGATCGGTTCTGCGTCGAAATTGCTCGATGCGAACAGGACTAAGATCGACGCTCTAAATGTTTTTCCCGTGCCGGACGGAGATACGGGGACAAACATGTCTTTGACTATGCAATCCGCCGTCAAGGAGATGAAGGCGGCAAACAGCAATCGTTTAAGCAACATCAGCGACGCTGTGGCGCGCGGAGCGTTGCGTGGCGCCAGAGGTAATTCAGGCGTTATTTTGTCGCAGATTTTAAAAGGTATTTGTACCGTAATAAAGACTAAGGACGAAGCCGATACCAGGCTTTTTGCCAAAGCGATGAAAAACGCGACCGCGATTGCTTATTCCGCAGTAAGCAAGCCCAAGGAAGGGACGATGCTTACCGTTTCGCGTTTGATGAGTGACGCCGCGCAGTTTGCTGTGCGCCAGCGCGATTTCGAGCTTTTCTTTAAAGAGGTTATTGAGAAAGGGGAAGAAGCGCTTGCTTCCACGCCCGATTTGTTGCCTGTTCTTAAAAAAGCCGGTGTTGTCGATTCAGGCGGAATGGGGCTTTTGACCGTCTTCAAGGGAATGCTTAAAGGATTACTCGGCGAATCTATCGAATCCGAAGAAGATGAAGAAGTTCCCGTGGCAAAAACCGTTGACGAGACTTCCAATAATATCGATATCATTAATCTTGGCGAGATTGAGTTTGGTTATTGTACCGAATTCTTTATAATAAACCTGAAACGCAGGACGACTTTGGCTGATATAGACAAGTTGCGCGAATATCTGATGACGATAGGCGATTGCGTACTTGTTATAGGCGATCTCGAGTTCGTAAAAGTTCATGTCCATACGAATAATCCGGGGCAGGCTTTATCCAAGGCGTTGACTTTGGGCGAGATTGATAAAGTCAAAATTGAAAACATGCTCGAACAGCATCGTCAACTTGTTAAAAAGTACGAGGCTGAAAAGAAAAATATGGGAATGCTTGCCATATCGCAGGGCGACGGACTTGCCGATATCTTCCGTGAACTTATGGTAGATCGGGTTATCGAAGGCGGGCAAACTATGAATCCCAGCGCGAGCGATATTGCCGATGCCATCGCAAAAATAAATGCGGAAAACATCTTTATTTTGCCGAACAACAGCAATATAATTCTTGCAGCCGAGCAAGCAAAATCGCTTGTTGAAGGTAAGAAAATTTACGTTGTGCCGACAAAGAATATTCCCCAGGGATTTGCCGCTGCATTGCAGTTCAACCCCGAAGATACAGCCGAAAACAATTTTGTCAATATGTACCACGAAATCGAAAACGTGGTTACAGGTCAGGTCACTTATGCCGTCAGAACGACTAAAATCGACGGATTCAGTCTGAAAAAGGGCGATATCATCGGTTTGAACAGCAAGAAGATTTTATCCAAAGCGACTTCGGTTGAGGAAGCAACCTTAAAACTTATCGATAAAATGAAAGATGAGGCGCACGCGTTGATAAATCTTTATTATGGTAAAGAGGTAACGCAAGAACAAGCCGAGGCTTTGCAGTCGAAAATAAGTGAAAAATATCCCGAATGCGACGTCGAAATTTATTACGGCGGTCAGGACATATATTATTATATAGTTTCGCTCGAATAATTGTTTAGCGCGTCGCATTTGCGGCGCGTTTGTTATATATGTGAATCGTTATGGAATTAAAATATATAAAAGGCTTATCCGAAAAGCGTATTTCGGAACTAAATAAGATTGGAATTGACTCGACGGAGGATCTTATAAGGCATTTTCCTCGTAACTACCTTGATTTAACGCATATAATGCCTTTAAAATATTCCATAGCTTGCGAATATTGCTTCACCAAAGCGCGTCTTGTTTCTGCGCCGCGCGTTTTTTCCTCATCGCGTAATTTGCGTTGCGTAAAAGCGGTTTGCGAGCAAGACGGCGAAGTATTCGATGTGATTTGGTTTAATCAACCATACGTTGCATCTAAACTTGTTCCCGACAACGAATATTTTTTTTATGGTCGCGTTCAAAAAAAATTCGGTCAGGTCAGTATGATGAATCCGACATTTGAGCTTGTTGAAAAAAATGACAGATTAAAAGGGATTTTACCCGTTTATTCGGTAACGCCGAGTATTTTTCAGCGTACAATGCAGTCGATTATACTTGACGCATTAAAGAAAACTGATATAAAATCCCGCATTCCGGATATGCTTTTGCGCAAGTATGAATTGAGTTCGCTTACTCAATCTTACTATGCGGTGCATAATCCGCAGTCGTTTTCGCAAAAAGACGATGCGTCTGATAGAATTGCGACCGAAGAATATTTTATGCTGATTTCGGCATTCAAACTTATTAAAGGCGATAAAATGCAGGTCAGGGTTAATCATTATGCTCTGACGGCTGCAAAACTGAAAGACTTTTCTCTTCGTTTCGGTTTTGAATTTACCGACGGGCAAAAAAAAGCAGTTAATGAGATTTTTTCGGATATGAATTCTCCGCATGTTATGAATCGACTTTTGCAAGGCGACGTCGGCTGCGGAAAGACCGCGGTCGCGCTTTGTGCTATGTATAATGCGGCGAGTTCGGGTTTTCAGGTTGCATTTTTAGCCCCGACCGAGGTTCTTGCGGAGCAAAACTATAAACTTGTTCAAAAATATTTACCTGAATTTCGGGTTGCGTATTTGTCGGGTTCTTTGTCTGTTAAAGAAAAAAATACGACTAAGAAAGCTATTGCTGCAGGGCAATATGATATTATAGTCGGAACGCACGCGATTTTGCAAAAAAACGTTGAATTTTATAATCTTGCCTTATGCATTTGCGACGAACAACATCGATTCGGCGTTGCGCAGCGCAGCAGTTTGTTATCTAAGGGTAATTCGCCCGATTTGCTTGTTATGAGCGCGACGCCCATTCCGAGGACGTTATCGCTGATTTTTTACGGTGATCTTGATATTACAACCATTACCGATAAGCCTGAATCCCGTGCCGTTGTGGGAACAAATATCGTCCCACAGGTTAAGTACGACGGAATGTACGGGTTTATTTCAAACGAAATACAAAAAGGCAACAAGATTTATTTCGTCGCGCCTAAGATAGAAGATGATCCCGAGGGCGAAATAATGAGCGTTACAAGATTATATGAACAACTGATCGAACGTTTGCCGCAGGCGAAAATCGCGCTTTTACACGGAAAAATGAAAGACGATGAAAAGCGCGAAATTATGCATTGTTTTAAAAACGGAGATTGTAATGTATTGGTTTCCACCACGGTTATCGAAGTCGGAATCGACGTTCCGAACGCGACGGTAATGGTTATTTGCGATGCCGACAGATTCGGACTTTCCCAACTGCATCAATTAAGGGGGCGAGTCGGCAGGAGCGATTTGCAAAGCTATTGTTTTTTGTTGACTTCGACAGATAATCCGGATTCGATTGAAAGGCTTAAAACGCTTTGCGGCTCGTCCGACGGTTTTAAAATTGCCGAAGCCGATTTTAAAATGCGAGGAGGCGGCGATATTTTAGGCACTCGCCAAAGCGGCAGACAGTCAAGTTTTTTAGGTGCGCTTAAATATTCTCCGCAGGCGTTGTTTCTTGCGAAGAAGATATCGGATGAATGTTTTGAAAGAAACTTGTTTGATGATGAGTTAAGGTGTGAGGCAGTGAAAAAATATGACGATTTGTGCAATATATCTTTGAATTAGGGCATACTATCTAAAAATTTGACCGGATTATCGCGGCGGCGAAAAAAAATCGCTTGCTTTAAGTATGTGAAAAAAGTTGACTTTATTTTTCTCAAATAGTATAATTTGTGTATTAAATGAAGGCGGAACGAGTATGTATATCGTAGAAATGAACGACAAGAATATTACCGAAGCAGCGGAGTGCTACGTTTCAAGTTGGAAGTCCGCTCATTCGGCGTATTTTACCGACGAATATCTTGAGAATTTTAACGTTGAAAAAACAACGGCTATTTTGAAAAAAGATGACGATGCAGAGCGTATTACTTATATAGCTTATGATAAGAACAACGTTGTCGGATTTGTTACTATCGATAAAGATCGTTTCGAAATGACTCATTTATACGTCAGACCAGATAAACAGCGTCAGGGTATCGGTACAAAACTTATGGAATTCGCAGTCAAGCAAATGACGAGTATCAATCGCATTTATGCAACCGTTCTTTCAGTAAACCAGCCGGGGCTTGCTTTTTTTGAGAAATACGCGTTTGAGTTTACCGGCGAACAAAGAACGCTTAAAAACGGTTTGCTTGAACTGAAATACGTTTACAAAAAGAAAAAATAGAATTGTTAAGATTTTGCCGTCAATGCCTATGGTAGCGTTGGCGGCTTTTTTGTTTACACGAAAGCAAATGCTTTACAAGCTGAATTGTTTTTGCTATAATCGAATTGTTTGAGGCGACCGTGCGGTTGCGGTGCGACTGGAATGTCGTAACGAGGAAAGTCCGAGCTTCACAAAGCAGGGTGCCGGCTAACGGCCGGTGAAGGTGACTTCAAGGAAAGTGCAACAGAAAATTACCGCCCGAAAGGGTAAGGATGAAAAGGCGAGGTAAGAGCTCACCGCTCCTTCGGTAACGCGGGAGGCTGTGTAAACCCCACTCGAAGCAAGATAGGAATGCGCCAACGGGGCTTTGACCGGCGTGTTTGTTGAATGTCGCTTGAATTTGTCGGTAACGGCAAATCTAGATAGATAACCGCGCAAGACAGAACTCGGCTTATAGATCGGCTCAAACCCAAGACCTCCTTAGAGGTCTTCTTTTGATTATTCGGTTTGCTTTTGGTTTATTGCTAAATAACGAAAAAGCCGTTACATCCTAAGATGCAACGACTTTGGCAGGGGAGACGCGATTCGAACACGCAACCGGCGGTTTTGGAGACCGCTGCTCTACCGTTGAGCCACTCCCCT
>CAKQKA010000068.1 GCA_934247855.1 uncultured Clostridia bacterium | reverse complement strand
TAAGATAAACGTTCGGAACTTCCCCCACGATGAAATTATCGAACAAGGGCACTTCTATTTTTTCCGAATACCGTTTATAGCCGAGCGGCGTATACACGGATAAATCGGCGTGAATGAAAGCCGAAAGCGTGTACCTTGTCTGATTGATGCCGACGGATGAAAACGCTCGCACCATGTCGCACTGAACGGACAACACGCCCACAAGTTTTATTTTTACCTTTTTACCCGAGCCTGCGAGCAAACGAATACCCGTAAAAACACCGCACGGGACGGGAAAACCGTCCGCCACCAAGCCATCGAGAGCGGTATAACAATCGGTCGCGAGTTTTGCTGACAGCGCGTTTATGCCCACCACGTCGGTTTTTACGCAGGCTACTTTGCCGTCGGATGTCTTTTCGATCGTGCATAAATCCTTGACGTATTGATTTTTTATCCTCTCTTCGATAGCGTAATAACTGCAATTCGACACCGAAAACGCAAAATATTCGCCGCCCGCATCGATTATCAGTCGGCTTGACGATAACCATATGTAGACGACGAATACCACAAGCATCGCAATGCCTATTTTGATCTTTCTCGCAGTTTTTCTTTTCATATATCATATTATGCGCAGCTCTGCATAATATGATATTTTTTTGCGCTTTTTCCGCTTAAATAACACAAAAACCGCGGTCTTTAACTTTCATTACAGTTAAACCGCAGTTTTATAATTTTACAACCTATTATATACAGAGCCGCAGAGTGCAAAAACGCTTTTACAGCCCTGTTTTTTTAATCTTTTCGTAAGCGGCGTTATCGGTACGGTCAACGGTAAGCGGCGTTATAGAAATAAAGCCGTTTAAAACCGCTTCGGTATCGTCGTCAGGAGCATCGCGGCGAATGTAAATGCAACCGCCGAGCTGACGGTACATGTCATTCCCCTCGCAGACGAACTCGTCCTGATAATAGCGGTCGCCCTGCCGCGTAACCTTTATACCACAGGCGCGGTCGCCGGGGATATTTACGTTGAATAAATCGCCGTAGTCGAACAGCTTGTTATTCAAAATAAAATTATATGCATCGTCTAAATGAGCGGCGGCGAACTCAAACCCATGAACGTCGGTTGAAAATGCGATTGCGCGGTGTCTTAAAGCGCGCGCTTCAAAAATCGCGCCGGCAGTGCCCGAATAAACTATATCCTCGCCGATATTATATCCGCGGTTGATGCCGGACAGCACCAGATCGTACTTTTCGTTAAGCCCCAGCACGGCAAAACGCACGCAGTCGGCAGGCGTGGAATCGACCGAAAACGCCCTTATGCCGTCGAGCACTTTGACGGGTTTAATCTCGAACGCCTCGTGAATTTCTATGCCGTGACTTTTGCCGCTTTGTTGAAATTTAGGGGCGCACAGCGTTACGTCGCCCAGCTTTTTCGCCCACGCGGCAAGGCACTTTATGCCGTCCGAAAAAATACCGTCGTCATTGGTAATTAAAGTTTTCATAACCAGCCCTCGTGCGATTCTTTGTATTCTTTAAGCAGCAAATCGGCTTCGGCGATGAGCTTGTTCATTTCTTTTTTGGAATAGCAAGTCGCACCCGCGGCTTTGGCATGCCCGCCGCCGTGGAAACGCTCGGCAAGCGTATTGATATCTAAAAATCTTGAACGCAACCTTACCCTTATAGTTCCGTCGTCGTTATCGATAAACGCCGCCCAGATAAGACTGCCCTTTATGCCGTCTATAAACGAAATCGCACTGCTTGCCTGCTCGTTGGAAAGCCCGAGTTTTTCTTTCATTTTGTTGGTAACGTAAAGATACGCAACGCCGCTTTCGGTCATTTTAATCTTACTGAAAACGTACGCTTCGAACTTGTAATAAGAAAAATCTTCAAGCGTAAGGTGCGCGAACAGCGTTTCGGTATCTATGCCGATATCGAGAAGAATACCCGCAAGGCGCATGGTCTCGCCGCTCACCTCGTACTTAAACCGCCCGGTATCGGTTACCATTCCAGCATAAATGCAAGTTGCGGCAAAAGAATTGATTTTTAAAACGTCCTTATTGCAGGCATAAAAATCGGCTATCATCTCGCACGCGGACGACCTGTGATCTTCCACCCAGCTGATATCGCCGTAAGGCGCAATGTCGATATGGTGGTCGATTTTAATCAGCTCTTTTGCCAGCGCGAATTTTTTGTTGGACAAACGATCGACCGAAGCCGTATCCACAGCGATAACAAGCGCGTTCGCGTACTCGTCGTCCGTTATCGCCTCGTCCTCGTTACCCAAAAAAGACATATATTCCGAATAGTCTTCGTTTATCGTAAAAATCCGTTTTTCGGGATATGTAAGGCGTAAAATCTCGCGCAATCCGAGCGTAGAGCCTACAGCGTCGCCGTCCGGACGAATATGTCTGATTATGATAATAGTCTGATATTCTTCGATTTTATGTAAAATCCGACGTTGAATTTCGTTCATTTCTTTCTCCGGCATGGTTTATTACCGCCGAACACCGACTCCGAAGCATCAAGCAAGGTTCGGCGGCGATATATGCTATATTTATATTTTAATCCCTGAGTTTGGGCGTTCTTGCCGCCTTAACCTCGTCCGGTCTGCCGACAGCGGTAGTCACAGGAGCGGCTTTAAGCGAATCTGGATCGGTATACGCCCTGTCGATAATGCCGATAATCGCGGTGGCAGCCTCTTCGAGAGTTTCCTTGCTTTCGGTTTCGGTCGGCTCGAACATAAGAGCCTCGTGTACGATCTGCGGAAAATACATTGTAGGCGGATGAATACCGCAATCGATCATAGCTTTTGCGATATCGAGCGCGGAAACGCCCGTATCCTGTTTTACCTTTTCCATAGACAACACGAACTCGTGCATGCAACGCTCGCCCTTGTGCGTATCGTATTTTTCAAGAAGTTTTTTGAAATAGTTGGCGTTAAGAACCGCCATTTCGGATGCGTTGCGCAACCCCTCCTCGCCCAGCACGAGAATATATGTGTACGCTTTTACAAGCACGTTAAAATTGCCGTAGAACGCCTTTACCTTACCGATCGTCCTTTCTGGCTCTATGAGCGAGTAAGTGGACGATTTATCTTTCATGGCAACGGGCGTGGGCAAGAATTCGGCGAGTTCCGCTTTTACGCAAACGGGGCCGCTGCCCGGACCGCCGCCGCCGTGCGGCGTGGAAAACGTTTTGTGTAAGTTCAGGTGAACCACGTCGAACCCCATATCCGCGGGACGAGCCACGCCCATTATGGCGTTAAGATTCGCTCCGTCGTAATACAAAAGTCCGCCGGCGTCATGCACGATGCGCGAAATATCGAGAATCTGTTTTTCAAACTTACCGAGCGTGTTGGGGTTGGTGAGCATGAAAGCGGCGGTATGCTCGTCGCACGCGGCGCGCAAAGCGTCGAGATCGACAAGCCCTTGCTCGTTGGAGGCAATGTTTACTATTTCCATTCCGCAAAGCGCGCTGCTTGCGGGGTTTGTGCCGTGAGCCGAGTCGGGAACAATTACTTTGGTACGATTGACGTCGCCGCGGCTCAAATGATATTTGCGGATTATTTTCAAACCCGTAAATTCGCCGTGCGCGCCCGCCGCGGGCTGAAGCGAAGCCGCATCCATACCCGTAATGTCGCAAAGAGCCTTTTGCAAACGGCAAATAAGTTCTATGCTGCCCTGAATATCGCGTTTTTTCTGCAAGGGGTGAACGTCTCTGAAACCCTTGAGCGAGGCTGTGATCTCGTTGACCTTGGGATTATATTTCATCGTGCATGAACCCAACGGATAAAATCCGTCGTCAACGCCGAACGACGCTTTGGAAAGTTCCATGTAATGTCTTACGAGCGTAAGTTCGTCAACCTCGGGCAATTCGGCTTCCGTTTCGGTTACGAATTTGCTTTTCAATTCATATTCGGGGGCTTCGCAAGTGGGAATCTGCCACGCTTTTCTGCCCTTTTTAGAAAGTTCGAATACGGTTTTCATCACTTATTGACCTCCCCGCAGATTTCGGCGCATCTGTCCATTTCGTCGCGAGTGTTAAGCTCGGTAGCGCACCACAAAATTTCGTGCGTGCCCACCTTGTAACCGCCGAGTATACCGTTTTGTGCCAAAGCGTTGAGCATATTTTCGGCTGTACACTTGGATAATGTTACAAACTCATTGAAGAACTCGTCTTTATATTTTACGCCTATCCCCGCTTTTGCAAGCGCGAATTGCAGATAGTGCGCATTGGCTACGCACGCTTTTGCGACCTCTTTAATACCCTCTTTACCCATAAACGACAAATACATGCCCGCGGTCAAAGCGCAGTGCGCCTCGTTAGAGCAAATGTTGGACGACGCTTTTTCGCGACGAATATGCTGCTCGCGCGCCTGAAGCGTCAAAACATACGCTTTTTTGCCGTCGTGATCGGTGGTTTCTCCGACAATTCTGCCCGGCAATTTGCGCATGTACTGCTCTTTTGTAGCCATAAAGCCGAGATATGCACCGCCAAAAGAAAGCGGCAAGCCTAAGCACTGCGCTTCGCCTACGGCAACGTCGGCATCGTATTCGCACGGCTTTTTAAGTAAGCCCAGACTTATGGGGTAAACACCCACGATAAGTTTTGCGCCCGCCGAGTGAACGAGGTGCGAAATGGTGTTCATATCCTCGATCGTGCCGTAAAAGTTAGGCTGTTCAAGGTAGACGGCAAGAACTTCTTCGTTAAGCTCCTCGTTGAGTTTTTCCATATTCATGGACGCGGCGAACGATTCTATGGTTACGAGTTTAAGACCGCGACCTTCGAAATAAGTCGCCATAACGCGCTTTACGTCGGGTTTAACAAGCGACGATATAAGCACTTTAGTACGCTTGCCGTCCGCAAACATAAGGCAAGCCTCGGCAGCGGCGGTCGCTCCGTCGTAATGCGAGGCGTTGGAAACGTCCATTCCCGTAAGCCTGCAAATAAGCGACTGATATTCGTATATCGATTGCAGTATACCCTGCGACATTTCCGCCTGATACGGCGTATATGCCGTTACGAATTCGTTGCGCGCGGAAAGATTGCGCACAGCCGCCGGTATATAATGTTTGTAAGCACCCGCGCCCATGAAAACAGTGTCGTATACCTTGTTTTTTGCGGCGAGCGCGTTTAATTTCATTTCTGCGTCGGCTTCAGACATACCCTCTTTCATTCCGCAATCGGGATAGCGGATTGACTGCGGTACGTCGTCAAAAAGCTGCGACGGACTTTTTAAACCGAGCGCGGAAAGCATTTCCTTTACGTCGGTTTGCGTGTGTGGCACGTATTTTGCCATTTTTTCGTCCTCCTGTCGATAAGCAAGTAGTTCCGATTGGTTGTATTTCGCTAAGGCGAAGCGCTAATTACAGCGTTTTAAGGTATTTTTTGTATTCGCTTTCGCACATCATGTCGATTTGCGAACCGTCGGATTTAACCTTGAAAAGCCATGCGGTCTCGGCTTCGCGGTTGATAAGCGAGGGATCGTCGTCCAACGCGCCGTTGACCTCTACGACCTCACCGCCGACGGGCGAGTTTACGGGCGCAACCGCTTTGACCGACTCCAGTTCGCATACCTCGTCACCCGCGGCGATAACTTTTCCCACCTCGGGCAGATCTGCATAGACGATATCGCCCATTTCGTTTTGCGCGTAATCGGTAATTCCGACGAGAATTACCTCGCCTTCTTCTTTTATCCATTCGTGAGTTTTGCTGAATTTCATTGTTGTTTCCTCCGCTGATTTATGAATTATGTATTTTTATTTATTGTACTTTTTTAGCCCGCGCATTTTCGGCAGGCTTGCTTTACTTATCCGCACGTTTGTAAAACGGCATGGGCACAAATTCGGCTTTAAGCAGTTTATCGCGCACTTTTACGAAAACGCAGTCAAGATTTTCGTACTTTTTAAGTATGCGCACCATTGCATACGAACCGCCGAGCGTGGGGCAAACTCCGCCGGACGTGGTTATGCCGATTTTATCGCCCGCTTCGTCGAACAAATCGACGTGCTCGCGCGCAACGCCTTTATCGATTAGTTTTATGCCCGCGCGCGTGTATTCGGGTACGGCGTTTTCGGGCATTTCGCCGAGATAACCTAAGCCATGCTTGATTGCAAAATCCAGACCGACCTCGTTAAGTTTGTAATCTTTCGTAAGCTCGTGCCCGTAAAGCGGCATGCAGCTTTCAAATCTGAGCGTGTCGCGCGCGCCAAGCCCGATCGGCTCAAGCCCGAACTCCTCGCCCGCAGCCATAAGACTTTCGTAAATTTCTACGATATCGGCGTTTTCGGCATAGATTTCATAGCCTTTTTCACCCGTATAACCTGTTGTTGAAACAAGACATTTTTTGCCCGCAACCGTAATTTCGGGCACAAAACGATAGTTTTTAACGGGTAAAAGCGAAGAATCGCACACTTTTGCCATAATTTTTTCGGCAAGCGGACCTTGCAGAGCCACTTGCGAAACTTTATCGGATATATTCTCGGCTTTCGCGCCGACCGATAGATTTTCGGTGATGTGAGCAAAATCTTTGTCTGCGTTGGAGGCGTTGACTACAAGCAAATATTTGTTATCCGTGAACTTGTAAATCAATAAATCGTCCACAATTCCGCCGTCGGCATAAGGCAAAAGCGCGTAACGGCACTGCCCGCACTGCATATCCGCAACACGGTTGCTTACAATTTTTTGCAAAGTCTCGGTCGCATTTTCACCCGTTATCATAATTTCGCCCATGTGTGAAACGTCGAACAAACCTGCCTTTTCACGCACGACGGCGTGTTCATGCAATATTCCGTTCTTGTACGAAACGGGCAGTTCCCAACCGGCAAAACTTACGATTTTGCCGCCGAGTTCAACGTGTTTTTGGTATAAAACCGTTCTTTTATCCATACTATCTCCTCATTATTAAATCAGTCAGATCGAAAAACACCTTTTTGTCGTCCTCGGTAAAAGATTCGGGAAACGTCGGTTTTTCGGCAACGCTGCCGCCGCAGGCCGACAGGTATTTTTCGGCGAAATCCACGGCTGCGGGAAACAACCCGTCCGTGGAAAAAATCACTTGTTCTATTTTTCCGCCATTTGTTTTAACGCACGCTTTCACATGCCCCCAAGAAAAATCGGCGGCTGTGTCGCAAGAAAAATCTTGCCATTTTTTGTATAAATATTCATCGGATGAGATCTCTTTTGCAAGTGCGTTATAGATCGGCTCGTTTGCCATGGATTCGATTTTTACGTTCTCGCCTACGCCATATTCTTTGCAAAAAGCCGAAAATAAAGCGTTTTTCAGTTCTTGTATGGTAAGCTCGGGCTTTAATTCGCACAGATTTACCACTCTTGACCTAACCGACGACACGCCTTTTTTCAGATATTTGGACGGATCGGGCGTTAAATAACCCGACAAAGCGTTAAAATCCACGTTAAGCATTATGGTTCCATGGTGCAAACGATGCGTTTTGCCTTTGTAGTATGCGTTGCCCGAAAACTTGCGACCGTCCGCCAACAGATCGTTTCGCCCCGAAATCTCTGCATCGATACCCAGACTTTTCAGCGCATTGCAAATAACGGCAGACTGTCGTTTCACGTCATACAGCTCGTGCGGCATCACAAAAGAAAAATTCAGGTTGCCGACGTCGTGAAACACCGCTCCGCCACCCGTGCGCCGCCTTGCAAGAAAAACGTTTTTTTGACGCATTTTATCAAGAGCGCACTCCGAAAACGGGTTCTGATTATAACCGATTACCACCGTCGGCGCGTTCATCCACAAAAAGAAATACACGCCGCTATCCGAATCTACCATGCAGCTCTCCGCGGCAAGGTTGAAATACGGGTTATCAGACGCGGAAGAAATCAATCGAAATTCGTTCATAGTTTTACCTGTAGTATTACCTTAAAGCGCGCCTGAACGCAAAAAAATCGCTTTGCTCCCGGCGAGTTATATAACATATATATTCTACTATAAAGAATTAAATTTTGCAATGCTTTTTTAGATTTTGATTTAAAAAAAGTAAAGCAAAACGGCGGGGTTCTCCCCGCCGCCGAAAATGAGTTTTATATACGCAAAAAGCGCACGCCTTGCCGACGGATCCTTTCGTATGTTTTAGCAAGGCGAGAGCATCTTAGAATGGCGTGAAGCGAAGATTACCCCGCCTTCCAACGCCAAAAGGCCGCCACGGAACCCCCGCGACAGCCTTTGTTCGTTTTTTTTGTTGAAATGTTAAGCAACTTAGGCGTTAATACTTATTGTGCCGTCAGTGCATTGTATCTCACAGGTTGATGGGACGTTATATTTCCAATTCGTGTATTTACTTATCTTTTTCCATTGCGCAATCGTGCCATTGAAATTTATTGTTGCAAGCCCTCTACAATATGCGAACGCATAATCACCAATCGATGTAACGCTGTCCCATATAGTTATACTTGTAAGCCCGCTACAATATGCGAACGCATAGTAACCAATCGACGTAACACTATTAGGTATTTCGATACTTGTAAGTCCGCTACAATTATAGAATGCTCCATAACCGATCGATGTAACGCTGCCCGGTATAGTTATACTTGTAAGTCCGCTACAATTTCTGAACGCACCTTTGTTTAACCTCATTAGAACACATATACGCCAATGCCAAAAGTAAAAACTTGACACAAGCCATATAGCAAAA
>CAKQKA010000067.1 GCA_934247855.1 uncultured Clostridia bacterium | reverse complement strand
GGGTACGATAGACCTATATGGTCATCGAAGTCTTTTGCCCGAAGCAGTAACGCAGCAATGCGCCGTATATATGCCGCAAAAATAGGGCTATAGGTCGATTATCTGGCATTTCGTGATTTTTTAATCTTCTTCGCCGGAGAGTTTTTTCTCCCTATCTGCAATGGCTAACGCGTCGAGCATTTCGTCGATATCGCCGGCGAGAAATTCATCTAAATTATAAAGCGTAAGACCTATGCGGTGATCGGTTACCCTGCCTTGCGGAAAGTTATATGTTCTGATCCGCTCGGAGCGGTCGCCCGTGCCGATCTGACTTTTACGGTTTTCGGCATACTCGCTTTTATATTTCGTGCTGTAATAATCGTACAAGCGCGATTTCATAACTTTCATCGCTTTTTCGCGGTTTTTGATTTGCGAACGCTCGTCCTGACAGTTTACCACGATACCCGTGGGAATATGCACCATTCTTATGCAAGATTCGGTCTTGTTGATGTGCTGTCCGCCTGCGCCGGAGGATCGGCAAGTTTCGATTATAAGATCTTTTTCGTCGATGTTGACTTCTACGTCCTGCGCTTCGGGCAAAACCGCCACGGTCGCCGTGGAAGTGTGAACGCGACCTTGAGATTCGGTTTCGGGCACCCTTTGCACCCTATGCACGCCGCTTTCGTACTTTAAACGACTGTATGCACCCTTGCCGTTGATCATAAAAGTAACCTCTTTTACACCGCCGAGCTCGGTTTCGTTACAATCGATCTCTTCGGTTTTAAAACGATGATTTTCGGCATAGCGCACGTACATTCTGTATAATTCCGCCGCAAAAAGCGCAGCTTCTTCGCCGCCCGCGCCGCCGCGGATTTCGAGAATAACGTTCTTGTCGTCGTCGGGATCCTTAGGCAATAACAGTATTTTAAGTTCTTCCGTTATAGTTTCGAGCTTGTGCTTGCAATCTTCGATTTCTTCTTCGTACATTGCGCGCATTTCCTGATCGGTTTCGGATTTTATATACTCTTCCGCCGACAGTTTGTCGCTTTCGACTTTTTTGTATTCAAGATATTTTTCTACGGTTTCTTCCATATCCGCACGCTCTTTGGCAATTTTTTGCCACTCGTCCATGCGGGATATTACCTCGGGATCCGATATTTTTTCGGTTAATTCAAGATATTTTTTATATATCGCTTCCAGTTTTTCTATCATTTTTAACTCCGAAAACGGTTATTTTCAACTCAGCGTATTCTCCGCCGATTAAACTGCCGAACCTGACGATCAAGCGATTTTTTCGGCTTTTATCATACGTTCGACGCCCGAAATGTCTTTGCGGATTTCAACATTGATAAAACCTGCCTGTTCAAGCAGTTCTTTTACGGCGTTTGCCTGCCCTATCCCTACCTCAAGGAACAGTTTGCCGCCTGCGTTCAAGCGATTTGCGGCATTGTTCGCTATAATTCTGTAATAATCAAGTCCGTCGGTGCCGCCGTCGAGCGCGAGAGTCGGCTCATAGTCTTTGACCGACTTTTCAAGCCCGTTTATATCCTGCGTGGGAATGTACGGCGGATTCGATACGATAATATCGAAGCTATCGGTTATATTCTCGAACATATCGCTCTTTACGAACGTGATGTCGGCTTTGTTTTGCGCTGCGTTTTCGGCTGCGAGTTCCAATGCGCCGTCGCTTACGTCCGACGCGGTAACGGTTGCGCCTGTTTTAAGTTTCAGCGCAATGGCGATTGCGCCGCTGCCCGTACATAAATCGAGCACTTTATCGTCGGATTTTATGTTTTCAGCCGCAAAAGCGACCAATTCTTCGGTCTCCGGTCTGGGAATAAGCACACGCTCATCTACTTTTATGGTATATCCGTAAAAATCGGTATCGCCGATAATATACCAGAGCGGTCTGCCCGACGCTCGTTCCTTTGCCGTTTCCATAGCCTTTTTTACGTGCGTGGGTTGAACTATGGTTTTATTTTTTTCAAGTTCGCTGCGCTTTAAACCCGTTGCGTTGCAAACAATCCATTCGGCATCGCTTTTTTCGTCCACGCCGCCGTTTTTCAATACGTTTTCTACCTCGGTAACGAGTTTTTCAACCGGCATTGCCGTTATGAACGTGCTTGTGGGAATGGTTTCGTCGCCATCCATTTCGAGAACGGTTTTAAATGCTGCGATAGCTACTTCGAGCATCTGCTCATCGGGTTCGCGCGTGGTTATATGCTGTAACAAGAGTCCCGGGGCTTTTAACGGGTAGAAAATGAAACAATTCGTCTTTGCAAGCCCGCGTAAAAGCTCATACGAAAGCCCCGCGACCACGGGTAAAAGCGCGATTTTAAGCAAAATTCTGAGCGCGCCGTCCACTTTAAGAAAACTGTTCGCAACGGAGAACACCAGAATACTTACAAGCATTACGAAGAACAAAAAGGTCGTTCCGCATCTGTCGTGCACGCGGCGGCACTTTTTGGCGTTTTCGGGCGTGAGTTCAAGCCCTTTTTCGTAACACGTTATCGTCTTATGCTCCGCGCCGTGATACATGTACGTCCGTTTGATATCGGGCATAAGCGACGTGAGCAATATGTAACAAACGAATATAGCAATTCTTATAAGACCTTCTATAAGATTGTATAAAAAACTTGTTTTTCCGAAATTAAATAAAGCGTTCAGTCCGTTGGTTGCCCACTGCGGCAACATAACGAACAGCAGTACGGAAAGAGCAAGCCCCAAAACTATGCCGACCGTGCCTACAACGCCCATAAGATCGACGTGCAATTTTTCCGCAAGCCATTTTTCAAACTTGCTCGGTTCACCCTCGTCGCCGAACACGGATGCCGAACGCATAAGGGTTTTTGTGCCGCCGACAAGCGAATCGAAAAAACTTATTATTCCGCGGATTATGGGCAGACGCATTATAAGCGGCTTTTTGTCGGGCGGGGTTAAACGCTTGCTTTCAATTTGAATATTGCCCTCGCCGTCACGCACGGCGGTAGCCATAGATTGCCGACCGCGCATCATTACGCCCTCGATTACAGCTTGACCGCCGATAGACGTCTTTTTTACTTTTTTATTACTTTTTTTATCCATTTTTATAAAATCATCTCTCCGACAATCAGTTTGCCGAAAAATGTCCGTATAAAATAAATAACTCTATGCGAACATAGAGTTATTGGTTTTTCAAGATTACATTCCGTATCTCTTTTTGAATTTATCGACACGTCCGCCTGTATCGACGAGCTTCTGCTTACCGGTAAAGAAAGGATGGCACTTGGAGCAGATATCGACTTTGATAAGGTCGCCTTTCTTGGTAGAACCCGTAATAAAGGTCTCTCCGCAAGCACACTGAACTTTCACCGGTTTATACTCCGGATGTATATTCGGCTTCATTATATCACCTCGCTCAGTTTGTTACATTACCCCCTTAGGTGCAATGCCGACATTGATTATATTATATTTTTTCGGTTAAGTCAATAGTTTAAACCCTATCAACGCAAATTGTTTTAAAAAATCTTTTGCCGGTTTAACCGCCATTGCGCGCCGGGAATAAAGCGGAGGAAGCTCCGACGCATGCCCTGCCGCTTTCGCGCCGCTTTTCAACTCGGAGCCGACCGAATTTACTACGAACGTTTTTTCCTGACGGCGAATCGCATAATCGCAAATACGATAAGCAAAGAGGCAGTCGGAATCCCCGTTGACAACCCGCCGAAAAAACCGCTTTTGCCGCTATCGGCGATTATCGCTCCTTTGCATCCGCCACCGCCCGAAGTCTTATCTTCGTATACGGCGGTAAGCGTTATTTCGCCCGATACGGTAAAAGTATAACTCTTTTCGGTGCTTACGATTTCGCCTTTTTCGTTCTTCCAGCCTTTAAACGCTTTGCCTGCCGCAGGCTCGTCTGCCGTTACGATTACGATTTCTCCGTCCGCATAGAATTTACTTTCGCCGTTTACGGTTACTTTATGCGCGACGATTTTCGCAATTGTAAGGTCGATAATTTCATTACCGTCTTTATCAAAATATTTTCCGCAAACCGAACATTCGTAATGTCCTTTTGTGCCGGAATTTTCCGTTGTCGCAGGGATTTCGTCTATCCACGCACCGTAGGCATGCGGAGCAAAATCGGTATCGGTTTCTTTTTCCTGCATCGCAAAGGCGGTGTTTACAAACGTGGCGGTATATTTCATTTTGCCTTTTTCTTTGCAGGTTGCCGCTTTGGTTTCCGTTACCGTTGCGGTTACCGTTTCGCTTTCGATATGAGCGTCGTCGTACTTACAAGTTCTTTCCGCTTTGCAGGTATTGTCACTCAGCCAGGTATATTTTACTTCGCCATAGTTATGACCGAGTTTTTCGCCGTATTCCACGCCGCAAACCGAGCAGACCGCTTTTGCCGTACAGGTTGCGGTTCCGCCCGAACAGTTTGCCGTTTCGCTGTGAGAATTGTCCGTCCTGCAAGTGCGGGTATGCGTTCCGTTTCCGTTGCTCACCCAATCTCCCCAGTCGTGGGTATGGGTATTGTTTTGCTTTGTATAGTAATACGTCACGGTTTGCCCGCTACCGTTTACAGTCTGATTCAGCCCTTCAACCCTGCTTAACGTATTGCCGAAAAGTTCGGGTGCCGCCGTCCAGTCGATCATACTTCCGACCGCAAGAGGTAATACGGCTTTGGAAGCGTTGGGTATTTCGCTGCCGTCTTCAAATTTGTACTCTATATTAACGTTTGCGTAAGTCTGAGTTTCGGTATTGTCGTTTGCAAGAACGATTCCGTTTTCGTCGGTTATGACAAAGGCAACGGTATCGCCGTCTTTAAGAACAGCATCCGACGGTATACTATAAATCATCGAACAGTTTTCCAATCCGGAATTGAAATCGCTGCCGTCATATCCCAAAGCGCCCTTTTGCCAGAATTTGCTCTTTTCTCTCCACACGGGAACGGTAAACGTCTTAGTTGTTTCCAGTCTTTGCCCGCTGGTCGTAGTTGCAACGCTTCCGTCAGCATGCTTTATCCACAATTTCATGGTAACGTAGCGTTCCGTAACGTCCGACAGATTCTGTATAATAGTTCGCAGTTCGATTTTTTCGCCCGCCATATCGGCGCCGAATTTATTTTTGTCGGCACCGCTCAGCAACACTCCGTTACGATAGTTTGCAAAATTAAAATATCCGTTATACGTCGTATCCGCAAAGTCCGACGGCGCAAAATACCGCCCTGTATACTTTTTGACTTCGGGAACCGCTACGTACAGGCTTTTACCGCTTACGAGTTGCGACAATCTCTTGTAACCCTGCAACTTGCAAACCTCACAGAAAGGATAGTTTGTGTCACGCATGAGACATTCATAACTTGAATTATAAGCATTGCCGTATGACAGCGACGGACAAGAATAAGTTTTTCTGAAACCCAACAATTTTTTCCATTTTACTTGTTCGGGGTTGACGTTGCAGGCAACGTTGAGCGAGGTAAGGTCATTTTGCTCTGTCACATATGGCATATATTCGTCGCCAAGTCCTAACAATCCGTGCCCGAGCTCGTGCGCGAAAGTCTGCGGCGCGCGATAACTGTCGGACGGAGTTATGAAATAGTGAAAACCAAACGGAAGATTTGTATAATTATCGCCGAAGTTGCGGGTTGTATTGACAAGCAAAACAAACTGGTTGATATAATTATGCACATAATAGAATGGCGGATATTGGTCTTTATCCTCCCAATACATTTTGTCAGGCTCAGTTTTGTTCGGAATATGCGCGTCGTGTATCTGCTCGATAAACGTAGGTCCTATGCATCTTTCAAAAATATGATTTTTCCAGGGGTTGCCCATATTGGTCGATATAGACGAAGAATTGTTAGAGCCTACGACGACGTCGAAAAACGTGCTGCCGCCGTTCTCGAAACTTGACTCCGATGCCGTACAAAGAGCGTAGACGTTAAATCTGTCGGCATAACTGCGATACGGTTCGTACTGCATTGCACCCTCCCACACCTTTTTGACGTCATTGATAAATTTTTGCTGCTGACTCTTGGTGTAGCCCTCGCCGCAAATGAGGATTACCATATTTTCCGTGTCGCTTCTTGTCTTTTGGATAGTATAGACAGGAATGGTCGGCGTGGCATATTTGCCGTCGCCGGAGTAATACGAACCGAGAGTAAGCGTAAGTTTTTTATCCGTGCTTACGTCCCACTCCTGATTGGGATCGTCCTCGGGCTCGGCAACGGTATAATCGTCCTCCGTCTTGTCGGGCGCGGCGCCTTTATACGGATCCGCCGACGTTCCGTTGCCCGAAGTCGCTACGTAATAATCGGTATCGAGATAAAATGCCGGTCTGACACCGATATAGTTGCGTTGCGGCGACTCTCTGCCTATCGTTCCGTTATTGTGAACGTAACGCATGTCATGATTACAATCGGTAACGGGCGTTCTGAGCCAGTACGGCCAGCCCATACCTTGCTCGTTTTTTCCTATATAATAACCGTCAAAATTTTTCCAGACGGCATTGACCTGCTTAACGTCCGGAAGAAAGACTTTTTCGGTTGAATTTTCGCCGTATGCGCTTTCAAAGTTATCGACAACGTTTCGGATATCATAATTCAATTCCAGATCGGAGCGACCGTCGCCGTCATAAATTCCCTGTTTGTATTCGGGATGTGATACAAGCGAGCGTTGAGTGACGGTCTTCATTGCGGCAATCTCCGCTTTTGAAAAGTCGTTCAGAAAACCGGCTTTTTCATCGTAAGCATTGCCGTCGACATAACCTGTCCTTGGCGGATTGCCGCATAACCACTTCACATCGCCGGCGGCAGCCGCGGAATTTAACCATGAGCGCATGTTACTGTCTTTCCAATAGTTGGAACCGTACGTATCACGCTTATAGTTGCGGCTATGCGATTTTGAACGGCTATTGTCGTTCGTCATAGCGTCGTAAGGAAGCGTATCGATTACATTATCGGCAAGCATCAGGGAGCCTTTTTCGTCAATATCGACGCATCTCCAGACAATGCTTTTGCCGTTATATCTGCCAAGACTTATATAAGCCCCAAGCTCTATTTTCGTCGTTTTTATTCCGCTTGCCGACAAAGAGTTCTGAGCGTTTGCGAGCTTATATTCCGCATTTGCGGAGCTTTTGTACGACTTTATCGCCTCGCCAAAGCAAACAGCGATAACGAGTGCCATTATTAAAACCGCACTAATTTTTTTAAAATGTTTTTTCATTATATTTCACATCCTCAGCGTTTTTGCGTTTGCAAGTTCCGTGTGTTACGTTTTGTATTCTATCATATATACCGCAAAAAATCAACTCCGTGCGCCTATGCCGGACAAAAGCAATACTATATATAGTAAACATCGAGCGCAACAATGCATCGGCAAAAACACGGACGCAAAACCGAGGTTCGCTTTATTCTTGTCCGGCATACCGAGAAATTGCTTATAGAACATATGTTTGCATTTTTTTCTTATGCCCCTTTATTTTGCTTGCATAATTCACGATAATATTGTATAATACAAAATATGAGCGCGGATTTGAATGTCCCGCAGGAGAAGTAATTAATGATAGGTTTAGTTTCATCCAAGGACGGCAAACTTACAAAAATCAACAAGATGGAGTTGTGCGACAACGTTGACACATCTAAAGTTAAAATTTTGAAAGTTCTTGTCACACCCGAAGATCTGGACACCGTGAACGGCACATCCGACGCCGAATACCCGGTTATCCCCGGAAGAGTTGCCATCGGGCAAATTTCGGACGCAAGCGAAACGGCATACCTTACGCGCGGCACACGCGTGTATATCAGCCCCGTTAACAGCTGCGGAAAATGCACAGAATGTCTTTCGGATAACGAAAAAGATTGTTCCGATTTTAAAGTCGCAGGGAAAAACACCGACGGTTATTTGAGAGATTTCGCCGTGGTGGAAAACAAAAACATGCACGCCCTGCCCGCAAGCGTAAGCAACGAGGACGCACTGCTGCTCGACTATATCGCGATTTCGCTCTCTACGCTCGAAAAACTCGAAATTAAAAAAGGCGAACACATTGCCATTATAGGCGGCGGAATACTCGGCACGATTATGGCACTTCTTGGCATCTATTTCCAAGCCGTCCCCATTCTTATCCATAACAACGAAGAAGACCGCGAACGCGCAAGCAAGGCGGGTATTTATTATAACTTCCTTATAGGCAATTCGCTTGAACAAATCGTTTCGGAAAGAACGGGCGCGCATATGGCGCAAAAGGTTATCTACCTTGCCGACAGCAATATCAACAGCGACAATGCGATTAAACTTTCGGCGTATAACGCTAAAATCGGGTTCGTCGGACTCAACGCACCCACGATGAGAGTAAATTTCAGCGCGGCGATGAAAAAACAACTTCAGTTCATCTGCATTACCAACGGCTTCGGTATGGAGGAACAGGCTATCAATATTCTTGCCAACAAGGCGGTCGATTTCTCTTGCTTCTACTTCCAGTCGATAAAGTTCGACGCCTGCGAAACGGCTCTTAAAAAAGCCGCAAAGGATCAGGATGACAGTCACAACAGGCTTGAACCTATTATTGTGGATATGATGTAATCTTAATTGAATCAAAAGGCTGTAACAGTTTGCTCATCAAGCAAATTGCCACAGCCTTTTTATTTGTAGGCTCTATGTCAAATTTTTGAGTGTACCCTGTATGTTTTGTTTGCAAACTAATTATATCGGATTTTTGAATTTTATGCTCTTTTTTTTACCCGAAATATTGAAATTTCCGA
>CAKQKA010000066.1 GCA_934247855.1 uncultured Clostridia bacterium | reverse complement strand
TATGCACTCTCCGTACTGCTCCGCTATCGCCTTTGACGATACGGGCGACGCGGTTTCGATATAATTGTCAACCGCGATCTTCAATATTTTTTTCTTTCGTTCGGATAATCCCATTTTGGCACACCCCTTAAAAGATTGTTAGCACTCTTTCCTTTTGACTGCTAACATTCTACAACTATAATTTGCTTTTGTCAACGATTTTATGCAAAAAAATCACAAAAAATTTTTCGCCGTTCAAAAAATCGGCGTATCATGCGGAATTTTTGGTTAAAAATTTTTTTTCATACGCATTAAAAAGTTTTAATAAGCAGGCTTTTTGCGTATGCAGCCGATTGCTTTTGCGTTTTACCTCCCGTTTTTATAAACCGTTTTCACTTTTCCCCGCAATGCACAAAAAAATAAGGTCGGCATCAAAAAATACCAAACCTTATTATAATAATGTTATCTCAACCAAATATTTAAGAAAAACTCAACCGAAAATTAACTCAACTGAAAATTACGCCATTTTTCTACCTGCCGTTTGCCGAAATCAAGATATTTTGTTGCCTGCTCTGGAATAGCGTATCGCTTCTTTATAGTACACCGAAGTATTGATTATCCACACAAAGCACACCGCAAGAGAAGGCAAAAAGCCAACTCCGGGTAAAGACGCGCAAACGGCAAGTATAGCGGATAAAAAAGTACAAACGATATTCGTTACGGAAAAGGCTTTATATGCGCATTTGCCGTTAATGATTTTTTCCGCCTCATCACAGTCGTCGTTCCACTTTTTCAGAAATCTCACATCATAGAAAGACGCTTTCTTTTCGGGGTTCATTTGTTTGGCAGCGTCCACGCACTTTTGTTGTAAAATTATCTCTTCGATCATAGTAATCAGAAAACCGATTGAAAACAAGCCGCTTCCTTTTGCGCCGTCGGATACAGAATTTATGCCGTAAAAAGACGCGGCAAGCAGGAAAAGCGAAAGAATAAGAACTATGCTCGAAACCCAAAGCGCGATAGACAACTTCCGATCGATCGCCGACGAAACGTCGTCATCCTCACCATCCCAGGTAGCAAGCTGTTTCTTTGCACTGTTGTAAATCGGCAAGCCCACAGCAGGAAAAATAAACGCCACAGCAAGCATAACCCATGGAACGATATACGCCCCGAAAAACCTGCTCGCGTCTTTTATAAAGTCAACTAACTTATCCCTATCTCCCGTTACTTCTGCAAAAACGAGAATAATACCGAGCACACCGCCGATAATCGCGCCTACGATTATCAAAAGAAAAAATTTAGGCAAGGCTTTTTTATTCGCCTGTCTGATTTCGTCGTTCTTCATTTTGTTTCCTCCTGTAAATAGAACACGTCTTCTACCGTAACGCCGCACACTTTTGCAATCGTCAAGGCAAGAGTAACCGACGGCGAGTAATCGCCCCGCTCGATCAGACTGATCGTCTGCCGCGATACGCCGCATAAAGTACCCATTTCTTGCTGATTGACGTTCAGTGCGGCTCTACGCTCTTTTAATCGGTTTCGTAGAACCATTTAGCACCTCCGACTGACAAACATACTTGTCCTTATGACAACTATATTTGTCATAATGCAGTATACTCTTGTCATTTAAAATTGTCAAGCGTTTTTTAAAAAAACAGAAAACTTGTTGCGAAAAATTTGGACGAACTAAAAAAAACAATTATTTCCCGATTGGTAGTTTTATTAAAAAAGTTACGCTTTGGCTTAAAAAAAAGGCTGAGCATTTATCGGTAAACAACGCTCAACCTTATTAACATTTAATATATGCGGCGCATACGCGCCCGGATGTTTCGACTGCGCTTACGCTACGCTCAACATGACGATATGTTATCATTCAAGTCTGCAATCGCCAACAGAAACGATGTCAGACGCTGTATATAAGGATAAAATCTTTTGCGGCTTAGATACAAGCAGTGCAAGGCTCGCGAAGGGCAAAAATTTTTGCGGTATAGATACAAGCATTGCAAGGCTCAACGAGTTGGACGGTTACGATAGACCTTATCGGTCATCGTAGTC
This sequence comes from uncultured Clostridia bacterium, assembly GCA_934247855.1. Classification (GTDB taxonomy): domain Bacteria; phylum Bacillota; class Clostridia; order Christensenellales; family Borkfalkiaceae; genus HGM11416. Next base: position 6,903 of record CAKQKA010000066.1, on the reverse strand, counting down.
GTACAACGATGGCAGTAAACGCAGCAATGCGCAGTAGATATACAGCAAAAGGATGAAATAGACCTTGTCGGTCATCATAGTCGTACAACGATGGCAGTTAACGCGGCAATGCGCCGTATATAAGCCGCAAAAATTACCATACAGCAACCGCGCCGTTACCATCAAAGTACCAGTAGTTACCCGATGTGGTCGGTTGCGTTTCGCTGTAATAATACACCGTTTTTCCGCTTGCGGGAGCTTTTCGCTCATCGCTCAGTCGCGACCACCAACTTTCTTTGTTATAAAAGTATGCTTTCGATGTATCTTCTTCTATCAACAATGTCAATGTAGTTGCCAATCTACTCAAAAGTCCGCTTTCCTTTATATTCCCGGATAACAATTCTTTATTTTTGACGTAAACATACTTAACTTGTTTACCGAAAGAATCTTTTCCGAGTGTTACCGCCCCGTCAAATCTTACGATTGTTATCTTTGAAAACCACTTAAAAGTATAGTCTTTTATCTCTTTAATACTTGCAGGGATTACAAGTTCGGTAATTTTTTCACCTTTGATAACTAAATCAAGATTCGAGCCGAACGCGCTCGAATCCTCATATTCGACCGAAGATATAACCGCTACGTCATCGGCGCTTATTTCCTTTAGTTTATTGCAATCTCTGAAAGCGTATTGTTCTACGGTTTTTATCGTTGACGGATACTGCACCGATTTAAGATTTTTACAATAAGAAAACGCATTACGCCGTATAACGGCAACCCCCTCGGGTAATACTGCGTTATCTATATTTTTATCTATCGGGGCAATAAGAGTTTTTCCGTCATTCCCATCAAAAATATAAAATCCGTTTTCTTTCTTGATCTGGCTTGCGCCGCCATTTTTGTTAACAAGTAATCTATCGGTGATAGCCCCGGTTTTATCAGCTAAAAGCGTTTTTGTATCGACACTGCTTTCGTTTATTATTTCCGCAAGCCTTATGCAACTGCCAAATACAGAGGTTCCAATATTGTTTAAGTTTTCATTGATCCTCACACCGATCAGCGATTCGCATTGATTAAAGGCATTACGACCTATCGTTTCAAGAGAATTCGGAAATTCAACAAACTCAATTCCGCTTTTTGTAAAAGCTTCCTCTCCGATTTCTTTCAAATGCGTCGGTAGTTTAATGCTTTTCAACGCCGTACAAGAGTTGAACGCTCTTTCACCGATCACCTCAAGACTATCAGGTAATACAATTGTTTCTAAATCGTAACAAGCACTAAAAGCGCTGCCGCCTATTGATTTAAGATTTTGCGGTAAATTCACGTTCTTTATTTTACAACCGACTAATGCTCTCGACGGCAACTCTTCCAAATCCGATGGAAAAGTAATATCTTCAAGTCCGGTCATTTGCGCAAACGCACCTTTACCTATGATAACACAACTTTCAGGGATAACCATTTCCTTAACCCCTATACAACCGCAAAACGCCTCCTCACCAATTTCGGTTATGGTGTTTGGAATTTCAAACGCAGTGATATTTGGATTGCAAAGTATCTTAGCCGATATAGTTATCTCTACAGCATAAAAGGCTTTATCCGCAATTTTTGTAACGGGTTTTCCGTTATGTGTAGACGGAATAGTTATTACGCCGCTACACTTAAATGCGTCCACGGCACTCACACTATAACCATTACCTTCAGGCAAAAGGGCAAACTCCAGACCGGGAGTCCAATCACCGCCGCCGACGTTTTCATTTGTAAGATAACACCCCGCAAAATCAGAAGTTTTTACATCGTTTTGCCGTGAAGCCGCGCCTATGCGAATATATATTTCCCCATGTTTGTTAAATATCTCTACCACGGAAAATTCAGTAATTTCCACTTCGATTTCTTTATCGAGGTAACTGATTATGTAGTAATCGGCGTTTTTCACCGTATTCCATTTTAATACGCCGTTTTCCACTCTAACGTTTTTCGGCTTCAAAAGTTGCGTACTTTTACCGACTTCTACCGATGACGATGAGGAAGAATCCGATGAATCTACCAAAGAAGACGAAGAATTGCCTTTATCGCTTTTACAAGAAAGGAACACCAATACTGCCGTAAGCGCACATAAAACCACGGCAACCGTCGCGATCAATATTATTAGCTTATGCTTTTTGTTTATGGACATAGGCAATATCATCTCCTCGCATTTCTGTATTTTGTGCTTTTTACGATAATATCGCATTTTTATATGTTTTGTCAATATTTTTATTGTAAGTAATTTAACAAACAGAAAAAGGCTGAGCTTTTATCAGTAAATAACGCTCAACCTTATTAACATTTAATATATGCGGCGCATACGCGCCCGGATGTTTCGACCGCGCTTACGCTCCGCTCAACATGACGATATGTTATCATTCAGGTCTGCAATCGCCAACAGAAACGAAGTCAGGCGCTGTATATAAGGATAAAATCTTTTGCGGCTTAAAAGGTTACGCCTTTAGGAAAAAGTCGGTTATTATTTAACCGTTACAAAGTTACTCTGTGTGAGAGTAAAGTTGTAAGAATATTCTTTTTCTGCGCCGCTTTCGGTACGTTTGATTTTTAAAGTAATGGTATCTCCCACCGAAACGGTAAGCATAAAATCGGTAACGTCGTATCTTCTTTCGACGGTCTTTTGCACGCCGCCGTTTTTAGAAATTGCAAGAATAATATCGCCCGCCTTTAAACTATCCTTTACAAGCTCGCCGCTAACCTCTTCGATGGCGACCTCTTCTATTAAAACTGCGCACTCGTTATCTTTATCGTAATAGGCTTTGGACGAATTTGTTTTTACCGTTATGCCCATTCTGCCCGCATAAACGTTTTTGCCTTTTTCGGCATTGCGGACGATGTTATCGGCAACCTTGATCGCAAGCGAAACGGGGATTGCATACCCGATGTTATCGACGTTACTCGAAACGACTTTTGCGTTTACTATGCCGACAAGATTGCCCGAAATATCAAACAAACCGCCGCCCGAATTTCCGGGGTTGATTGCGCAGTCAACTCTTATGCAGCGATAAGAAATCTTTGTCTTGTCATCAGCGGCGGTCATCGTAATGTATTCCGAATCGACGCTGACAATGCCCGAACTTGCGGCGATTCCCGAACCGGACGGATTGCCTACCGCAAACACCTTTGATCCGACAACCGTTCTGTCACTATCGGAAATATCCGCGGCGCACACGTCGGAGGTTTTTAAAAGCTCGGAATTTTCCACTTTCAAAACCGCTATATCGTAAGTCATGCTGCCGCCGACGTAAGACGCCGCAACGCCGTAATCGGTGGAATCGCTTCTTAATTCGTAGCCGTAAAAATACAGCTTGATATTATCGGAAATACCGTCCGATGTATTGCCGTCGGCATTGTAGACCACATGGTAATTGGTTATTACAAGCGCGTCGCCCTGCTCTTTATCCAGCGAGTATACCACGCCCGCCCCGGCGGAAGTAACCGTTTCGCCCTTAATCGTGCCGAAAGGCGTTTCGCTGTCTTTAGTCGTAAAAGTGGTTATTACGTCGCATACCGAAAACATCGCCTTGTTGATAGACGCTTTTTCGTCGAACGAATCGGTGTTTTCCGAAAGGTATTCCTTAATAAATTCGGAAAGCGTGCCCGTATAACCGTCGGCTTTCGCCGCGGCGTAAAGAGTTTCTATGGTAATATCGCTGTCTTTGCCGTCCTTGCCGTTTGCGCCGTTAAGGCTTGCAAGCCACTCGGCTTCGGTTCCCTTAAAACCGTTTTTAACCGCAATTTCGTATGCGCTGGCACCGCTTGTACACGCAGTAAACGAAAGCGCCGTTATAACCGCGAGTATCGCGGTCATTATTTTTATTGTTATTTTCTTCATAAAAAACCTCCTTTGCGTTATCAGTCGATATCAGCCGCAACCTCGCCATGCAACGCGCTTATATGCGTTATTTATCGATTGAGCTTAAGCATATTATATATCAACTAAGTTAAAATCAAGTTAAAATTCTTATTTTTTTAAAATATTTTTGACATAACCGCCCGCAAATAATATAATATATTCATATGCTGAAAGACAATTTTGCGGGTGTACTGCACTCGCTGCCAAAAACAAACAATCTCGGCGAGAAGATAACCGTCGTCGGCGCAACGAAGATGGTTGCTAAAGACGATATCGAAAAAGCCGTCGCCCTGGGGCTTGAAAGCGTGGGCGAAAACCGCGTGCAGGAGCTTTGCGAAAAGTACCCTTACCCAACGCCCGACCTGCATTTTATAGGCCATCTTCAAACGAATAAAGTCAAATATATTATCGACAAAGTTTCGCTTATTCAATCATGCGACAGCGTTAAACTTGCAAAAACTATTTCAGACTTAGCCCGAAAGCACGAAAAAACGCAAAACGTTTTGCTCGAGATCAACATCGGCAAAGAACCGCAAAAGAGCGGTTTTATGACCGATGAATTATTCGACGCATATGCGGAAATTACCTGCCTGCCCGCCGTACGCGTTAAAGGACTTATGACCGTTCTGCCCGCAATGCAAAATTTTGCAGCCGAGCCGAATGGACAAAGCGGACAGCAATACGGGCTGCAGGACGTGCGGCAAAGCGGTTTTGCATCTTGCGAAGAAATAGCGCAATTATGCTTGCAAATGCGCGAAATATATGATAAACTTAAACTGACGGACAAAAATATAGATATATTATCGATGGGAATGTCTGCCGACTATAAAATCGCGGTTGCAAACGGCAGCAACATGCTGCGTATCGGCAGTCTACTGTTCGGCAAAAGAGTTTACGCAAAACAATAATTTTATTACAAAGTTTTCGTAATAAACGGCTTTGGCGGAATATATTTGAATATTACCGTATATTAAATTGCGCCGTCATACGCGATTGTTATAACACGTTATTATGCGCTGTATTAAGCGCAACGGAGAAGATTATGTTTGATTTTTTCAGCACTAAAACAGATAAACAGGATAAGCAAAAAGCCGAAACCGCACGCGCAAAACAAAAAGGGCCGAGGCTCAATCTGAACTTCAATCAGAACACCGACGAAAGTCTTTCGGGACGCCCGGGCGTGAACATATACTACCCCAAGTCTTACGACGACGTGCGCGAAATCATTGATTTACTTATCGTCGGCAAGCAAGCGGTGGTAAATTTAAACGACCTTCAGGAAGAAACCGCGCAACGAGTTATCGACCTTCTTTGCGGGGCTGTTTACGCGCTTAAAGGCGGTTTGTGCGAAATCGAATCCAACATTTTCGTTATCACACCCGACGGCGTTTCCGTCAACTGACAGCCAAGCGCGCTCAGGGTTCCCGTTTTTTAACCGATTCGACACATGCCTTCGGCACACTTGCAATATCGCGCGCACACTTTTTAAGCCAAGCACCAAATTTTAAGCCAAGCACCCAACGCAATAGAATTTTTTAATCTGAATCTCAAATCCGCGCGCAGATAATTTACGTGCGGTTGTTGGCACAACGCAGTTTTTTCTTATTTTTATAAAAAACCTGCCTGTAGGTTCATTATCGCCACTTTCGCATACAATAACGCAAAATTAAACAAAAAAATCAAAAAGTAAGTCTATAGGTCGATTATCGACTATTTTACACCATTCGCCGTCAAAAAACCATCGGCGGATTTTTTTTGATATTTTTTCTTTGTGGCAATGCCGCCGCGGATATGTTTTTCGGCAAAATTTCTTTTTAAAACGGCGGCGGTTTTAAGATACAAAACGTTATCGATATATTTCAGTTTTGCGGTAACGTCTTTATGTACGCAAGATTTACTGACGCCGAAAACTAATGCGGTTTGTCTTACCGTCGCGCCGGTGGCGCAAATATATTCACCCTCGCGCATGATACGATCTTCTATAGAAAAGAGCATAAATAAGGACTCCGCCATAAACTTATGTAACGAAGTCCCCGATTATGCGCTATTCGCCCAAACGCCTGAATTTTTGTTCGCAGTCCGTCAGCAACAATTTAATAAACAAAATGCTTAAACCTACAAGCAGGACAAGCAATATACTCCAACCGAGATAGCGACTTACGAACAACGTTGCAACAATCTGAACGCCGCCCATAACAAGCGCGCCGAGCATACCTATAAGCATACAGATTATTACGGACGCACCGCGTTTCACCACCTCGGCCTCGTTCACCCAGCCGAAGAAATTGTATTTAAAATTAACTAAAAGCCCGATGACAACGTCGCACACGCAGTACGCAACGACTATTACGCACGAAAAAGCAATATCAAACGCGCTTGCGTTAAGCCCTACCCCCGCTATAACCGTAGCGATAACCGCGAACGGCGCGCCGAGCACTATAGAAACGAACATTTTTGCGCCGATTATATCTTTTACGGCGATCGGCAAACTTTTAAGCACCCAAAGCCTTTTGCCCTCGAGCGAAAAAGCATAAGACGCGTATGTATTGACCGATATGAGCATAACCGTAAAGAACGGCAACGCCGAGATAAGAATATCGGAAACAAGTTTCAGCGAACTTGCAACTTCGTCGGGATTTAATTCGCCGCCGCTCTCAAACATGGCTGTTATGCCGCCTTTTACAAGAAACATTATGCTGAGCGCGATAACGACCACCGGCCCGATAAGAGAATTCATAATATTGGTTGACGACGAGAAAAACAGTTTGAACTCACGGCGCAGGAGCGTTTTTTTTACGCTTGCCTGCGTTTGCCCTTGCATAACGAATTTTTTACCGCCGACTTTTGCGGCAATCGATTGATTTATGCGCTTATAGTTTGCCGAAATCGCCCATACCGTCAGCCCGCCGACAACTAAAGAACCGAAAACGGTTGCAATAAGTCCTATCGGCTTGCCCGCTATGCCCGAAGCGATAAACCACACGGAGGCAAACGACGCGTTACCGAAACACGAGAACAGCCACGAACCT
>CAKQKA010000065.1 GCA_934247855.1 uncultured Clostridia bacterium | reverse complement strand
TCGTCGTTACCGCTCGTTTTATCTGCCGAATACCCGGGATAATCGTACCCGTCAGACGTGCAACCGCATAAACACAGGCTAAATACCAGCATTGCGGCAAAAACATAAAACAAAATTTTTCTCATTCTCCACCTCTGATTCTTATTTTCAACCCTTTAAACCCGTTACCGCGAGCGACTCCACGAAAAACTTCTGACAAACTATGAAAACGGTAAGCATAGGAATACTCGAAAGCACCGAACCCGCCATTACCATATTCATATCCATAAGATTGTTTTGTTGTTGCTGAAGCGCAAGAAGTTCAAGTTGAAGGGTTTTTACTTCGGGTTTGTTTAAATATATAGACGGAATGAAATAATCGTTCCATGTGCCTACGAACATAAATACTATCTGCGCGGTAAGCGCGGGTTTTATCATAGGCAGCATTATATTGAAATATTGTACGAGATATCCCGCCCCGTCGATTTTAGCCGATTCAAACAATTCTTTGGGTACGCCGTTCATATACTGAATAAAGAAAAACGTCATGAGCGCGCCGCCGAAAAACGACGGTATTATCAGCGGAAAAAGCGTTCCTACTAAATTCAGCGACTGCCATATCTGATATTGCGGAAGCATAAGCGCGGCGTAAGGTATCATCATCGACGACAAAAGAGTCAAAAGCAACACTCTTTTCGCGGGCAGCGCAAGATGTGAAAAAGCGAATGCGCCGAGTGCCGAAACGAGCGGCGGAAGCGTTATAGAAAACACTTCCAGTATAAGCGTATTCCTTATGCCGAGCATAAGGTCGAGTTCTTCAAACGCTCGCTTATACGCCGAGAAGTTCGGATTTTGCGGGAATATTATTTCGGGATGCGTCGATATCTCTATGCCCGATTTGAACGACGCCAACACCATCCACAAGTAAGGAAAAAGCGTTGTAAGCGCGGAAAATCCGAGCAAGACGTAGGCGACGATTTTAAGCGCGATCGCAGCGTTTCGGGCTTTTCCGTTGTTTTTTAATCTAACGTCAGTCATATCATCACTCCGAATAAACCCATTTATCTGAAATCTTAAACTGTATAATCGTAATTATCATAATAACGATAGCCAAAAGAACAGACGCAGCCGACGCATACCCGTACAGATAGTTGTTTATGCCGTGGTCGTAAATAAAATAAACTATGGTCTGCGTTGCGTACGTCGTAGATAAAAGTTGCGAATCCATAAACGCCTGCAAGCCGCCTATAACCGACACGATAAGATGATAAAAAGTTATGGGCGTGAGCATGGGGATAGTTATTGCAAGCGCTTGTTTTATTCTTGTAGCACCGTCTATTTCGGCAGCTTCGTAATAGGTTTTGGGGATATTCAGAATCCCTGCAACATACAGAATGACCACGCCGCCTATGCCGCCCCATACGTTTTTTATAACGAGGACGAACCTCGGATAAAACGAACCGGACGTTATTCCTAACCAGTCGATGTTTTCCGAAATAAGCCCCGTCGCCCTTAAAATCACGTTAACTATGCCCTGCGTCTGGTTGAACATAAGTTTCCATACGAGCGTTATGGCAACCGCGCCAGTTACCGCCGGAAGATACAGCACGACTCTGAAAAAACTTCCGCCTTTAAAACCCTTTTGCGTTATAATTATCGAAAAGAGCAAACCTATAACAAGGTTTATCGGAATAGAAATCATAAGTATGAGCGTGTTTGCGATTACCTGCCCGAAACTTACCGCCACCAACTCGCCCGAAAAAAGACGTTTATACACGTCGAAACTTATCGGAAACACTTTACCCGACAAAGGCATGTAGTCGACAAGGCTGTAAATAATCGCGACTATCAAAGGAATCACCGTAAAAACGACAAACCCTATAAACAGCGGCGACACCATAAAAAGCGACGCTATTTTCTCTTTGGTGTTCAACTTGCTTTTTACCATTTTATCCTTAAACGTGCGCCGATTTTACGGCGATTTTCTTTTTTTGTTAATTTATTTAGTTATGCCTGCACTTTTGTTTGACCTGTCAAGATATGCCTGCATCGTCGGATTATAATCATCAATAGCTTTTTTGATCTGCGATTTGTCTTTAAAACCGTACATCTCGCTTATTTTCATTTCCAATGCGCCAAGCCATGAATTTTCAAACGTATGATAATGCGGGCGAACCTTTGCACCTATTTTATCTTCGCCCGAAAGCCCCAGCGCTTTACGCGTATCGCCGCCGAATTCGTCCACTATATCGCAATAAAGGCTTGCGTTTTCGGGCCATATGCGACCGATCTGGGAATCTTTTGATAAAAATTTGTTTTTATCGAGAGCCGTCGATTTAATGTTGGGCATAAGCTGACCGCGGGTTATTAAATCTTCCTGCGCGCTTTCGTTAATGCTTAAATATTTTGCAAGAGCCATAGCCGCCGCAGGGTTTTTGGTCGTCGAACTTAACGCAAGACCTAAAGTTCCGATCCATGTGGTACTTTTTGCCTGCGGATTTTCGCCGTTATACGGAACGGGCATAAGTCTGTAATTCATTCCCTGCTGATAATACATAGGCGTAAGATAAGGTCCTACCCAGCAAAACGCACTGTTTTTTGCCAAAAACATATTCTGAGCAGTATCGCCCGTGGACTTGGGAACGACTTTATAAGTGTGCATAAGATCCCACAGCCACTCTATAGTTTGCACGAAATTATCTTCGGCTATTTTGCTGTTCATGGCGTTATCGTCGAAATAATCGGCGTTGTTCGACCAGATTGCACTGCTCAATTCATAATAAGGCACGGCAAAAAACTTGTCGTTGCCCTTTTCTGTGCCGAAATAATTCTGCAATTTAACGCATATATCCGTAAACTGAGCCCATGTGAGTGCGTTTTTGTCATCGGCAAGCAAATCGGCTTCGGCTTGCGTAAGTTTACCCTGTCCGACCGCTTCGGATATCAGATCCGCGTTATACATAAGCGTCCACGGTCCGATATCTTTCGGCAAGCAATAAAGTTCGCCGGTTTCGGACGCGCCGAGCGTTTTATTTTGACGGTCGTATGAATACCAGTCTATCGCCGTGCTCCAAAGTCCGTCGCGCTCTTTGTCGCTTAATCCTTTGCTTATAGGAAGAAGTCTGCCTGCGTCTGCCCAGGAGCGAAACTCGTATTCGGGCATGTAAAACACGTCGGGCATAGTCCCTGACAATCTGCCTGTAAGTACGCTCATGTATTGAGTGGGATCCTGCGTGGTTATGCTTACGGTTATATTCTTATACTCATCCATAAACTTATCGATAAGCGCGGAATAGTTGTCCTGTTCGTTCTTCGCGCCCCACATCATAAATTCAATATTGTATTGCTTATCGGGATTTAATTCAAATGTTTGCTCGTCCACGTTCACGTCAGAGCTTCCACCGCCTGAAAAAAAGCAACCGCCAAACGCAATGCACGCCGAGGCAAGCGTTAACGCCAACAATTTTTTTAATTTTTTCATACACTTTCTCCTGTTATTATTTGCCGCTTTAAGACTTGTTTTCGCGGCATATTTCCGCCGTTTTTTAGCATAAAGCCCGCAGAGCGGCGTTTTTACGCAATGATTATAGCATACGCAAACGGCGATTACAATAACTATTTTCAGTTTGATAATTTTGCGCATTTAAACTTCGATAATTATCGAAAATCACACGTTGTTTTTGTTAATTTTCGCAAATCGGATTGACATTTCAGTTATTGAAATATATAATGAAAACATATCGCAGATATGACGATAGGACGTTCTTCCGATCGTGCATAAAAAAAGTGCGGAAGCCGAAATATGTAATAAGGTGAACTATGGCAGAAGATTTTTTTAAAAACCGCGATTCGCTTTTTCAAAAACGTTTAACGATATCGCTTTCAGACGAAAAAATGCTGGATGCGGTCGCGACGGCACTGAACGCACCCACCCGTCGCAAAATTTTAAAACTTTTATCGCATAACTCTTACACCGTATGGGAAATCGCAGAAAATCTCAATATGTCGCTTTCAAACATTTCGTTTCATATAAAATTATTGCAAAAAGCGGGGCTTGTAAACGTTACGCACAATAATTCCAAAAAGGGTAACGAAAAAATAGTCGCGCTAAAGCGCAACTGCGTTGAAATACTGTTTTCGGAAGAGGAAAAAAACGAACTTGTCGGCACGCGCGAAATTTTCAGGACCGAAATTCCCATCGGTTGCTTTTCCGATTTTTCGGTAAACGCACCCTGCGGAATCGCCGACGGCGAAGGAAGTCTTATCGGGCCGGAAGCTCAACCCGATATTTTTTATTCGTACCGACACGTTAAAGCAGAAATAATCTGGTTTTCTTCCGGATATCTGGAGTACCTCATACCGAATACACGCTTTAAAAATAAAAGAATAAATGAAATTCAGATTTCGCTCGAACTATGTTCCGAGTGCGACAACTATAACAACTCGTTCAAGTCAGACATAACCTTTTATTTAAACGACAAAAAAATTGCGCTTTACACCTCGCCCGGAGATTTCGGAGGCAGACGCGGAAAATACACGCCGGAACGATGGCCGAAACAATCGACGCAGTTCGGCATGCTTTTACAGATAAAAATAGACGAAAACGGCGTATGGCTTAATCAGGTAAACGTCAACCCCAACGTCACGGTGAACGATTTTGCCTTTATTTCCGATGAAAAATGCGTTAAATTTAAGATTGCTGCGTTAACAGGCGAAAAACATTCGGGCGGCATAAACTTGTTCGGCAAAAACTTCGGAGATTTTAATCAAGGCATCATATTTTCGACAACAGTCTCGAACGATGCCAGACAAGAATAAATACATTAAAAATAAAAAAACGCCTATAGGTCGATTAACGGCACTTTGGCGGGATTTTTTTGTTAAAATTCTTCGGGATATTATAAAAGCAGAAACTGTCACATAAAGCACCCACCCCGCAGCAATTTGTTATTGCAGATTTTTTTATCTTCCGACTGTAATAAAATAATTGTAAAAGTAATAAAAGATTAAATCGATCATTATTAAATTACGCCTATTTAAGTGTTTTTTGTTAATTGTTTGCACCTTTTGAAATTATTTTTTGAACAGCCACACAAAACTATTGCTTTTTCGGACGAAATGAGTAAAATATATCAGTGTGCTCATGTGGAAAACATATGCGGTCATCGGGCATATTTTGTTCTTGCGGGCATAACAAACACAACTAAACATTGTGGTTTTACCGGTAAGTAATACTTGGTATCGTTTCAGGTATTGTTTCGGTATTGTAAAATCTTTTGCAATAACTTTCAAATCGTGCTAAAATATCAATTATCTGCCTGTACCTCAGTAGGATAGAGGGTCCGCCTCCTAAGCGGAACGCCGTTGGTTCGACTCCAATCAGGCAGGCCATTTTTTCAGTCACTTCTTTCGCGGAGTGACTGATTTTTTTATGCCTATACGAGCCATATATGCTTTCCATACAACAGCCACGACAGAATGCAATAAAATATGGAAAGACGATATATTGTCAATAGAATAAAATGTTTTATCGATAGTTTTTTTGCAAAAAAACAAAAATCACTATCCATAACTTGATTTTTGCTTTTGGAGGGTGTCTTATTTGCGCCTTTTGAGGAGAATATGCAATCTTTATGGCTATATCGTGTTTTTGATTTTTTGTCGTACCCGTATTGGTTTTTTGTCTTTTTCCTAAAGGCGCCATCTAAAAGGCACCTCTTTTACGGCAATAAATAAAATTACGGCTGCCGTATCTCTCGCTTTGCGTCAGCGGAAAGAGGCTATGCTGCTTAAAACTATACGATTGACAAAGCTGATAACCTCTTTTTTATCGTATTTATAATACCCCTCCGCAACTACCTGCATAAGACCGTGGGAAAGGTGGATATACAGCATTTCCAGCTCGTTTTGGGATGCTTTTTTCAATTCCTTTCGCCATTGCTCCATACTTTGCTCGCGCGCAAGATCTATCATTTTTTTGATAATCGACGGATTCGTATTCTTGAAAACAAGAATACGGCATATTTCGCTGTTTCTTTCAATCATATCATATATCGCCGAAACAAGAAAGGCTACGTCAAAAAAACTCACGTACTTAAGAGAATTCCTGAAATCGTTGAGAAGGTCGTTTTCTATGCTCTCCAAAAGGTCGTAGCAATCGGAAAAATGAGAATAAAAAGTCGCGCGGTTCACCTCGGCGGCTTCGGCAACTTCTTTTACCGAAATCTTGGTTATCGGTTTGTTTTCGAGAATCTTCAAAAAAGCTTCTTTAATCACCTTTACGGTATACTTCACTCTCGCGTCGGTCTTCATATTTTTCTCCCTGTAAAAAATTTTTACGGATACACAACATTCAATCACTGAGTGTCGGATATCTTTCACATATCATCCAATTGACTATTGATTTTACTGACACTCTGTATTATAATATAAATGTGAAAGAAAGTCAACACATGTCGATAAACGGAGGTGAAATTATGTACACAAAATATCTGATAACGGGAGCAAGCGGTTTCCTCGGAGGAATGGTAGCCGAAAAGCTCATTTCAAGCGGAGCTGAGGTAAGATGCCTTGTGCTGCATGGTGATACGCTCGAAAAGGAGCTTCCCGAAAAAGCCGTCAAGGTCTATGGCGACACCTGCGACATAAATTCTCTCGGTGATTTTTTTGAAGGAGCAGAAAAGAACACCTGCGTTATTCATTGCGCCGGAATAGTTTCCGTTGCCTCGGCGCCGGGCAGAAAAATCTACGACGTAAACGTTCAAGGAACAAAAAACATCATTTATATGTGTAAGGAAAAAAACATCGGAAAGCTCGTTTATGTCGGCTCGGTACACGCCGTTCCGGAGCTTCCCAAGGGAGAAACCATTTCGGAAACAAACGAGTATTCGCCCGACAAGGTTTCAGGCGATTACGCAAAAAGCAAGGCCCTTGCGTCCCGCGCGGTGCTTGCGGCAGCCGAAGAAGGTCTTAACGCAAGCATAGTTCTTCCTACGGGAATCATCGGACCGAATGACAAGACACGCGGAAGCATAACCACTATGCTCGTTTCCTTCCTTTCCGGAAAGCTTCCTCTTGCCGTAAAAGGAGGCTACGACTTCGTGGACGTAAGAGACGTTGCCGACGGAATAATTTCCTGCTGCGAAAAAGGCAGAAAAGGCGAAAGCTATATCCTTTCCGGGCATTACTCTACAATAAGAAATATTCTCGAAACGGTCAAGCAGCTTACGGGAATAAAGAAGTTCGTATGCTATCTTCCCATAACAATAGCCAAGCTTTTTGCTCCGCTCTATGAGAAGATCGCTCTGCGCAAAAAAAAGAAACTTTTCTTTACCCCCTACGCCGTGGCCGTTTTGGATTCCAACGGCAAATTCGACAGAAACAAAGCCGAGAAAGAGCTGAGCTACAAGCCAAGACCACTGAAAAACACATTGGCGGATACCCTTGCGTGGCTGAAAGCAGCCTGAACGCCCTATAAAAATTCTGCGCGCACCGACGGCTCCGAAGCCTTGCAAGGTCCTGCCCTATTCTCGGATCGCCGACAATATGCGAATTTATCATATCCAACAGGAAGCGTCCGGAGAATGTAAAATAAAGTGTGTAAGTCAGAAAAAAAGGCTTACGCGCTTTTTCTTTTTTTGAAGGAGTGTGATATAATAAAGAGGATCAATGACAAATCTCGAAAAATACCCTCAAAAACGGGGGTAGTCAAAAAAAAACGAATACTTTCCCGTATGTACGGATAGCTGTTAATATCAAGAATAACAACACATAAAAGCATTTGAAAAATGAAATATTTGCATTAACAGGGATAAAAACATTGAAAAAGCAAAAAGAAACATGTATAATAAAAATCACTTACATCCTATTTTTTTATTGTGGTATCAACAGGATTTTTCTGCTAAAATCATCTGAGCAAGAAGAAATGTAAGACGTCCTTGTCGGGCGCAATGGAAGGCATTCCTATGCCGGACAATTTTTATTATACACCAACGTAAACGATAAGTTAATCAATTATAAAATAAGGAGCAAGTTATGAAAATATTATCACTGAAAAACGTAAGAAAAGAATATCATACCGGTTCTTTGATTGTTCCTGCCGTAGAGGAGGTTTCGTTTGATTTGGACGAAGGCGAATTCGTTGTAATTCTCGGTGCGTCCGGCGCAGGGAAAACTACCCTATTGAATCTTTTGGGCGGAATGGACACGGCGACGAGCGGCGAAATCGATCTTGACGGGAAAAATATAACGGCATTCAACAAAAAACAACTGACGGACTATCGTCGTCACGACGTGGGGTTTGTTTTTCAGTTTTACAATCTTATGCCTAACCTTACCGCGCTTGAAAATGTGGAGATTGCCGTTGAAATATGCGATAACCACCTCGATCCCAAAACGGTACTCGAATCGGTAGGACTTTCAGATAGATTGAATAACTTTCCCGCAGAACTTTCGGGTGGAGAACAGCAAAGAGTTTCCATAGCCCGGGCGATTGCCAAAAATCCTAAGTTGATATTATGCGACGAGCCTACGGGCGCGCTCGATTATGTTACAGGTAAGAAGATATTGAAACTTTTACAGGATTTGTCTCGCGAACGAAAGAAACTCGTTATCGTCGTAACGCATAATGCTGCGCTTAAAGATATGGCAGATAAAGTAATCCGTATAAAAAGCGGAAGAATAGAAAGCATCGAAACGAATGACAATCCTAAATCGATTGAGGAGATAGAATGGTGAAAACGTATTTGAAAACGGTCCGCCGAATGTTCAAAAAGCATCTGATACGGCTACTTTCTCTTATCGGTATCGTCCTTATATCCATAGGTTTTATATCGGGGATCGGCTCGCCGACAGATATGATTAAGGACGGTATAGAAAACTACTATAAAAATCAGAACGTAAGCGATTTTATCGTGAAGAGCAAAACCGGCAAATTTACCGACGAACAGATTTCCGCCGTAAAAAATCATTACGGAGAAGGTAACGTCGAGGAAGGAATGTCGCTCGATATTCCGACGACCGAAAAAAGATCCCTGCGACTGTACTTTCTCGACCTCGAAAAAACAAAAATCAACAAGTTCGAACTCGTAGACGGCGAAGAAATAACCGGCGATGACGAAAACTGCGTTTATGCCGAAGTAAAGGATAACGTAATAAAAGGTTATTCCGTAGGCGAAAAAGTCGAAATAGATATTGCTTCCGCGCTAAAACTACCGTTCGAATATAAAATCAACGTCACGATTAAAGGGATAGTAATGAGTCCTCTTACTTTCGGCAAGGACGGCGAACCGAGCTATAATAACCCCGAAGATACCGAAATTCCCGACAATGCGTCCGATATAAACAAACTCGACCTGCTCGAAAATGTTTTATACTGTCCGACGGACGTATGCGCAATCATGCCGAAAGGCGATTTGTATATAAAAGCGAGAGATAGGGAT
>CAKQKA010000064.1 GCA_934247855.1 uncultured Clostridia bacterium | reverse complement strand
GATGTCGGTTATCATTTTAAGCGCGGTTGATACCTCGCGGAAATCCTTGGCGACCGGTTGCTGTTTTAGCAGAATGCGCATGCAACGTTTTTCGATATCCATTTCGTAATCGTCAACACGCTTATCCGACTGACTTATGCTTTTGCCGAGTTCTCTGTCGCGATTGACCAGCGCGGTTATGGCGTTGTCTATCATCTTTTCGGTAAGACGGCACATTTCTACCAGTTCGGTTTTGAGATCGGAAAGCTCCTCTTCGAATAACTTCCTGACTGACATTTTCTCTCTCCTTGAAAATTATACTTTTTTTATTGAATAAAATCAACCGAATCTACCCGTAATATATCTTTCCGTGCGCTCATCTTTCGGCGACGTGAAGATATCGTCGGTATTTCCGTATTCAATAAGTTCGCCAAGCAAAAAATACGCCGTTTTGTCGGCTATTCGCGTTGCCTGCTGCATGTTGTGCGTAACTATTACAATGGTTACCTTTTTTTTCAGTTCTTCCACGAGTTCTTCTATTTTTCCCGTCGATATAGGATCAAGAGCGGAAGTGGGTTCGTCCATAAGCAGTATTTTCGGGTTTGCCGCAAGCGACCTTGCAATGCACAAACGCTGCTGCTGACCGCCCGAAAGCCCTAATGCCGATTTGTTCAGCCTGTCTTTCAGTTCGTCCCACATTGCCGCCTGTTTAAGCGAGTTTTCGACAATCTCGTCAAGCGCGGCGCGCTTGGTTATGCCGAAAGTCCTCGGTCCGAACGCAATGTTATCGTACACGCTCATGGGGAACGGATTAGATTTCTGAAACACCATGCCGACGTTTTTTCTGAGTTCGTTAACGTCGATTTTTCCGTATATGTCGGTTGAACCGACCAAAAACTCCCCCGTGATTTTGCAGCCGTCGATAAGATCGTTCATGCGGTTGAAACATTTTAAAAACGTAGATTTGCCGCAGCCCGACGGACCGATAAAGGCGGTTACCTGCTTTTCGGGAATTTCTATGCTGATATTTTTAATAGCCTGAAATTCGCCGTACCATAAATTTGCGTTTTTTACCGATATATTTTGTCCGTATTCGTCTTTTATATATTCTTTCATCAGCGTTCTCCATTCAATTTCTTATTGAGCCTGCCTGCGACGAATTCAGCAAGAAGGTTTAAGGCAAGCACAAACACGATAAGCACTACCGCCGTGGCATACGCCTCGTTCAGATACCACCCTTCGCCGGATAACCTGTAAAGCGCGACAGCGAGCGTGGCGTTACTATCCATATAACTCTTCGGTATTGCCGATATTACGGAACCCATTGTGTAGATAAACGGCGCCGACTCGGAAACAACTCTGCCGATACTCAGTATTATCGCCGACACAATGCCCGGCATTGCGGACGGCAATACGATTTTGAATATGGTACGCAACTTGCCCGCACCCAATGCGAAACTGCCCTCTCTTAAACTGTCCGACACCGATTTTAAACTTTCTTCGGTCGATCTTACAATGGTAGGAAGCAACATCAACGCAATTGTACAGGAGCCTGCGAGTATGGAACTCGAACCACCAAACATCGCGACGAACGTAAGCATGCCGAAAAGTCCGTAAACGATGGACGGCACGCCGCTAAGCAGGTCGATTGCCCCGCGTATGATTTTTATTATTACGCTGTTTTTCCTCGCGTATTCGTTCATGAATATCGCCGTGCATACGCCGACGGGGATCGATATAAGAAGGCTTAGCGCGACAGCCATAAGCGTTGTTATAATCGACGGCAAAATCGTGATTTTTTCGCCGTTGAACTCGTATTTGCCGAAAAGCAGATACGGGTTACCGATTAAATTCGGCAGTCCTTTGACCAATATGAAGCCGAGGACAAGCAGCAATACAGCCGCGGTGAACACGCCCGAAAAAACGGACGCGCACTTGCCAATGGTTGCGGTTTTAATTTTGTATTTCAATGCGGCAAAGAAATCTGCGCATTTTATAAAAAACGCATTTTTTGTGCGTAAAGTTTCACCGACGGGCGAAATTTTAAATGCTTTTGAACTGCCTCCGCCAGATAAACTTTTTACCGCTTTTTTGGATACTGCGCCGAAAACCATATTGACTATAAACACAAAGACGAGCAAAACCGTGCCCGTTGCGACGAGCGCCCCCTGCTGAACGTCGCCCGCATAGCCCATTTCCATAACGATGTTTGCCGTAAGCACGCGGAAACTGTTGAAGAAAGAATGAGGATACGCTACCGAGTTACCCGCAACCATGATAACAGCCATCGTTTCGCCGAGCGCACGCCCTACGCCAAGCACGAGCGAGGCGGTAATGCCCGATTTAGCGGCTTTTCTGACAACACCGAACACCGCCTGCGAATGAGTCGCTCCGAGTGCGAGCGCGCCCTGATAATAGGCTTCGGGCACGGCTTCTAAGCTCGTTTTTGAGAGTGATACGACCGTGGGCATTATCATTATGCCGAGAATAATTGCGGTTGCAAGCAGTCCGCTGCCGTTGTTCGGGGCAATGTTTGAAAGCAGCGGCAATAAAAACATTATCCCGAAAAAACCGTACACGACGGACGGAATGCCCGCAAGTAAATTTATTGTAGATGAAAATAACCTTTTTAATTTTTTCGGGCAGTAAAACGTTATGAATACCGCCGTAAAATAACCCAATGTGCCGCCGAAAAGCAGAGAACAAGCGGTTGCCGCCGCCGTGCCGACGATCATTTTGAATATGCCGTACGAACCCGAAAGCTGTTCGCCGTACTTATCAAGCCGATCGGGCGACCAGTTATCGCCGAAGATAAAATCGAACAAGCCGATTTTTTTGAACGCGGGTATGCTTTTTACAAACATAAAAATAAATATGGCGACAACGGCAATTATACATATAATCGCCGCTGCCGTGAATATTATTTTACCCGCTTTTTCTTTTTTTACGGATTTCATTTTTATTTGATTTCGCTGAATTTTTTAATCTTACCGGTGTATATATCGTAAAGCTGCGCAAGCGTAAGATTTTTGGTTTCGTTTGCGGGGTTTACGATTACCGCAACGGCGTCCAGACACACGTTGAAACTGTTGATTCCGTCCTCTTTGACCGCTGCCGACGACAAACCGATAACGTTACCGTTTTTGTCGTCCTGAACAGCCGCGCGACCTACCGACGAACCTTTAAGATCGAGCGCCTCAAACAACTCGTTCACGGTCTTTCCGTATAACGCCGCGTAACCGCTCATTGCCGACTTGATGAATTTTTCCATAGAGGTAGAACCGCTGACCACTATTTTATCGCCTGCGGGGACTGCGGCTTTTACCGTATATTCTTCCACCGCGATTGGGTCTTCACCCTCGTTTGCACGCTGTGCGGGGTTTTCAAGGAAGATACAGCCCGCTTTATCTGCCGCGTCTTTCGATGCATTGCTCTTTAAATAGCTCAGAAAATCCGCAGTGCGTTCGCTCAAAGCGACTTTGGCTGACGTCATTATTACGAACGGTCTTTGTATGGAATAGCTGCCGTCAAGTACGGTGGCGGAGGAAGGCATAACGCCGTTTACCGTTACGACTTTTATAGTGTCGTTTACAGAACCTAACGAGATATAACCGATTGAGTTTTTATCGCTTGCAACCTTGGTTATAACATTGCCCGTTTCACCTTGCAAGTCCGCTTCGGCGGTGGTAAAGAAAGTTTTCTTACCGTCAATCTTCATTTCAAGGTAATTGCCGTTGCCGTCCGTAACGACGGTATCGAATGCTTCTCTGGTACCGCTGCCCTGGTGTCTTGCCACAACGGTAATGTTCTTTTCTGTTTCAGTGCCGCAAGCGGTAAATCCTATTGCGCATCCGAGCGTCAGCACGCATGCCAACATCATAGTGAGTGTTTTTTTCATCTTTGTTTGCTCCTTTTCTTTTTTGATTACGCCTACATTCTACACCCCTTAAAAAAAAGAAACTATCATATTTACGTTTTGCTTTTGTAAATTTTTCGTAAAATTAAAAGGTTACCGAGCAAAAAAAGAAACAAAAGCAAAAGGCTGCCGAAAGTTACAAAATTTGCAACTTTCGGCAGCCTTTAAGCTCTTATAAATCCGAAAATGTTATAATGCCGCCACATTTCGCTTTTAAGCCCGAGACATTACATTCCGATTATTGTTTTATCAGTTGTTTTGTGCAGCCGCGACGGTATAAGTCGTTTTTCCTTCAACAGTCGAGGTTGTTACTTCATAACCGGTCGCAAGGTAATCAGTCGGATTAACTTCGTAAGTTCCGCCTTTGATTATAAGTTTGCCGCCGTTATCAAGGAATAATGTGTTACCTTTTGCAGTGCAGTTGCTTTCTACGGTTATAACAGATATAAAATCACCCGATTCGGTTTTGGTTGCCGCGAAAACAGCTTTACCTTTACCCAAATCGTATGTACCGCCTTGCACGGTAACCGTAGCAGCACTATCAGCCCATACTGCGTAATAATTCGCCGCGGTAACGTTAAGGTCTTTTAATACAACGTTGGTTGCATTATATACGTTCACGCCGCCGATAAGTTCAACGTTTTCCACTGTGAACGACGTTGTTTCTCCCTCGTCGCCTACGAACAAAGCATACGAACCGCCTTTACAAACCATTTTGCCGTTTTTGATTACGCCGCCCGTTCCCTCGAATGCGTGCGCACCGTTATTTTGCGAATACGTCTTTCCGTTGAGGTCAAGCGTTATTCCTGCAATATTATATACTATAAATTTTTTTGAGTCAACAGCCGAATCGATATCCGCGGTAAGTTTAATGGTGTTGCCGCTGACCGCGTTTTTAATCGCGCTTTCAAGTTCAGCTTCTGTGCCTGCTTCATAAGTTTCGGGGCGTGCCATTACGGTGTAAATAGTTCCGTCGCCTTTAGCCATTGAAACATATCCCTCTGCAACGAAGTTTGTTCCTTCGCCTTCTGCCTTGCAGTCTGCAGGGTTGAATTTTACAAATTCACCGCCGTATACGATAATTTTCGCAGTGCCCGCGTTGCGGTTTGCGTCATAACAGTTGAGTACGAATTCATACTCTTTTCCTGCACCGGGGTACGGTTGCTGAACTTCAAACTTACCGCCGTTTACAGTCAATTTTCCCTCAAGAACATAAACTGCATGTACATTACCGTTGAAATATCCGCTTTCGATTGTCAATTCGGAACCATCCTGAACGTCAACGGCATAGCAATCGTTTTCTTTTGCGAGAAGTTTACCGTTTCCGTCGATAGTAACTTTTGCGCAGCGCGTTACGCTTACAAGCGACCAATCATCATCACTCCAAATATCCGATGTGTTGGATATAGTCTTTCCGTTTAAATCAAGCGTGATATCATCGTCGATTACCAGAGTATGGTCAATAACTACGTCTGCCGTAAGTTTAACGGTGTTACCGTCAATCGCGTTTTCAATTGCGCTTTCAAGTTCCGCCGCTGTGCTTACCTCATAAGTTTCGGGGCGTGCCATTACGGTGTAAGTAGTTCCGTCGCCGTTTGCCATGGAAACATATCCCCATGCAACGAAATTGCCTTTAAGGTTATCGTCGCCGTTGGCGGGATTATAGTTTTTAAACGTACCGCCGTAAACCTTTATTTCTCCTGCAGCTGAATTCTGCTGATTGAGTACGTAATAAAATCCGTTGTAAGCATAATCGGTCCAATAATAACCGCCGTTAATAGTAATCTTACCTGTCCCGTTGTTGTAAATAACGCTGTTGGCGTAATTATCTTTATCTACTCCGGTTGTGAATTCTCCGCCGTTTAATACCGCTTCGCCGGAAACAACATATACGCAGATATCGTAACTACCGCCGTTTCCTCCGTCATACTTGCCGCCTTCTACGGTGACTTTACCTCCGTTTACAAAGAGTATCGTGCGAGTTCCGTCGGGGGCGGTTACTTCGCCTTCACCGATAATCGTGAGGTCTGCGCCCTCGTTTACCGAAATAAGTTTTTCAACATCGCCTTCGGCAGAAATGTTTTTACCGTTAAGCGACAATGTAACCTTTTTGTTTATGACCAGTCCTTCGTCGAGAAGTACGTCGTTCACAAGCGTAACGGTATCGCCCGATTTTGCGGCTTCGATAGCCTCTGCCACAGTATAATAATAAACTTTACCTATTTTCGCAGCGCAATCGCTCGGTTCCGAAGACGTGGAATCCGCACTTTCCACACATCCGGCAAACATACATAATGCCGCAATGAGTACAGCCGAAATCACGACCGCAAAACCCTTTTTGCCTTTTTTAAACATTATTAATTCTCCTTTCCCTTTCGGGATAAATATTTATCCGATTCATGTCAGTCATCCTTTTGATGATCCGACAAACAATCAGAACGATATAATCGGATACTACGATTATAAAAACGCCGTTTAAACATTGTTTCAATACTCAAACCTGCCGCAACGCACGTTTCGCAATATGTTTCTGTTCGATTAATAGAACACCAACAGAAAATTTTCGTCGAAAGTATAGCAAAATCCTTAATTCTTGTCAACTGATTAACGTTTGTTACGATAGTTTTTGCATTTTCTTTTTAATAATACTTTTACAGAATTTACCCGAACTTTTCGGATTATTTTGATAATCCGGCTAAAATACGATTGCATGCGATTTTAGCCGGAAAAGACACAATAACCGATATACACCAAAAAGCCCGAATGTAGTTCATACACTCGGGTTTTATTATGCCTTTCAACCTGCGATGAGGTCGGCTTTTACAACGATCATTCCGCTTTTTTCGGCGGTGAAAAGATTGTCCTTGCTTACGGCGACGAAATCTTTGCCTAAAATATCGAAAATACTGCCTGTTGCGTTAAATTCGGAAACGCGACCGATTATTTTGCCGTTTTCCACTAAAAAGGCAAGCATTACGGGCAAACCGATAACGCCGTCGTTGGTCATATCTCCGCCGGAGGACACGGCAATGTAAATTGCAGGTTCGTCTTTGGTGAGTTCTTTAAGCGTAATGTCCGACGGTTTTGTATATAAACCCGTAACGGCAATCGAAGGAACTCCGTCATATGTCGAACCGGATACTCCACCCTGCGGTAAATCGTATAATTTGGCGGTGTTTTTGTTCGCAAGTACGTTCTTCATAACGCCGTTTAAAATGAGCGGCGTGCGGTAATCGGGCATAACAGTGCCCTCTCCGTCATAAAACGCGCAGCCGTAATTGGTGGACGGGTTGCGGTCTACGTATACCGACAAATTCTCGTTAAATATTTTTTGACCGAGCTTTCCGCTGAGTACCGAGCCGCCTGCTACGTAATTTTCGGCGATGAACGAACTTGCTAAAAGATTGAACAAATCGCCCGAATCGACGATAACGTTGTACTTGCCGTTTTTAAGCGGTTTTTTCTCGGTAAAAAATGCGTCGTGCAGCATTTTTAGATCGGTAACGACGGCATCCGCCGCGGTCTTACCGTACAGCGGGAAAGTCGCGCCGTAGAATGCGTCCATTATGTTGGACGACGCTTTGTCTTTAAGCTGCAAGCCGACGGACACGGCGGAACCCTCGTACGAAAGGTTGCTACCCTCTGAATTAACGTATTGCCCCGAATATTCGGCATATTCCATCTTGCCGCCGATCAAAAACCCCGGGCACTCCTTTGCCGCTTTTGCCATAAGGCTTTTGCCCGCTTTGAGCAGTTTCTCGGACGAATACGCTTTGCGGCGTGCAATGCTTTTTACCGTCTTTTTGCTCGGAAGGTATGCGTACGGAATACCCTCGACGTTCAATTTTTTGCAAGCCTCGTCGTACATTTCTTTAAAATCGGCGTCGCCGAGTTTGCCGACAACG
This sequence comes from uncultured Clostridia bacterium, assembly GCA_934247855.1. Classification (GTDB taxonomy): domain Bacteria; phylum Bacillota; class Clostridia; order Christensenellales; family Borkfalkiaceae; genus HGM11416. Next base: position 1,622 of record CAKQKA010000064.1, on the reverse strand, counting down.
GCGATTTTACCGTCATCGTACACACGAACGGTGTTGCGCGTTTCTTGGTTAAATCTTACCGAATTGATCTTGCCGCCGACTATATTAAGCGACTCGGCGGAACTGTTATATATTAAAACTTCTTTTTTCATAAGCACCTACTGAACAAACATTTCAGACACGCGGACGTACGGACCGCCGAACCCGACGGGAAGTCCGCTTTGTTCCATTTTACCGCAACCGCCCGTAACGAAACTGAGCAGTTCTACCTTATCGGACAAGCCATTTATAAGCCCTAACGTAGTGAACACGTCGCCCGTGATAACGCTTATTTTGACCGGCGAAGCAATCTTGCCGTCGACGATTTCGTACGCGACGGACGGTGCGATAGTAAACTTGCTCATACCCGAACCGTGCTTGATACTTTTAATAAAATAACCGTGCTTTACGCCCGCGAACAGTTCGTCCTTGGTGTACGTTCCGCCCTCTATATATGTGGTAGTCATTCTGACGATCGGCTCGAACGTGCAGTTTACCGCCCTTGCGTTGCCCGTGAGCTTTTCTTTTAAGTAAGCCGCCGTTTCCGAGTCATGCAATCTGCCCGTTAAAACGCCGTTTTTTATAAGGTAGTTCTTGCGCGCGTGCGTGCCTTCATCGTCGTACGGGCAGTATCCGCAGCCCTTTTCCTTGCCGCTATCTACAATGGAAAGCAGCGGCGACGCGACCGTTTTGCCTATAACCCACTCTTTTGCAATACCCTCGTCGGCCAGCATAAAGTCGGCTTCGGACTTATGCCCGAACGATTCGTGAGCAAAAACGCCTGCTGCTTCGGGCGATAAAATAACCGTATAATCGCCGGGCGTAACATCCTTGGCATTTTTGGAAAATTCCTGTTGTTCGGTAAATTCGCGCTTTATAGCGGCTTTCTTACCGAGAAGTTTACCGAACTCGGTTTCTCCCGCCTGAAAGTGAGCCTGAAAATAATCTTTTTTGCCGACGAACGTGCATGACAAAACAAATCCACACGTCTGATAATCGTACTTTATGTACGCGCCCTTGGATGAACTGAATTCAAAAACCGAATTTCTGTCTACATACAAACCGACGGGCATAGCGGCGTTGAAGGGTTTGAGTTCTTTTAAATACTCCAAAACGAGTTTTTCTTTTTCTTCGAACGGCACGTTCCTTACCGATATAGGTCCGAACTGCATTTTTACGTCGTTATTCACCTCGAAACGGCGGACGATTTTGTTTGACAAAATTTTAGGATTACTCTTTGCCGTCGCATACAGTTTATCAAGGTTTTCCTGAATAGCCGACATGTCTGTGGTTGCGGCGTAATACCACATTTTTCCGTCAAACACGCGAATGAACGCGCGCTCTTCGATGCGAACTTTACTTTCTTTCTTTTGCCCGTTCACATACTGAATAGTCGTTGTAAAACGATTTTCGGTGCGAACGTCGGCGTAAAAATATTCTCTGAAATTATACATTTTTATCTCCGTTTTAAAGTGGATGACTGCGTTTTAAAATTACTGCCGATCGCGCACGGTCGGCAACTGTTTAGCCACAGGTGATTGCGTTCCAACTTGGTCTTGCCTTGTGTTTTTGACTAATACATCGTTGCGTTCACGGGTTATACA
>CAKQKA010000063.1 GCA_934247855.1 uncultured Clostridia bacterium | reverse complement strand
GAATAAATATGATAAAGTTATCATATGTACACCCGTCTGGGTATTCGCCCTTGCCGCACCCGTGCGCGCGTTTTGCCGCCGGGCAAAAGGCATAAAAAACGTTGACTACGTGATTTGCCACTACTCGGACATGAAATGCGATAAAATCGTAAAAGAGATGAACGAGCTGTTAGGCACAACGCCGGATAGCGTAACCGACGTAACCTGCAAAAAAGGCAGGTACGTTAAAAAGAAAAACCTTAAAAAATAAGCCTATAGGTCGATTATCGACAAATTCAGAATAGAAACCATAAAAAGATATCGCCGGGAGAATTTGCTCTTCCGGCGATATCTTTTTTATGGCAAAGTAATTTGATTTTATAAAAATTTTTTATAACCGTTACCGTGTTTAACGCAACGCGACACGCGCGACAGCGTTGCCGACGATACGATTTTTTTATCGATAATCGCCTCGTACGTTTCGCCCGCAAGCAGCATTTTTGCCGCCTTTACCCTGCCGAGCATAGCGTCAAGCTCGCGATAAGTACATAAATCGCTGAAAAACTGCTCGCAGTCCTCAACGGTTTTGAGATTTAAAATTGCACGATACAATTCGTCGTAAGTATGTTCTTCGCCCATAATTCCACCTTATTCATTGATTTCTTCTTTCTTTTCGGCAGCAAGAAAACGCCTTAATTCTTCGTCCGAAGAATTGTTGAACACCTCGTCCGGCGTGCCGTATTCGGCAACAACACCCTCGGACATAAACGCGATTTTATCGGAAACGTTTTTGGCAAAATCCATTTCGTGCGTAACGATAATCATCGTCCTGCCCTCGTCGCGAAGAGATTTTATAACTTTTAAAACTTCGCCCGTAAGCATAGGATCGAGCGCGGAAGTAGGCTCGTCGAAGCATAAAATTTTCGGGCTTAAAACAAGCGCGCGGGCGATTGCAACCCTTTGGCACTGCCCGCCCGAAAGTTCGCACGGGTAAGCGTTTATCTTTTCGGTAAGACCGACTTTTTCTATAAGTTGTTTTGCGTCGCTGTCGATTTTTGCAAGTTCTTCGCGATAAAATTCATCGATTTCAGCTTTTTTCGTGCCCGATTTTTTAAGTTCTTTTATCTTTTCTTTAAGAAAAAGCGTGGGCGCAAGTTTAACGTTATCCAGAACGTTGTACTGAGGAAAAAGATTAAACGACTGGAACACCAAGCCGAAATTCATACGGCGACGGCGCAGTTCCTTTTCGGGAACACGCTTGATTTCCTCGTCGCTGTACATGACCTCGCCGTCAAGCGTGATGCGCCCCGACGACGGAGTTTCAAGAAAATTTATGCACCTTAAAAGCGTTGTTTTGCCCGAACCCGACGAACCGATTATAGACAGCACTTCGCCCTTTTGCAAATCGAGCGATATACCGCGCAAAACGCCGAGTTCTCCGAAATTTTTAGTTAACCCTTCTATTGAAAAATATGACATGTTACACCTTGAAATAATCGAGTTTATTTTCTATCTTGCCGAGTATTATCGTAAGCACGCCGACAAAAATCAGATAAAACGCACCCGTGTAAAACAATGGCCAGATAAAACCTTTTGCTGAAAAGTCCTGCGCGACTTTCAGTATTTCTTCTACAAGAATAACCCTTGCAAGCGAGGTGTCTTTTACAAGCGTTATTACCTCGTTGCCCATAGGCGGCACAATGCGCTTTATTACCTGCAGCAAAATTACCTTGAAAAAGATTTGCGTTTTGCTCATACCGAGCACCGCGCCCGCCTCGAACTGCCCTTTGGGAATACCCTCTAACCCGCCGCGGATAATCTCCGCAAAATAGCATGCGTAATTTATTACGAACGCCACCACAACGGCAGTAAACCTCGGTAACAGTCCCCAGTGGAAAAGCAATGCGGGACCGTAATATATGGCGATGACCTGAAGCATAAGAGGCGTACCGCGGATCACCCATATTATTACTTTAATCACCGCCGACAGCGGTTTGAATTTGCTCCTTGCGCCGAACGCTATCAGCAAACCTAACGGCAACGCCAAAACGAGCGTCAATGCGAAAAGTTCGCAGGTAACCGCAAAACCTTTTAATAATTCTAATGTAACCGTCCAAAAATTCATTTTTAAAGTTTATCCTTTTACACGCGTATAGCCATCGGTATCAACCGATGGCTAAAAAAATATTATTTAACAGCTTGCCGACCGATCACCCGAAATATTTGTTGAATAATTCGTCGTACTTGCCGTTTTCTTTCAATGTTTTAATGGCGTTTTCAACGTCGTTTTTCAATGTGGTATCGCCCTTTCTGAAACCAAGTCCGAACTGCTCGTCGGGGAAACCTACCTCCGCATAAGCTAAATCGGAATAACTCGTTTTATCGTTAATAAGAGCTTTCGCCATGTTTTTGTCGATAATGCAAATCGTGTTTGCGTCGGACTTAACCTCAAGCAAACAATCCAACTGCTTTTCGGCGGTTTTAAACTTATTGCTGCTTTCGCCTAAAACGCCCTTTGCGGCTTCTTCACCCGCCGAACCGCCTTCGGCAAGAATTGTAGTTGCATTTTTGATATCTTCGGCGGTTTTATATTTTTCAAGCTCACTCTTCCGGCAAACGACCACTTGACAGTTATCAAGATACGGATCGCTGATGAGGAGCGCCTCTTTCAATTCTTCGGTAATGGTCATACCGTTCCAGATAATGTCGATTTCTTTAGCGTTAACGGACATTACCTTGTTATCCCAGTTGATCTCTACAAATTCGATTTTTTTGCCGAGAATTTTGCCGACCTCTTTGGCAAGATCCGCATCGAAACCGATCCATTCGTCCGAGCCCTCTTCTTTATAATCCATAGGTTTGTAATTGGTTACGCCTATTTTCAAAACGTTTTCGTCGTTGCCGCAGGCGGTAAACATAGCCGTTCCGCATACAAGCGTCAATACCGAAATAATAATAGCTAATATTCTTTTCATTGTCTTTTGCCTCCGAGTAATAAATCAACTCTCAAAATGTGCCGGCGCGACGAAGCTGTACATCACTTCAGTACGCTAAAGCATTAAAGTGGCTTCATTATACTTTAGCACGCTAAAGTTGTAAAGCGTTTTGCAGCCACTTTTGAAAAATTTTCTAAAATATTTTTTCGTAGGCGATTTTATGCCCCTTTCTCTTTTACATAAAACACTGCCGTTATTATAATAATGTATACGCATATGCGCACACAGCATTTTCCTGCGATAAAGAATAAAAAACCGCAGATAATCGACCTATAGCGCGACATTTGCGGTTTTTGATTGCGTATTGAATTGTATGCCGGACAAGAGTAATACGAACCCCGTTCGATTTATTCAGGTTGCTTGGCGGTGTAATTTTCCGCGGCGTAAACAAGTCTGTCATGCAAAAATTGAATGGCATCTTTGCCCGGTTCGCTTTCGGGGCAAATCACGTCGAACCCGTGATAGCATCCCTTATATACTCGATATTCAACCGGAACGCCTGCGGCTTTCATCTTTTCCATGTAATCCACAGTTTCGGCATAGAAAGGTTCGATATCGCCCACGTAAGAAACCGCGGGCGGCAAACCGCTTAAATCGGTTGCGCGCGCGGGGGCTGCATAGTACGGAACTTTATCCGTGCCGTACAAATCGCCGAGATAGAATTTCCACGCCTTGTTGTTGGACTGAGTATCCCAACACGGCGTGCTGTTATTCTGATTGGTTCTTGTCGGGCGGTCGTCGAGCATGGGGTACAACGGCATCTGAAACGCCACGTTGACCTCTTTTTTATCCCTTGCGTACAAACAAACCGCGGCACAAAGCCCGCCGCCTGCCGAATCTCCGCCGACAAAAATGCGTTTTACGTCCGCACCCAACTTTTCGGCGTTTTCTTTAACCCATACGAGCGCGGTATAACAATCTTCTATCGCGTGCGGGTAAGGCGCGACGGTAGAACGAGTGTATTCGGGCGAAACAACGATTGCATCCACAGCTTTTAAAAGTCGTTTGACAAAATAAAACTCCTGCTCGGGCGAACCCATAGCGTAACCGCCGCCGTGGATCCACATTATTATCGGGCGTTTGGAATTTTCGACCTTGCCCGTCGGAAAAATCACGCCGCTTTTATCGAAATTGACAATTCCGCCGTTTATATCTTCAACGCTCAACGGAAACTTGCTTGCGTTTTTATCCTCGGTTTCGACGATTTTTTCATCTAAAACGTTATGGCGAGAATATACGCAAGCGCGAATAATACTGCCGTCCTTGCGGGCAATGCCCGTTTGCGCGGTAAAATAATCTTTAAGTTTTCTGCCTTTAAGCATTTTATCGAGCACGGCGTTGCAAACGTTGAAATAGGTACGCCCTGCGCGCGGAATAAGTATTTTTACTACACGACCGCGAAACGCGACCGATTTATCCATTTTTTTGTTAATCGTAAATTTCATATACACCGTAATAGCGTCGACATCGCTTACCTGCACAAACGCAAAACGGTGCTTGTAAGGCAAGGTTTTATCGATCTTTTTTTGTAATTGTAACAACGAAAGACGTATCTTCGTCGATAACGGTAAGTTCGTTTTGTCCGGTTACTTTGCAAATAACGTCGTTTTCCCTGAATATATCAACCAGACGTAGTATAAAATCGCTTTCGGTAAGCGACGAATTTTCCTTTTCGTTACGCTCGTTTTGATTCATAATACTCCTCGATAATCCGCCGCGGAATATCTAACCGCAGCCGTGATGGGCGTACCTTTCGGCACTTTCCCTCGTAAACCATTATACAATCGAGGTAATTATATTACAATACTGTTATGACGTTTTTTTGCGCGATTTTTGTCGGATAATAAGACTTTTTGACGAAAGTTGTTTGGCTATGGCTCATACAGCCGAAAGTTTACGCCTTATTTATACCATATATTTTAAAAACGCGCAACAATTTTTTATACACGATTTATGTAAAAACGTATCGGATTTTGCGTTACACACACTTTAAAAGCGCCGCACATTCATAAATGCGAATGTGTTCATATAAATTATTCGACCGAGACTCAACCGTTTAAGGCGGCTTTCTTTGCGAAATAGACGTCTTTCATATATTTTGCGTCAACGTCTTGATTTCCTGCCGATTCGCATATAATCACGGGTTCGAGATTTAATTTTAAAAGAACGTCGGCAAGCGGCTCGAACTCGGGACCGAACACCTTGTCGTCGAAATTAAGGTGCTTGATTTCGCCCTTTGCCGAATACATGATCTTTGAAAAATGAACGTGAAAATGTTTCATACGCTCGTAGCCGATTTTATCTATGAGGTAGGACAAACGCGCGTAGTAGTCGTCGGCGGTCTTTAAACTGCCGTGCTCATAGGCGTTTACATGTCCGAAATCCACGGTCGGTATAAACAGTTCGTCAAGCGCGCAAAGCTCGCCCACCTCTTGTACCGTGCCGATCTGAGCAAGTTTGCCCATAGTTTCGGGACAAAAAATCATATCGTCTAAGCCATCGGTTTTAATAGCCTCGGCAAGCCTTAAAAAATTATCCTTGGTACGTTCAAACGCGGGTTCGCGCTTATCTTTGCCCTGCGATGCGGGGTGAAAAACTATGCGCTTACCGCCCATAATTCTGCACTTTTTCGCACTTTCTATAACGTAACCTATCGATTTTGCTATCATTTCGGGATCGGGATTGGCAAAATTTATGTAATACGGCGCGTGAACGCTTATCGCTATGCCCGCTCTTTCAAACGAGGCTCGAATGGACAAAGCACGCTCGTCGCCCAGAGTTATTCCTCGACCGAAAGAGTATTCAAAGGCGTCAAGCCCCATATCTTTTACCCAAACCGCGCTTTCTTCAGCGGTCTTATGCCCCGCAAGCGCAAAATTTACCGAATTTCCGCTCGGTCCGAATGTAATCATCTTATCACCGATAAATCCTTTTTAAGTTGTATTTTTAATTGTTCGACGCTATCGAATTTTCGTATATCTCGAATAAAATCGTCGAAATATACAGTCAGATTTTTACCGTATAAATCGCCGGAAAACCCGTCTATATGACATTCCAACACGCGATTTTCAACGCCGAATGTGGGTGCATCGCCAAGGTTTGAAATAGCGCGGTATTTTTTGCAGCCTATAACCACCGTGCAGGCATAAACTCCGCTTTTAATCGGAAACTTTTCTTTAGACGGAATGATGTTCGCCGTAGGAAAGCCGATTTTTCTGCCGTCCTGCCTGCCGAAAACCACCTCACCCGAGATAAAATATTTAACTTTGTACTCTTTAAAACATTTTCTCACGTCGCCGGCAGTCAATGCCTCTTTTACCTGCGTGGTAGAGATCTTTTCGCCTCGATCGTTAAGAACGAACGGCAAAACCGTAACGTCTACGTTTTTGCTTTTAAAATAGGCGGTAAGATACTTTACGTCGCCGCTGCCGAAAACTCCGAATTTAAAGTCGCTTCCGCAAATAATTCGGCTTATAGGTCGATTATCGCATAGTTCGTTAAGAAATTCAAGCGGCGTAAGTTTAGAAAATTTCTCGTCGAAATCTATTTTGATTACCTCGTCTACGCCGAGATTTTCAAGTATTGAAACACGTTCCGAAAAGGTAAAGACCTCTCCCCCGCTCTTTTTTTCAAGAACGTTTTCGTCATAACAAAACAGCGTTACGGCAACGTTGCCACCCACTGTTTTTTTCAGTGACAAGGCATGCTCGATTAAAGAAACATGCCCGCTGTGAATACTATCGAAACCGCCAAGACACAAAATTGTCGGTCTGTAAGATTTGGTTTTAAATTCATCGATCAGCATATCAATCCCTGACGTAAGGTCTTATAACGATCTTCTTGTTTTCACAATTACCCACTCCCCAGAACACGCCTTTTACATAAACGCGGTAACGCCCGTCGGGTAGGTCAAAATCGTCGTAAAGTCCATTTAACAGCCTTATAGCCTTACTTTCTTCAAGTTCCACCTTTTCAAAATGCAACACCTCGTCGCTTCCGATAAGGTATTTTTCGTAACCGTTTTCAATAAGCTCGCCCACGGTAACCGAGCGTTCTTTTGTGAAAAAACCGCTCTGCACGCGTTCCAACGCGGTCATGGTGCCGTAAGTACCCAGTGCCCTGCCGAGATCGCGTGCGATAGCACGGATATACGTTCCGCCACCGCAGGTAATTTCAAACGTAAATGCGGGGGAATCACACTCCAGAAGTTTTATATCGTAAATCTCTATGCGCTTGGGTTTTAATTCCACCTGCACTCCCGAGCGAGCGAGTTTATAACTCTTTTTACCGTCCACACACTTTGCCGAAAACGCAGGCGGAACCTGATCGATTTCGCCTATAAAGTGGGGCAATAGGTTGATTATCTCATCTTTTGTCGGAATTCGACCGCCCGAAAAAACAGTTTTACCCTCTAAATCGAGCGTGTCGGTTTCCGTGCCGAAAGTGAACTCGGCTATGTACTTTTTTTGCTTTTCGGTCATTATATCGAAAAGTCTGGTTGCCTGCCCTAACGCAATCGGCAACACGCCGCATGCGAGCGGATCCAAGGTGCCCATATGTCCGCACTTACATTTGACTATTTTTTTCACTTTGGACAAGCACCTTGCCGACGAAACGCCTCTCGGTTTATAAATATTTAAAAACCCGTTCATTTTATAAAATTATTTTCCCAATCCGAATTGATCTCGAACGCCCTGAGAATTCGCTCGATAACCTCTTCGTACGAGCCGCGGATAACGCAGCCGCTTGCATTGACATGCCCGCCGCCGCCAAACTCACGCGCGACTTTGTTTACGTCGATAGCGCCGCGACTTCTGAAACTTACGCGGTAAAAATCGCGCCTGTCCTCGAGAAGCGACACCGAAGCCACAACGCCTGCTATTAAAAGCGGATGCTCCACAAAACCCTCGTTAGCGTCCGATTTGAGGTCGTATTTTACAAGCATTTCCTGCGTTGTAACCATTATGAAAAGTCTGCCGCCGAAATATGTATGCGCTTTTTGCACCATTTCTCCGAGTAATTTTGCCCGAGCCATATCGACTTTTCTTGTTTCGTATACGATTTTGTTATAATCCGCGCCGAGAGCCAATGTTTCGGACGCGATTTTTAACGTTTCGGCATCGGTATTCGGGTTGGTAAAACAGTGCGTATCTGTAACGATTCCGAGCAACACTCCGGTTGCCATACGCACGTCGATATCGACGGGTAAAATCTTTAAAAGTTTATAGACTATCATCGACGCGGAAGCCGTTGTTTCCACATAATAATCCTCCACATACCGCTCGTTGGACAGATGATGATCTATGCACATAACGTTTTTATTGCTGCGAAAAACGCCCCAGCTGCCGCCGAGCAAATTCTCGCTTGCAACGTCAACCGCAATATGTAAATCATACGTTTTATTTACTTTTTCCGGCTTATATACCTCGCTCGCATACGGAAGAAACATAAGTTTCGACGGATAGTCCGAATCGCATACCACGTCGCCTTTAATACCAAGACTTTCAAGACCGTATTTGAGCGCAAACGCACTGCCTATCGTATCGCCGTCGGGGCGAACGTGGCAAAAAATCAGAACGCTTTTCGCTTTGCGTATCTTATCTGCCAAAAATTCAAGAGTTTTCATCTTTTTCACTCTCTTTATTCTTGATTTCCTCTAAAATCTTATCTATTTTTTCACCGTATTCGGCTTGTTTATCGAGATAGAAGGTAAATTCGGGCACAGTGCGGATATGCATTGCGGACGAAAGCTCGCGGCGAACGAATCCCGACGCGCTCTTAATCGCCTCGAAAGTGTCGTTTTTCGCCTGCTCGCTACCCGAAAAAATACTGACGTAAACCTTTGCTTGTTTTAAGTCCTGCGTGATCTCCACCGAAGTTATGGTGAACATTTCGGTAAGTCTTGCGTCTTTTAACTTTGTGGTTAAAATCTCGTATATTTCCTTTCTGAACTCGCTGTTTAATCTTTTTTCTCTTTTTTCTTTCATTTTATCACCTGTTGTTCGTTCAAATACGGTCGTACGCCATACTGTCCGGTAGAGCACAAATTTGACTTATGCCCCGTGTTACCCTGCGCCTTTTTGCGCCGAGCAACCGAAAATATGTTTTTTTAAACAAAAATCGGTCCATTGAAAAACGGACCGACAATAGAAAGAGTCGGACACCGTATTTGTACGAACTGCGCCCTTTCTTATTTTGCGCATTCGGGAATTTAATAAACAACTAAACTCCCGTAAATGTAATTATTGTTTCTTTTCTTCAACTATATAGCTTTCGATAAAGTCGCCGACTTTGATGTCGTTAAATCCTTCGATAGAGATACCGCATTCATAGCCCTGATTGACTTCTTTGACCTCATCTTTAAAGCGTTTGAGCTGCATAACGTTACCTTCGCAAATCATAACGTCGTTTCTGTAAATACGCAGTTTTGCCTGACGAACGATCTTACCGTCGGTTACATAGCAACCTGCAACCGTACC
>CAKQKA010000062.1 GCA_934247855.1 uncultured Clostridia bacterium | reverse complement strand
CGTAATCGAATCGCGGATATTGGTTTCACCGCGCTCCAACGCAGCGAAAAAGTCGATATTGTGAATCATACCGATACTCGAGTCTATAGTACCGCGATATACCGGCATACGCGAAAAATTATGTTCGAGGAACATCTTTTTGATTTGTTCCATCGGCATATCCACGGACACGGCAACGATACCTACCCGCGGAACGAGTATATCTTCCACCAGAACGTCGTCGAACTCAATCGAACTCGAGATAAGTTCGCGCTCTTCTTTATCGAGCGAGCCTTCCTCCTGGGCTTCTTCCACCATGGTAAGCAGTTCTTCTTCGGTAATCTTCTCTTCGTTCTGAAATTTGAAAACTTTACGAATAAGAATTTTCAAACCCGCAAACGCAATCGATAACGGGAAAAGTATCACCATGAAAAATCTGATCGGGTAACCTGTAATAACGGCGATTGTTTCCGATTTTTCTTTCGCTATCATTTTAGGCGTTATTTCACCGAAAATCAAAACGACTATCGTAGATACAATCGTAGACACCGTTGCCGCTATCGCCTCTTTATCGCCTTTCAAAACCTGCGAAAACAGTATTGTGGACAGCGTTGCGAGCGTAATGTTTACAATGTTGTTACCTATCAGAATGGTGGAAAGTAATCTGTCGTAATTCTCGGCAAGAGCAAGCGCGTTTTTTGCGCCCTTATGCCCCTCCTGCGCTTTTACGCGCAGTTTCGTCTTGTTTACGGCGGAAAACGCCGTTTCGGTAGCCGAAAAAAATGCAGACAGCATTACAAGTACAATTAGTATAACGATAAGAGACGCTATACTGTCAGGGTCAGGATCGTCGGATTCCATGTTTCTCCTTTTTAATATGTCGGACTTTGGTTGTTTTTATTCTTTGCCGACACGGCGCGCCGAACCTGTCAAAAACACGATGCGCCGTTTATTTAATACAGTGCTATCCATTTTAGCATGTTTTTTATAAAATGTAAAGCATAATTAACGACTTTTTATTTTACGTATTACTCACAAAAATGTTGTCCGGTCGCGCGGCAAACCCTTGCCCGGAACCGCCGTTTTTGCTGTATACACGAATAAAAGTCAGCCTATAGGTCGATTATCTATATGTAAGACTTTTCCGAGTGAAAATCCTTATTTTGATTTTTCAAGACAATAATACTTTTGCAGTATAAACTTATATATTTTTGCGTTTATCAAAATACCCTATCACCTTGTTTACAGTCATTTCGTAAGCAAAACAGTCGGGATGATTTTTGAGAATTTTTTCAAACTCGACGATTTCCTCGCGGGTGACTATACACATTAAACCGCCCTTCTTTTCATTCGTATATGAACCGTAACAATCGAACCTGGTGGAGGTATGTACAAGATTTTGCGAAATTTCGCGCTCGATTGAAGCAACGTCATCCGAAACGACAAAAAATCTGTAAGCGGACTCGCGACCTTTGATTATGAGATCGCCTATAAAATTGCTTATAAAATCGCACAAAACGCACATACAAACGGGCTTATAACTATATATGAGTTGCCCGTCAACCTCGGTTACGAAAACAAAATAGGATGCAACCGCAATCAGCGCGTTTATGGCGAAAGTAACATAAAAAAAATTGAACCGCGGATTGCGTTTATTTATATAGCGCGACAAAATATCCACACCGCCCGACGAACTATTTTCCTTAAACAAAAAACCATATGCCGCACCGGATACCACGCCGGCAATCAGCACGGGATAAATCGTGTCCTGCCCGAGCGAACGATATTCAAAACGGGTAAGAAAAGGCAAACTGCCGAACAACAAATACGCCGCGGAATATACAACAGAGTAAATCGCCGTAAACACGGCAAATTTTTTATCCACGCAAAAGAAAGCAAAAATACAAAGCGGCACGTTGAAAATAAGCTGAATATAGGCAAGATTAAAACCGCTGAGTCGGTTGATCATAACCGAAATTCCCTCAACGCCCGACGATGCGAACTCATTCGGCACGATAAACAACCTGCAACTGAGTGCATTAAGAACTCCGAACAGCACGGACACTATCGCCGGTTTTATATATTGTATTACGTTTTTCTTCATATTTTCCCTCCTTTTTTCGGTTAACGGCACCGCGGAAGATTGTTTTATCGCGGTCTTAATTTATCGACTAAAAGAAAAAACTCCGATACGTTTACGCATCGAAGTCATTTTTTAACTGGTCGGAGTGACAAGAATCGAACTTGCGACCTCTTGAACCCCATTCAAGCGCGCTACCAAACTGCGCTACACCCCGATCGCTCGTTAACGTGAAAGATTATAGCACATAACTTTTACGAATGCAATTCAAAAACGGACGTTTTTATATTTTTTATTAAAAAAGATTTGTCAAATGAATTAAGATATGCTAAAATAGTTCATGCAACTCAAGGAGGTATAGCTCAGTCGGTTAGAGCGCATGCTTCACATGCATGAGGTCGTTGGTTCGAGTCCAACTATCTTCACCACATACGAAGGCACGTATATCTGCGTGCCTTTTTTCTTGGATTTTTTATTAAAAGTCGGGCTATAGGTCGATTATCGTCATTCAAGTTTCCTTTTGATGAAGCCTTTTATTTTGACTATGATTTGCGCGGTTTTGGCAAGACTCGTTGGTGATTGCAGGACCGAATAGACTTTTTTGCTCGTTTTTGCGGTATAGGTACAAGCAGTGTAAGGCTCGTTGATAATGACCGGATGCGATAGACAAGCCCGTTTTGCGGTATAGATACAAGCAGTGCAAGGCTCGCGAAGGGTAAAAGGACGAGATTGACCTTGTCGGTCATCGCAGTCTTTTGCCTGAAGCAGTAACGCAGCAATGCGCCGTAGATATGCCGCAAAAAAATCAGTCGTAGTTAACTATAACGGTCTTCCCCATTTTCTTGAGGTTTGCAGTAATCGACTCAACGAGTTTCAATTTCATAGTGATATCTATAGGCAAACCCTGGTGAGCGGCGTTTATGCTTTGCCCTACATAAAAAGTAATGTGCGTTGCTTTTTCAAAAAGCATATCGGCAAGGAGCGAAGCGCCGTCGCGCGCGGTGTAATATTTGGGTGTGAGATCGCTGTTGCTTAAATATTTTTCCGAATGGTAAAGCAGTTTACGAAGAGTGAGAACTCCCTCGGTGGTGAGATCGATACCCTTTATGTACCCTATAGGGGGAACGTCTTTATCGTAAAACGTTACGTCGGTGGTGACCTTTTCGTTAAGATAGCGTGAGACTATCAGCGAACTCGTGCCACCGCAAACGACTTTTTTGCCATCTCCGTCCATAAATTGCGAAACGTAATAATCGTCCTTTTCTTTATCGACGGGCGGGCCGACGAGAATTTTAACGTTGAGTTCCTTGCGGATTTTAACAGCGGCGACGGTAGTGTCATCCCCCGGCGCACCTATATACAAATCGTTGCACGCGCTTGCAAGAAGACAGGCAATACAACGCGCGCTCATTTCGGGCTTGATCTCTTCGTCCAGATATTTCATAACGTCAGATCTGAGCCACCCGAAATTAAGCAGTTGCCCTATACCCGCATGAATCACGCCGTCGCTCATTATGATAATCACGTCGTCCTCTTCGAGGTTTAAACGCGTAACGTAAATAGTTTTGCCTGCGTAGGCGTGCTCGTCTCGATCGAAATCGCAGCACTTGCCGCGGTGATAATATATGGCGGCGGGGTTATCGAACTCAAACAGAAAGCCTTTACCCTGTTTATCGACGTGAATTACCGAAAAAGTAGAGTAAGCAACACCCCTGACCTTGCAAACGGGCAAGGTAGACACAATGGTAGCGATACATTCGTCCATATCGATACCGTTCGACACCATAGTACAAAGTATTTTCGACGTTAAAGTGGATAAAATGTTGGCTTTTACGCCGCTGCCCATGCCGTCGGCAAGCACCATGGTGGTATACTCGCCGTCGACAACGCACTCCACTTTATCTCCGCACAATTCTTCACCTTTTTTATTGAGCGATGTATAACCGTTTTCAAGGTAAAGCTTCATAATCATTCCTCGCTTTTATTACCGGACTCCGCCAAAGTTTTCTTAAGCTTAAGCAATGCGACCTTTGTTTCGGCAGTGGTTTCGCCGAGCAAGGATGCGATTTCCTGCGCGACGCGCATTTGCTTTTTGATAACCGCATCGGTTGTTTCGATGGTTTCGCGTTTTACTTCGTCCAGTTGTTTATCGTATTCCACCCTATCCGTAACGTCACGCAAGAACGCAAACATAATCTTATGTTCACTTAGAATTACGATGGTCGTATCGGCATATTTTTTGGTCTTTTCGACAAATATCCGCTTTTGCGCCAGATTTTTGCCCTCGCTTTGGGCAAGCACGAATTCGGAAACGTCGAAACTATCGTAAGCAAAAGTGCCCTTTGCGTCGGAAACATTGATGCCGAGAATGTTTTTCGCGCTCGAATTGTATTCGAGAATTTTATAATCGTAATCCATTACGATAATGCCGTACGGACTGTTTTGTATAATTTCGTAAGACATGGACTCCGCACGCCTGCGCATGTACGGAATACACATTTCCACGTCTGCACTGCCGTTTATGACGGCAATGGCTTTTTCACGGCATGTACTGAACCCGCACGCGCCGCAGTTAAGTTCGTCCTCCGGTTTGTACATACCCGTTTTTGCAAGAACTTCCCTTATTTCGCGCTCGGAGGGGGCAATCCTGTCGCTCGTGGAAAGCAGTTCATACTCTTCTTTAAGGTCTATGGGCAAACTTTTTTCGCCCTCGAGCACGGGGGATTTTTTGCCCACATATTTTCTTACGACCTCGTTCGATTTAAGCGCGCCGCCGGGCTTTTTGAGACTGCAAGGTCCGTTTATGCATGCATATTCGCAGCAGTTGATTTCGATAAACATATCGGACAGCGATTCGATATCGCCGAGCACCTCGAAACTGCGCCCGAGCCCGTCGACCGCAACGTATTCGTACCCTTTAGGCAGTTCGGTAAACGATTTAATTATACCGCGGCTTATGGGGTAATATCTTGCAACGTTGAGCGAGTCGTTCGCTTTCGGTTCGTGTTCGACACTGATCGACGACGGATCTATAGACCTTTCGGCAAACATTCTTTCAATCTCTTCGTATGTAAGAACGTTATCTATAAGTCCGCTTTCGGCGGCTTCGCGCTTTTTGGCGACGCACGGTCCGATGAACACGATTTTGTAATCGGGATAGCGTTCTTTAAGTATTTTGGCATGCGCGACCATAGGCGAAACCACGGGCGCAAGATATTGCAACGCCTTTGGATAATACAGCTGAATCATGCGGTTTATCGCAGGGCACGCCGACGAAATAAGGTTTTTGTACGTACCTTTTTTAAGCAAACGCGAATATTCCTCGGTTACGGCTTTTGCGCCGACAGCCGTTTCTTCGGCAAAATCGAACCCGACGCGCTTTAAAGCCTCTTCGAAAGACTGAAAATCGCGCACGTCGAAATTGCTGATAAACGACGGCGCAACGCTGGCTATGACCTTATGTGCAGCGAGCAGTTTTTCAACCTCGCCGATTTCGCTGTGTACCTGTTTTGCGTTCTGCGGACAAACGACCGTGCATTTTCCGCACAGAATGCATTTATCGGCAACGATCTTTGCCTGGTGATTTTCGTATTTTATAGCCTTTATCGGGCACTCCCTCAAACACTTGAAACAATCCTTGCATTTTGCAAGTTTAAAATCCAGATATTCCATAAATTCCCCTTGTCGATTGTTCGGAAAATCGCATTTTGCGATATTTTCGAGTGTTCCGCACTACGCGTTAATCTGCGTTAATACGTTGTTATCAAAAAACTCTTCGACTTTTTCGGGATCTACGCTGAAAAACTCGTCGTTAACGGTAACGGAAACGCCCGCCGACGCGCATTTACCCATACAAAACGCGCCCGCAATTTCGATTTGATCGCCGTAATTGCCCTTTTTGATTAGTTCCTGCAGTCCCTCTACAACCTGCCTCGAACCTTTCAAGTGACAAGAACTACCGATACAAATAGTGATTTTGACCATATTTTCCCCCTGATATTTATAATCGGCAACGCCGACTATTTTTTATTTTATTGCCGCAAGTTTGTTTTTTTGCCGCAACCATAAAATTCCACTTGTTTTTATTCAAAACCCTTACAAATTATAAGGATATTACCGAGTTCGCCCGCTTCCGCCGAAATTGCTTCGCTTACGTTGCCGTAAAAAATTGTATTTTTTCTGTCCCTTCGATAAGTCGATATTGTTTTTTTATACAGATATAATAACCGCAAAAAGCGTTTCTGTCAATAGCTTTTCAAAAAATTCCGCATTACAACCAAATATTTGTTATTATTATACTAATTCTTATATAGCCTTTTCGGTAAAACTAAACAATATGCTAAGGCGGCAGATAAAAACGTTTTTTTAGTTTTACCGATAAAACTACCGAATTAAGCAAAAATTAAGCATACATGCTTGACTTTCAGCGGAATTTATGGTAAAAATAGGCAGGAAGAAGTACGCCGTAAGGCGATGGGAATTTATTCAATCGAACGCGGCAAATTAAAAAGGGGTTAAAATGGCGAAAGAACTGACAACCGAAACAAGGACAACGAACCGTTTCTTGCACGATATCGAGCAATGGCGGGAAACGGACGTAAACGATTACAAGCGCAAAGTCGGGTTTGAGCTGTCCGAGGCTTGGACGGAAGCGATAATTATTTTTGCGCTTATGTTCACCGTGTTCGGCTACGTTTGGGCATTGATTGCGACCGCTTTGCCGAAAACCATGAACGACACGGCAAAAGGCTGCATAGCGTTTGCGGTTTATATTATATTTACCGCAGTTGCGGCGTACGTTATGTCGGGCAAAAACCTGAAAAAATTTGTGAGCGCAAACCGCGGCGAGGTCGGGCATAAAGGTGAACCGTACTATAAAAAAGTGCTGCTTATGATCCCCGTATCGCTTGTTATCGGAATTGCGATAAACGCGGTTTTATGGTTGATCTTTATAAAGGATTTCGGCAATTTCACAACCGACGGCTTAGGCGGTATTCAACCGCTGATATGCGCGGCAATGTATCCGTTCTTCTACTATCTTTTCGGTTTTTTGCACCTTGTAAAACTACAAAAACACACCTGCCCCATATGCGGAAGATTTGACAGCGTGGCAACCGAAAAAATAGCGACCTACGGCAAAAACCGCGAAGGCTTTGAGCATGTTACCAAAACGCAAACGAAAAAGGTGGGCGAAGAGCAGACAATTGCGAAGTATTCCGACGGTTCTACCCGCGTGATTTCGGCAAAACCGATTTATGCGAACGTTATAATTGACGAATACGATATGGAATACGGCACGGTTATGAACGATTACATAACATATTGCCGCCATTGCAGCTATATAAAAACAGGCACGCGCGAACAGTCGTACTCGAAAAGAATAAATTGAGGTGGAAAATGAGAGAGGAAAAAGTATTGTTTCAGTCGCCCGCAAACGAAGCGGACGTACTTGACAAAAGAGAACGAATGGAACGCTTCGGCTGGATACGGGAAAGCACTGATTACGACCGAAAAAGGAACGTTACCCGCCTTGTTTACACGCGGGATCTCGACCTGCCCGAAAACCGACAAAAAAAGGAATGGGAGGACGAAGCCGAAGAAGCCCTCTTGGCACAAAAATTTGCCGAAAGCAATATTGCGTACTGCGAGCGCAGGAAAAGCGAAACCAAAAAAGTGCGTTCGCACGCGGCAATCATAATTCTCATGCTGGCGTTTATTGCGTTGTGTGCGGGGCTTGTCTACCTGTTCCGCTATGCGGACATTTTGGCTTACGGCAAGTTTGAAACGCCTGCGGAACTTGAAAATTTCAAGCAAACGTTCGTTTATGAGTTTCCCGACGGACAAACGTTGCTCGGCAAATCGAGCTTTACTTACTATGAGCTTATAGATTTTCTTACAATCGCCTTGTGCGGTATAGCCGCAATATTCTTTGCCGTTATTGTGGTTATGCGAAGAAATACAAAAAAATGCAAACTTTTGCAGGAATCCGAATATCGCTATCTTACCGAACGGCAAAAATATTTCGAAAGTTTAATCGACCAAACCGAAGAGGTATATTACGAACTGAACGAACTCGCCGATATAACTTACGGCGATTAAAACCGCATTAACGCGACGCATTAAATAAAACGATCGCAAACAGTTACAACGAATTTTTACAACAAAAAAAGTCGCCTATGTGCCGATAATCGACCTATAGACGGCTTTTTGCTTGTTTTTGGTTTTTAATCAATCTATTTTTAAGGACAGTATGCGATAGATATTTTCCTCGGAGGTTTTGCAGTAAGTAACGGTTATGCTATCGCCCGCATTTACCCTGATCGAGCTTT
Source organism: uncultured Clostridia bacterium (assembly GCA_934247855.1). Taxonomy (GTDB): domain Bacteria; phylum Bacillota; class Clostridia; order Christensenellales; family Borkfalkiaceae; genus HGM11416. The sequence continues at coordinate 1,608 of CAKQKA010000062.1, read as the reverse complement.
CGAATTCGGTATATGACGCCTTGAAATATACGTTTTGCCCCTTGGGTTTAAAATAGAACACTGTGTTCCCGTTCAGCTGCGCCTGCTTGATTTCCTCGACCTCGAACGATAATTCATCGGTTTCTTTATCTTCGGTTATATTCTTTTCCTCAAGTAAGGCGATATATTTTTTCATCGCCTCCGATTGCGTTGAACCCGTTGCGACGATACCGTACTGCTCTACGTTGACGAGCGCGTACATTTTAACAATGCCGTTTGCGTCCTTAAGCACCATTATATAGGTTGCCTGACCGCGCACGTTTATAAGCGCGGGGAATGAGGCGTTATAGCCTTTTTCCTGCACTTCGCCCTCGGCAGCGCCCATTGCAGAATGTTCTTCCGCCCCATGAACCGAATAATATTTGTATTCGCCCGTGCGCGCGCAGGTAAGAATAAAACCGATATTACTGCTGTCGCCCGTAACCGAGGTTACGCCCGTATAATACCATACGTCATCATCGGCGATGACGTAACCGAAATCGTCGGTGGTGCGCTTGCAGCCCTTGTTTCCGATAACGCTGTTTATAAACCCGCCCGACAACTCGCCGTACCAATTATACTTTTCGCAAGCAAGTTCACCGTCGAAAACGATGTCCACCCAGGACGGAACGTCCGCCACCGCATAAATCGTGCTTTCGCCGCTCGTCGGGTTGAAAATAATCGCCTCGGCAACGTCCGTACCGCCGAAAAGGAAAATTCTCGGTTTCATGCACGGCACAATATAGAATGGATTGCCGTTGTCGTCAATTTCAAATCTTGCCGCACCGAAAATCTTCGTAGGGTACGAAAAACGCAGTTTTCTGTACAAATCTTCACCGAAAAATGCGCTTTCGGCATATTTAAGCGGCTCGCTCACCTCTACGAATTTAGAGGTGTTAAGCACGGGATCGACAAGCACATACCCGGGAATACCGTTTTTGCGGTTGCCCGCCCACTTGAAAAATCCGTCGTATTCGAGATTGCAAACCTTTTGCGGAGTGTTTTTGTAATTGATTTGCGTGTAGTTTTCGGAAAGCGTGTACTGCGACACCACCCACGCAAGCTCGCCGAGCGTTCTTTGCCCGAGAATTTTAGCCGATTCGCTGTCCATAAGCGCAACGTTATCCACATTGACGGTTTCCTGCATATCGTTTTTGAACTCGCGCTCGGAAACGGTTATAAGGCTTGCATAACTCTTCGCCCAAAACAGTTCCGTACCGATTAAGCCGCACAAAATCATTATGCCTATCGGAATAAGCGCGAACAGCAATATTTTTTTGGTTTAACGTAAAAATCCGCGATTTTTGCGCCCGAGCGGAAAAAAGTCGCTTTCTTCTGAGCTTTGGTGCGGGGTTCTGTTACACCTCTTGTCGCCGTAAAGCCTACGGGCGCAAGATATATAAGCACAAGAAACGCCAAAAACACCCAGAACCCCTCGCTTTGCGGGTTTATGGGCGGCAGCGTAAGATAGTATACGATAAACGCAAAAAGCGTAATCGCCACGTAAACGATAATAAGCGTTATCGTTTTTTTGCGTTTTAATTTCTCTTCTTCGGTCATTGTTTTCATAATTTGCCTTTTTGTACGTAT
>CAKQKA010000061.1 GCA_934247855.1 uncultured Clostridia bacterium | reverse complement strand
CGCTCGAAGAGCTCGGGTATCTTGAACAGCCGCATACGTCGGCGGGGCGTATTCCGTCGAACGAAGCGTACAAACTGTACGTAAGCGATCTGATGGTGAAAGAAAAGCCCACGGCGAAAGAGTTGGATTACATCAAGCACATTTTCCTTGAAAAGACCGACGATTTAGAGTACGTTATCCGTAGTACCGCCAAGATAATAAGCGAGCTTACGGGGTATTCGTCGATGGCGGTTGCTCCGCATGATCGAAGCGAAAAGATAACAGGCGTAAAACTGTTCAGGTTCAAACCCGACAGCGCGCTTGTGATTATCGTGACCGAAAGCAAGCTGCTTAAAGACAAATACATCTCTCTTCCGGAGAATATGACGGACGAAAGTTTAGAGGACGCGAACAAGGTTCTCGAGAAAATGATGGTCGGAAGAACGCTTGAAGAGTGCTGCAATCTTGCGCCCGAGGTCGAAGAGCAGTTCGGCAATTACCGCGCGGTGTTCGTGATGGTGGTTGACGCGCTGAAAGATTACGTATCTTACGACGAAAGCGATCTGATCGTTGAAGGCGAAGATAAGATGCTCGATCATCCCGAGTATGCGGACATTGCGAAAATCAGAAGATTTTTGCAGGCGGTTACGAGTAAAGATAAGATTATCGGCTTGCTGAGTAACGACGGCTCGCACGATATGAAGATAAACGTAAAAATAGGCAGCGAGGGGTACGACGAGATCCCCGACGATTGCTCGCTTGTTTCGGCGACCTACACGGTTGACGGCGTAAAGCTGGGAACATACGGAGTAATCGGTCCGGTCAGAATGGATTATAAAAAAGTGGTTGCCGTGCTTGAAAACGTCGGCAAGATACTCGAATCCATTTTGTCCAAACGATAAGGAGTATTGAAATGTCAAAGAATAAAAAGCATGAGCATGGCGAGCATACGGAAGAAGAGGTTTTAAAGACCGAATGTCCAAAGTGCGAGCAAAACAGCGATAAACAAACAAACGAAGAAACGGCGCAGGGCGAGCAAAATCAAGCTGAAAAGAAAGTCGAAAATCTTTCGGCGGCTGAAAAGAAACTTGCCGAGTGCGAAAAGAAACTTGAGGAAACCGAGAAAAAAGCCGAAGAGTACAAACAAAGTTGGTACAGGTCGGCAGCCGAGTTCGAGAATTACAAAAAGCGTCATAACGGCGAGCGGGCGCAAGCCTATGCCGACGGTCAAGGCGACGTAATCAAATCCATTCTCGTGATCGGCGATAACCTCGAACGTGCGCTTGCGAGCGTGCCGGACGAAAAGACCGCCGAGGGTATCAGAATGATGATTCGTCAGTTCTATGAAACGCTTGCGAATCTGAACGTAAAAGTGGTCGATCCCGTTGGCGAAACGTTCGATCCTAACCTGCACGAAGCGGTGCATCAGGTCGAGCCCGAGGACGGCGACGAAAGCGGAAAAATAAAGAGCGTATTCCGTAAGGGGTACGAATTGAACGGAAAAATATTGCGTTACGCGCAGGTAGTCGTTATTAAATAATGTAACGACCAAAACCGCGAAAGCGGCGTGCGCTTAATATAAAAGGCGTGCGCTTAATATAAAATCGGGCAAAACCGATGGTCGGGCAACCGACAAGCGAGCAGACCTCGCACAAAAAAATCAAATAAAATAGGAGATTATAGATTATGAGTAAAATTATTGGTATCGATTTAGGAACAACTAACTCTTGTGTAGCTGTTATGGAAGGCGGTGAACCCGTCGTTATAGCAAATGCCGAAGGTTCGAGAACTACTCCGTCGGTTGTAGGTTTTCAGAAAGACGGCGAAAGATTGGTAGGTCAGGTTGCTAAGCGTCAGGCTGTGGCTAACCCCGAAAGAACGGTAGTTTCCATTAAAAGACATATGGGCTCCGATTATAAAGTGAAAATTGACGATAAAGAATATTCGCCGCAGGAAATCTCGGCAATGATCCTTTCAAAACTTAAAAAAGATGCAGAAGCTTACCTCGGCGAACCCGTTAAAGACGCGGTTATTACATGCCCTGCGTATTTTTCTGACAGCCAGCGTCAGGCAACCAAGGACGCAGGCAGAATAGCAGGTCTTAACGTTCTTCGTGTAATCAACGAACCGACCGCGGCTGCGCTTGCTTACGGTCTCGATAAAGATAAAACCTCGCATAAAGTCATCATTTACGACTTGGGCGGCGGCACGTTCGACGTATCCATTCTCGATATCGGCGACGGCGTATTTGAGGTTCTTGCAACCAACGGTAACTGCATGCTCGGCGGCGACGACTTCGATAAGAGAATCATCGATTGGATGGTTGCCGATTTCAAAGCAAATCAGGGCGTAGACCTTTCCGGCGATAAGATGGCAATGCAGAGATTGAAAGAAGCTGCCGAAAAAGCGAAAATCGAGCTTTCGGGTATGACTTCCACTTCGATCAGCCTGCCGTTCATTACCGCAGACGCAACAGGTCCTAAGCACCTTGAAATGACTCTTACAAGACAGAAATTCGACGCAATGACCGCAGACCTCGTACAGGCTACTATGGATCCGCTTAAAAAAGCTATGGCGGACGCAGATCTTAACTATTCGCAGATCGACAAAGTTATTCTCGTCGGCGGTTCGACTCGTATCCCCGCAGTCGTAGAAGCCGTTAAGAAAGCAACAGGTAAAGAACCGTTCAAAGGCATCAACCCCGACGAATGCGTTGCAATCGGCGCGGCAATTCAAGGCGGTGTTTTAACGGGCGAAGTTAAAGACGTATTGCTGCTCGACGTTATGCCGTTGAGCTTGGGTATCGAAACCCTCGGCGGTGTATTCACAAGACTTATCGAAAGAAATACCACCATTCCTGCAAAGAAATCGCAGGTATTCTCTACCGCAGCAGATAACCAGACCGAGGTTACCATTCACGTTCTGCAGGGCGAAAGACAGTTCGCTAAAGATAACAAGACGCTCGGTAGTTTCAACCTCGTAGGTATCGCACCCGCTCCCAGAGGAATTCCGCAAATCGAAGTTACCTTCGACGTCGACGCAAACGGTATCGTTCACGTTACCGCTAAAGACCTCGGCACAGGCAAGGCTACAGATATAACCATTACGTCGTCGACCAACCTCTCCGAAGCCGATATCGACAAAGCCGTTAAGGATGCCGAAAAGTATGAAGAAGAGGACAAGAAACGTAAAGAGGCTGTCGAAGCCAAGAACCAGCTTGACGGTATGATCTTCACGTTCGAAAAAACGCTGAAAGACAACGCCGATAAGATTTCCGAAGAAGACAAGCAGAAAGTCGAAGCGGCTATTGCTTCCGCCAAGACCGAGCTCGAATCGGGCGACGTAGAGCGCATCAAAAAAGCTACCGAAACTCTCGCCAACGAAGGTCAGGCAGTATTTGCTAAACTCTATCAGGGCGCGCAAGGCGGAACCGATGGCGGCGCGCAGGGCGGCACCGACGGCGGCGACACCGAGTTTCATCAGAACTAATCGTTTTTGTTAAACCGAGCGTTAGGCGACGGGCGGTTAATCGGCAAAACTAATTGATTTAAAGCGGGCGGAGGAAAAGAAATTTTTCTTCGCCTTATGCAGATAATTCGTAAAAGCGTACTAAATAAAACGCAAAAACGAATAAATTGTGTTTTCGGGATAAGATTATGGCAAAGAATTACTATGAGATATTAGGAGTCGACAAAAAGGCGACTCAGGACGAAATAAAATCGGCATACCGTAAACTGGTAAAGCAGTATCATCCCGATTTGCACCCGGGCGACGAGGCTGCTGCCGCAAAATTTAAAGAGATCAACGAGGCAAACGAAACTTTGTCCGACGAGCAAAAACGTGCTGCGTACGACTACGAATTGGAACACCCCGGTATGGGTGGCGCAGGCGGATTCTCGGGCGGTCAGGGCTTCGGCGGTTTCTCGGGCTTCGGCGATATTTTCAGCGAGTTCTTCTCGGGTTTCGGCGGCGGCTCACGCGATGCGGGCGATACCAAAGAAAAGGGCGCAGACGTCAATGTAGAAATCGAGCTGTCGTTTCTGGATGCCGCTAAAGGTTGCAAAAAGACCATTTCGTACGCGCGCAAAGAACCGTGTTCCGCTTGTAAAGGCACGGGCGCAAAGAACGGCACTGCGTACACGGTTTGCGATAAATGCAAGGGCACGGGGAGCATCCAGTACGTTTCGGGTAGCAGCATTTTCCGTACCGTACAAGTCCGCGCATGCGACGCTTGCGGCGGAACAGGTAAAAAGATTACCGAAAAATGTACTGTTTGCGGCGGCAAAGGGTACAATCGCGGAACGACCGAGCTGTCGTTCGATATTCCCGCAGGCTGCGATTCCAACAGCTATCTGAGAAAGCGCGGATTCGGTCACGCAAGCACAAACGGCGGCGAACCGGGCGATCTTATCGTTACGTTCAAGATTTTACCGCACAAGATTTTCACGCGGCAAAATTTCGATTTGTTCGTCGATCTGCCCGTTCCGTTCACCACTTGTATGCTCGGCGGCAAGGTTAAAGTTCCTACTCTGGACGACGGTTGCGTGGATATGGATATCCCCGCGGGCACTGTCAGCGGCAAAAAGTTCGTAATGCGCGGCAAAGGTATCCGCACGGCGCGCTCCGGCACGGGCAACTTGTATGTAACCGTTATCGCCGAAATGCCTACGTCGCTGTCGAAAGATCAGAAGCAGGCGCTTGCGGCATTTGCCGATACCATAGAAATGAAACAACTTTCCAAATCCAAAGATTATGCGGATAAAATGGATGCGTTGTTTGGGGTTAAACCATATAACAATAAGTAGAAAAAATAAGCTTTGTGGTAGAGCATTTTACTGCAAAGTTTTTTTCTTTTTACTCTTTGCGAGCCTTGTTTTTAGGGCTTATATGCGGCGCATTAATGCGTTGTTTATAATGCAAAAGTCCGTCTATAGGTCGATTATTAAAGATTTTTATATTAAAAAAGGTTGAATGTTTGCCATTGTGGCAGGCGTGCAACCTTTTTGTTTTGTCAAATCTTGTCGAATTTTTCTACACAACTGTTTTCAAAAAAAGCTCACAAACATATTGTAAAAGCAGTAAATATATGTTACAATCAAAAAAACGAAGGGGATATTGCCTATGTCCATAAACAAAAAACATAAGTTAATAATTTTAATTACGGGTATTGCCGTGGTTTTATGTGCGCTTATGGTCGGTTTTGTTCTCCTTTTAGTTAAAACGAATAACTTTGAGTCGTCTTCATCGTATGCAGGCGGAAAGAACATACAACTTTTAAAACCGAAAAACGTCAGGGTAGAAAACGGCGTGTTAAAATGGGATGCCGTAAAAGACGCGGATTATTATATAATCAGCTATGCGGACGAAGAAATAAAGGTTGAAACTACAGAATTTTCTATAATAGAATTACTTGACGAACATGGGGAAGATTATATTCGCATAAGTGCGTGTTCAAGGCAAAACGATGTAAAAACTTCTGATTTTGCAGGGTATTACCTTTCATTTGAAGATATGAACGAGGACGAAAAACACCTTGGTTTGGAGTTTGTACTTTTACACGAAGGCGAAGGATACGGCGTAAGAGCAGTTAATGCCTTTTATGGCGTCGGCGTGATAACTATTCCGTCACGGTATAAAGGAAAACCTGTTACAAAAATCGAAAATAAAGCGTTTTATGCGCTAAAAGAGTCAGCGTATGGCGAATCGTACAATGTCGGCATTATCGCATTTGAAATTCCGGATACCATAACCGAAATCGGAGAAGAGGCGTTTTGCGGTTGCGTCGGCGTTAAGGAAATGGTTATTCCTGAAAGTTGCGTTTCGATAGGCGCTAAAGCATTCAGAAAAATGTACGGTCTGGAAACGATTTCTTTGCCGTCGGGATTAAAAAACGTATCACAGGGACTATTCAAGGAATGTCGCAAATTGGAAAATATAAGTTTGCCTGACGGGCTGACATCTATAGGAGATGGGGCGTTTTATCGGTGTATTGTTTTAAAGAATGTCCTTTTGCCTGATAGTCTCACGTCAATCGGCAAGGAAGCTTTTGCTGTTTGTATTGCGCTTGAAAGCATTACTTTGCCTGACGGTATTATTTCAATCGAAAAAAGAACGTTCAGTGGCTGCAAGGCGTTGAGGAGTGTAAAATTTCCTGCTGACCTAAAGTCGATAGACGATGAGGCGTTTAATTATTGTACGTCGCTTATTTCGGTAAAGTTGCCGAACGGTGTGAATTCTATCGGTATATCATGCTTTGCAAATAGCGGAATTGATTTCATAGAGTTGCCTGATTCTCTTGTAAAGATAGGGGTTGATGCCTTTAATCAATGCGAATCGCTGATCGGTGTGAGGATCAATAAAAACTTAAATGATACTGGAACTTCGGTATTTGGTAATTGCATAAGACTTGCAGAAGTAATAAACGAAAGCAATGTCGATACAAAAACGCTTTTAGGTGATTCAAGCGGTATGATTACCGAGAGATTGCTTGTTAACAAGGTCGGTGGCGCAAGTCAAATTAAGAAAGAAAACGGATTTTATATTTTTGATGGGAATGACGGAAAAACTCTTATTGCCCCGATAGATAAAAATATAGATAACGCAGTATTACCCGAGGGGGTTGCCGTTATACGGCGTAATGCGTTTTATAATTGTGCTAATCTTAAATCGGTTTACTATCCGTCTACGCTGAAAACCGTGGAAAAATACGCTTTCAGAGATTGCGATAAACTAAAGGAAATAAGAGCCGATGACGTAGCGGTTATATGTTCGGTCGAATATGCCGATGGTATGAGTGCGTTAAACGCAGGTTCGGAATTGAAAATCAAAGGTGAAAAAGTCACCGTGCTTGTAATCCCTGCAAATATCAAAGAGATAAAAGACTATACTTTTAAGTGGTTTTCAAAGATCGCAAGTGTAAGATTTGACGGAACGGTAACACTCGGGAAAGATTCTTTCTATGGGCAAGTTAAGGTAGTTTATGTCAAAAAAATGGAAATGTTATCCGGATATGTAAAGGAAAGCAGACTTTTGAGTAGTTCATCAAATACATTATTGATAGAAGAAGATACCTCGAAAGCGTACTTTTACGGCAATGAAAGCAGGTGGGGGCAACTGAGTGATGAACGAAAAGCACCCGCAAGCGGAAAAACGGTGTATTTTTACAGGATAACGCAACCGACCATATCGGGTAACTACTGGCATTTTGACGATAATGGCGCGGTAAAAGAATGGTATAATAGATAAAGTAAAAGTATAAAAAATAGCCGATAATCGACCTATAGGTCGATTTATCGGCTATTTTTAGATAGAAAACAGCTCGTTTGGAGAGTGTTTTTTTAGCAACAAAAAAGCGCGGCGAATTAAAACGCCGCGCGTATTTTTATATTATCAGCCTTTTTTGTGATAAAGTTTTTTAGTCTGATATTTTGGTTCGCAAGTAAGCCTTATTCCAAGGCGAGAGAGAACGTTCATATCAACGCTCGCAAGAATTACAGAAGAGTGCATTTCGCAGTTGCGCAGCTTTGGCAGTTGGCTGAGTGCAAGTCTTGCATCGTCCGAGGTAACCGCGCAAATCGAGAGTGCGACAAGCAGTTCGTCTATATGTAGCCTCGGGTTGCCGTTGCCGAGGTAAATGGTTTTAAGATCCTGCACGGGTTCGATTACGTGCGGCGAGATTATCGGCTGTTCGTCGGGAATATTCGCAAGGTATTTAAGCGCGTTGAGCAGCATAGCGGACGACGCACCGAGCAGCGAAGAGGTCTTACCGGTTATGATTTTTCCGTCGGGCAGCTCTATTGCAGTGGCGGGCGCGTCGGTCAGTTTTGCCTTTTTAAGCGCGGCTGCGATAACGGGGCGCGCTGTTTCGTCTATGCCCGTTTGCTGTAAAAGCAGTTCGATTTTGAAGATTTCGGCGGTGTTGTCCGTGCCGTACTGCAACGCGCGGCATTTTGCGTGGTAGTAACGGCGTAAGATTTCCTGTTCGGCGGCGTGCCTGCAAACGTCGTCGTCGATAATGCAAAAGCCAGCCATATTTACGCCCATATCGGTAGGCGACTTGTACGGCGAACTGCCGTGAATTTTCTTGAATATTGCGTCAAGCACGGGGAACACTTCCACGTCGCGATTATAATTGACCGTCGCAACGCCGTAAGCCTCAAGGTGGAAAGGATCTATCATGTTTACGTCGTTAAGGTCGGCGGTTGCCGCTTCGTACGCAACGTTTACGGGGTGTTTAAGGGGAATGTTCCATATGGGGAAAGTTTCGAACTTGGCGTAACCCGCTTTAACTCCGCGTTTGTTTTCCTGGTAGAGTTGGCTGAGACATGTTGCCATTTTGCCGCTTCCGGGACCCGGTGCGGTAACTATAACAAGCTTGCGGGTGGTTTCCACATAGTCGTTTTTGCCAAATCCCTGATCGCTTACTATGTACTCCACGTCGGACGGATAGCCTTTAATATTATAGTGTTTATAGACTTTAACGCCCAGTTTTTTAAGCAGTTTTATAAGTGTCGGCTTCGGGCTGACCTGCGTATTGCGTGATGACAACGCTGCCTACGTAAAGATCGACCATACGAAACGCGTCTATCAGCCTTAATACGTCCTGATCGTAAGAAATGCCGAGGTCGTGGCGAACCTTATTGTTTGCTATGTCCGCCGCGTTGATCACGATGAGCAGTTCGGCTTCCTCTTTCAAGGTGAGCAGCATTTGCAGTTTGCCGTCGGGCAGAAACCCCGGCAGCACGCGAGACGCGTGGTAATCGTCGAAAAGTTTTCCGCCGAATTCAAGGTAGAGTTTGTCGTATAACGAAATGCGTTCGCGGATTTTTTCCGATTGCATCTTGCGATACAGTTCACTGTCAAAGCCGATTTTTCCCATTTTGCTCTCCCGTAAAAATCAATTAAAAAAAATGCGATAATTTTTTCCGCAAAAAAAACATCGCTGATATTCTAACAGAAATACGGTTTGATTGCAACGGCTTTTATGCTGTCTTTAAGAATTTGCAAACTAAAATTTTATTAGGCAAATTCACAATAATTTTTGGTTTTTTGCGTAAAAATATTTGCAAACGGACAATCTATATGCTAAAATATTGTGCAGTTGGTGAAAAGCTGTGAAAGTCGCTCGAATTACGCAAGTGTGTAAACAAGCGGTGGCACATGCACGCTGTATAGGTTCGCCGAAGAATATATAAGGGAAGTAATAATTATGAAAGAAATGCAATTTAAGCAGGATAAACGCAGTATAAAAACAAGAAGGCAGATAAAACTTGCGCTCTTAAAGCTTGTCAGAACAAAGGACATAGAGGATATCTCTATTACAGAACTGACTGCCATGGCGGGTATAAACCGCAACTCGTTTTACACGCATTATAACAGCATTTATAATATACTTGACGACCTCAATGCGGATATCGTTACTACGATAGACGATATCGTTTCAAAATACACATACAAGGAATTCCGCGAGGATCCGTATCCTTTGCTGCATGATTTTTCCGAAGTGATAGTGAATAACAAGTATTTCACCGAATATTTGTTGTTTTCGGGTTCATCGGGTGAACTTATTAAAAAACTTAAAGAAACTTTGTGCGAAAGATTTTATAAAATCTACGTTACCGAGCGCGGAAATAACCATCCGTATGTAAAATATATGTTGTCGTTTCTGGTGGGCGGGGTATTCGACTTGTATCAGATGTGGTTTTCTAACGATAAGGACGTATCTATTGACGAACTTACGCGCATGACCGCCGATTTGCTTAAACGCGGCATAGTGGTAATGCGCGAAATCAATGAATAATCTACTTAAGTACCCGTCCAACTCGACGAGCCTTGCACTGCTTGTATCTGAACCGCAAAATTTTTGTTTTAATACTGCGCGTTACTGCGTCGTTTTTAGTGCAAAAGTCCGTCTATAGGTCGATTATCAATGTTTTTTTGTATAAAAAAGTCGAATGTCTGTCGTTTTGGACAGGCGTTCGGCTTTTTTCTTTTTGTACGTTTTTTCCGTCTTCTTATTCCTTATGTTTTTTATTAAAAAATTCACTTATTAGTGTAATTCGGTGAACAAGAAAGGGTAAAAATGGCGTTTTGTTATAAAAAAACATCGTATTATTTACATTTGTTGCGATTTTTATACCAATATTTATTGACTTTTTGATTTCAGTAGAGTATTATGAGAGTGGTTTAGAGTATCTATTTACACTAATA
>CAKQKA010000060.1 GCA_934247855.1 uncultured Clostridia bacterium | reverse complement strand
GAGAACCTCGGTCTTGCGACCGTGTTTTTTGCTGATACTTCGTTGCGTTCGATGTTTACCGTCTAGAATTAATGCATTCACGCGCCTTGTCTTACCTGAAAACACGGGCGCGAGACTTGCATACAACCAAAACGCTGCTATTTTCGATGATTTTTGGCAAAGTCGAACGCCGACGTACCGGACGTACTTCAAGCGAGAGCTTGACGAAAAGGGCGTAAATATCGACGTTTTGGCGGGGCTTGTATTACTCTTATCCGGCATGAAAAAAACAGATGGATTATTCAGCCACCTGTTTCTTTTTTATTTATTGAATTATTTTGCTTTCTTTATAGATAAAAGGGCTTTTTCGCAAACGTTTTTGGCTGTGAAACCAAAATTAACAAATAATTGTTCGGCTTTGCCTGACTCGCCGAAACGATCTATCGCAATAATCTGTCCGTTATCGCCGGCGTATTTATACCAGGGCATGGACGAACCTGCTTCAACGCATACGCGTGCTTTTATCGAATCGGGTATGATGCTTTGTTTGTATTCCTCTGTTTGCCTTTCAAATATTTCCATGGAGGGAATCGAAATAACCTTGGCGTTTATCGAATGTTCTTCTTTAAGTAAAGTTTGTGCTTTAATGCAAAGGTCAAGTTCCGAACCGCAGCCGATAAGAAGGCAGTCGGGAGTGCCTGCGCAATCCGATGAAACATATGCGCCTTTAAGAGCTTTTTCGTCGGAACCGCTTTGTTGCGGTAAATTTTGTCTCGAAAGGATAATCGCCGTGGGACCGTCATATTCTACCGCCGAGCGATACGCATAAACGGTTTCCATACCATCTGCAGGTCTGATAACCTGTAAATCCGGTATAGAGCGTAATACCGCGGACTGTTCGATCGGCTGATGTGTGGGACCGTCCTCTCCGACGCCGATACTGTCGTGCGTGAAAATGTAAATCACACGTAAACGCATCATTGCGGACAAACGAACGGCGTTCTTCATGTAATCGCTGAATACGAAAAATGTCGAGCAATAGGGCAATAAACCGCCATGCGCGGCCATTCCGTTGCATGCCGCTGCCATTGCGTGTTCGCGTATGCCGAAATGTACATTCGAGCCTTCAGGATTTTCCGCCGAAAAATACGAACGATTTTTCATTACGGTTTTATTGGAGGGACCGAGATCCGCGCTTCCGCCGAATAACGACGGCGTTGCGTCGGCGAGCCTGTTTAAAACCGTGCTCCCCGTGCTTCTGGTGGCTTCGCTTTTCGCAAATTCCAAACCGTCAAACGCATTTGCAATATTGTAGTTCCCGTCAACCGCGTCTTTAAACTGCTTTGCGAGTTCCGGATAGGTTTTTGCGTATTCGTTGAATAACGTGTTCCATCTCTTTTCGATCGCTTTGCCTTTGCGGATATATTTCTTTCTTTGTTCTTTCAGTTCTTCGGGGACTTCAAAAGCGGGTAGAGTCCAACCAAGATTTTCTTTAAGTTTTTTAATATTTTCTGCTCCGAGCGGGGATCCGTGTGTTTTTTCCGATCCTTGCAGAGGCGATCCGTAGCCGATTAAAGTTTTACAAATAATCAAAGTCGGCTTTTCGACTTGTTTTTTTGCTTTTGCGATTGCTTTTTTAAGTTCCGACAAGTCGTTTCCGTCTTTGACGTATAACACATTCCATCCTTGCGCTTTATGTCTTGCCCCGACGTCCTCGGTAAAAGCAAGATCGGTGTTTCCTTCGATGGTGATATTATTTTTATCGTAAAGAACGATCAGTTTGTTGAGTTTAAGCGTGCCGGCGAGGGAAGCTGCTTCATATTCAATACCTTCCTGCATACAACCGTCGCCGCATAATGCATAGGTATAATGATCTACGATATCAAACCCATCGCGATTATATTGTGCCGCAAGATGTTTTTCGGCGATTGCCATACCTACGGCGTTCGCGATTCCCTGACCGAGTGGCCCTGTCGTTATTTCAACGCCGGGAGCTGTTCCGCGTTCGGGGTGACCGCTTGTAATGCTTCCGACCTGGCGGAATTGTTTAAGATCGTCGATCGATATATCGTAGCCGAATAAGTGCAACAGGGCGTAAAGCATAGCCGAACCATGTCCTGCGGATAGAATAAATCTGTCGCGGTTAAAGAAATTCGGGTTCCCGGGGTTAAAACTTAAAAAATCCGAGAATAATTCACAAGCTATAGGTGATGCACCTAAGGGCAAACCGGGATGACCGGAGTTTGCTTTTTCGATTTCATCGACCGCAAGGACTCTTACGGCGTTTACGGTAAGTTGTTTCAGGTCCATTTGTTTCGTCTCCGTTTATTTGCTGTTTTCAGTATATCACTTTATCGATAAAATGGCAAGCGTGGCGGTGGCGTTTTGGCATATAGGTATGAATGTTTATGTATATAGTTTTTTTTAAGGCTTGATTTTTCCCTGTGATATGCAGTAATATTGTAACAAGCGGACATTTGCTTTACAAATTCCTCTTTTTACTGTATAATAATCGATAATAAATAATGGATTTTATGAGGGCATATTATGGCAGACAAAACAAACGATAAAAAATTCGTTAAAGAAATAACCGACATGCACGAAAACTTTCCGCAGTGGTTTACCGACGTGGTTTTAAAAACCGAATTGGTCGATTACGGTCCCGTAAAGGGCACTATGGTTATAAGACCTTACGGCTACGCGATTTGGGAAAACATTCAACGCGAACTTGACGCTCGTTTTAAAGCGTGCGGAGTTGAAAACGCATACTTTCCGATGTTCATTCCCGAAAGTTATTTGAAGAAAGAGGCAGAACACGTTGAAGGTTTCGCTCCAGAGGTTGCGGTCGTTACATATGCGGGTGGTCAGGAATTGCAGGAAAAATTGGTTGTCAGACCTACGAGCGAAACCATAATTTGTAACATGTTTGCAAAATGGATGCAAAGTTACAGAGATCTTCCCATAAAAATGAATCAGTGGTGTAACGTTGTACGTTGGGAAAAGACTACGAGGCCGTTTCTGCGTACGAGTGAGTTTTTATGGCAGGAAGGTCACACTGCTCATGAAACCGAAGAAGAGGCGCGTGAAATGACAAAACAAATGCTGGGCGTTTATAAAGAATTTGCCGAGACTTGCCTTGCTATCCCTGTACTTTGCGGTCAAAAAACGGAAAAGGAAAAATTTGCAGGCGCCGTTGAAACTTACGGCATGGAAGCTATGATGCTTGACGGTAAGAGCTTGCAGGCCGGTACTTCGCATTATCTCGGTCAGAATTTTGCAAAATCGTTCGATATGAAATTCCTTTCAAAAGAGGGGGTATTAAAACATCCGTACAGCACGTCATGGGGTGTGTCTACAAGACTTATCGGTGCGGTTATCATGGCACACGGCGACGAACGCGGTCTTGTTTTGCCGCCTGTCGTTGCACCGTATCAGTTGGTTATAGTTCCCGTTGCCGCTCATAAGGAGGGCGTTATCGAAAAAGCAAGAGAGGTTGCAGCCGAACTTACCAAACTCGGTGTAAGAGTTAAACTTGACGAGCGCGATATGAGTCCCGGTTGGAAATTTAACGAATGGGAAATGAAGGGGGTTCCTTTGAGAATGGAAATCGGACCGCGCGATATAGAAAACGGTCAATGCGTTCTCGTTCGCAGAGATACCCATGAAAAGAGCACTCTTGCGCTTTCGGATCTTGAAAATATTTCAGAAATATTGAAAGATATTCAAAGTAATATGCTTGAAAAATCGCGCAAAAATCGCGATGCTCGTATTGGCGACGCAAAGAGCCTTGAAGATATAAAACGTTTGTGCGATGAGGGTAAATTTGCCAGAAGTTACTGGTGCGGAGATCGCGAATGTGAAGATAAGGTTAAAGAATACGCTCAGGCGACGTCACGCGTGCTTATAGATGAGCCGTGCGACGGTGAAGTTTGCCCCATTTGCGGTAAACCTGCCAAGAAGAAACTTTATTTTGCGCGCGCGTATTGATAAAACAAACTGTTACTTTGCGGTTAAATAGAGATTTAAGTGAAATTTTGCTTTAACTGATTGACGGAGATCGGGCAGTACTCAGTGAGGTGTTTATGCTACAAAATCTATCGAATATATTTAGTGAATTATTAAACTTTTACACCGAAAACGGAATGACCGAAGATCAGGCGTTAAAAATGATAGTAGGCTCGTTGATTTTTGCCGGGGCGGTATTGCTTGCTCTTTACGTACTTAAAGCCGTTGCGATATTTTTGATGGCAAAAAAGTGCGGGCTAAAGCATAAGTGGATGTCGTTCGTTCCATATCTGAATTTTGTTATTCTTGGCAAGTTAGCGGGAAGAGTCCGGATTTTCGGTTTTGCTTTTAAGAATATCGGTCTTTTCTATGCTATATTCTTGGCTGCTTCGCATCTTATAGTTGTTCTTGAATCGGTTGCTTCGGCGCTGTTTAGTTATCACCCGGGCGCGACGACGCAGTTGTTTTACCAGGTTATGTTGTATGTGTCGGCTATTGTTAACTGGCCGCTTTCCATAATCGAATTACTATGTTTTGTAACGCTTTGTTTCGGACTTTACGGAAGATATACGCCTGACCGTAGGATACTTTTCAGCTTTTTAAGTTGTTTCAACTTCATTTTCCCGATAATTCTGATTGCGATTCATAATAAAAAACCGTATGAGAGTTATGATGATTATTTTAAACAGAAAATGGCTGAGCGTTACGGGCAGACTTATGATCCGTTTTCTAATCCTTATGAAACCAAGGAAAATCCTTTTCTGAATGAGAAAGGTAAGGATGATAACAACGATAATCCGTTTGACGAATATTAAGGAACTTGTTATATGGAATGTATTTCCGCGATTTCGACTGCGCCGGGAACAGGCGGTGTGGCGATTATAAGAATAAGCGGCGATGATTCGTTATCTATTGCTGCGAAAATGTTCAGACCGGCGGGGCGTACGCCTGTTGTCGATTTTGAGCCGTATCGGATGTATGTCGGTGAAATCGATGCGACAGATTTTACAGATAAGGGAATGTGCGTATATTTTAAAGCTCCGAAAAGTTTTACGGGCGAAAATGTAATCGAATTACATTGCCACGGAGGCGAGGCTATTGCGCATGGCGTTCTTGCGAAAACTTTCGCTTGCGGTGCTCGCCCCGCAACAAACGGTGAATTTACAAAACGTGCATTTCTGAACGGCAAGCTGTCACTTTCTTCCTGTGAAGGGCTTATCGATATGATAAACAGCGAAAGCGTGGCGCAAATCAAGTCGGGATTTTATCTTTTTAAAGAGAAATTAAAGACTCGGATCGAGAATTTGCAGACAGATTTAACCGACGTACTTGCAGGTATCGATGCAAATATCGATTACCCCGAAGAGGGGCTTATAGTCGATAACGGTGAAGAAATTAAGCAAAAACTTATTGCTGTAAAAAGTGTTTTAGAAAAACTGATTTCGTCGTATTCAAGCGGAAAAATCGTTGTAAACGGCGTAAAAGTCGCACTCGTAGGCAAGACCAATACAGGCAAGAGTTCATTATTGAATGCTTTGACGGGTGAACAGCGGGCAATAGTAACCGACGTCGCGGGCACAACGCGCGACGTGGTGGAAGCAACTTTGCATATCAACGGAATTAAGTTTACGCTTTTCGATACGGCGGGTATTCGTGAAACCGATGATCCTGTCGAATTGCTCGGTATTAAACGTTCAAACGATTTAATTCGCAGCGCCGACGTTATTTTATATGTTACGGACGGAACCGAAACTGCCGACGATGAAAATTTGTTCAAATCTAAGCTTGACGATAAAAATATAATTTTTGTCAGAAATAAATCGGATTTATCGGATGAAAGCTTGACCGACGGAAAAATTCATATTTCGTGTGTTACGGGCAGTAATATTGATGAATTAAAAAAAGAACTTTATCATATAGGTGCGGGCGACGTTCGTACCGACGGCGGCTATATAACGGAGCAACGCCATTATTTTGCGTTGAAAGACGCTTTGGCTTCGCTTGATACGGCGATCGATTCTATAGGCTGTGAGCCTTTGGATTTGGTTGCATATGATATAAAAGAATGCTGGGAAAAACTCGGTGAGATAACGGGCACAACGGCAAGCGAGAGCATTATCGATGCGATTTTTTCCAAATTTTGTGTAGGAAAATAAGATTTATTGTAGCGTGCGGAGGTGTAAATGGTAGCCAATCTTGATTTATACAGAGTGTTTTATACGGTGGCTAAATGCGGCAGCCTTACGAAAGCAGCAAACGAATTGTTTATTTCGCAACCCGCCGTTTCGCAGGCAATAAAACAACTTGAATCCCAGTTGGGCGGAAAACTTTTTAACAGACTTGCCCGCGGTATGGAATTAACCGATACGGGCGGTAAACAAATGTTTGAGATCGTGTCAGAAGTAATCGAAAAACTGGACATGGCTGAAAAGAATTTTTCTATGCTCAAAAAAAGTGCCTCGGGAAATATTCGAATCAGTTCGTCAGATACGGTTACTCGTTATTATTTGATGAAGTATATTATTGAGTACCATGAAATGTATCCGAACGTCGTAATGACTTTTACCGATTCGTCATCGCGTAAATCTATTGATTTGATAAAAGCCGATAAGGCGGACGTTGCGTTTGTAAATTTGCCGATCGAGGACGATTCGGTCGAATTTACGGGACAGACGGGCAAAATTCACGATATTTTTGCTGCATCCCCTAAGTTTTCAAATCTTTTTGATAAGGAAATCGATTTAAAAACTATATCAAATTATCCGCTGTTGCTTCTCGATTCAACAACGCGTACTCGCAAAGAAATCGATAAATTTACTCAGGGAATGAATATTTATCTTGCGCCGGAATTTGAGCTTGCTTCAGCCGAACTAATGGTATCGATGGCAAAAAGCGGGCTTGGAATTGCATGCATACCGCGCGAATACATTCAAAGCGAATTGGCTTCCGGCGAATTGGTTGAACTTAATGTTACTCCTAAGTTTCCGTTACGCGCGCTTGGCGTTATCGTCAATAAAAAACGGGATTACTCGTTTGCGCTGTCCGAATTTTTAAAATTATTAAATAAATACGAAGTCGATGAGTGAGACGGTAGTAGGTACCCCCGGCGGAGATGAAATAATCGAACGTTTAAACCGCGCGGGGTATGAAGCGTATTATGTGGGCGGTTGCGTTCGTAACGCCGTATTAGGTTTAAAGATTAAAGATTACGATATTACTACTTCGGCAAAGCCCGAGGAGGTCATATCTCTTTTTGCCGATTGCAAAGTGTTTGAAACCGGCATAAAACATGGCACGGTAACAATTTTAACCGATATGCCGTACGAGGTAACGACATTCCGAAAAGAAGGCAAATACAGTGATTCAAGGCACCCGGATAAAGTCTATTTTTGTTCGTCGCTGACAGCCGATCTTGAACGAAGAGATTTTACTTGTAATGCCATGGCTTTCTCTAAAAAACAAGGCATTATCGATAAATTTAACGGTCTTTACGATACACATAATCATATATTGCGTGCTGTCGGGGTTCCTGTTTCAAGATTTAAAGAAGACCCGCTGCGAATTTTGAGGGGCTTGAGATTTGCTTCCGAATTCGGTTTTTCGATAGAAGACAGAACAGCAAGGGCTATGCGATCTTGCGGTAATTTAATCGATAAGGTATCGCGTGAAAGAGTATATTCCGAAGTAAAAAGAATATTCGAGGGCGGGCATTTTTATGACGCCGTTATAAATTTTGCGGATTTATTGTTTATCAGCCTGAAAGCCGAGTGCGTTGCAAAAAGCTACGACGATGCCGTTACCGCGGTTGCTTCTTGCGACGGGGATTTTTACACTCGATTTGCCGTTTTTCTATATATCGTTTTTAACGGCGATTTAGAAAAAAGTATTGAAGTCATAAATAAATTACATTCGGAAAACATTTTAAAAATAAAGGTAAAACAATGTTTTTTATCGATTTTTATATTTCTTTCCGATTTGAATTATTTTAAATCTGACAATGCTTTGCAAAAATATACCGTTAAGAAAATCATGAAAAATTGCGATGGTGATACCGATTCTTTTATGAAGTTTCTTCGTTCTGTTTCGCTTGTGCGGTCGTTGCCGTTTGCGGATCGTGTTAAACAATTATCGGAAGAAATTGTTTTCAACAACGAATGTTACAAAATAAGTGATTTGGCGATAAACGGAAACGACGTTGTTGAATGTGGTTTTTCGGGGCGGCGTATAAGCGAAACGATGAATGCCGTGCTTGACATTGTAATGCGCGGTGAACTTATGAATCGTAGAAATGATTTAATCGAATACATTAAGGGTTTAAAATAGAATGAAAATTCAAAGACGATTGATAGCGATCGGCGGTGGGTCTATTGCCGAAAAAACTACGCTAAAAATTGATGCGAGAGTTGCCGAACTTGCAAAGAAACATGCAGGCGATAAGCGCGCCGTAGGTGTTTTTATAGGCACTGCAAGTCATGACAGCATGCCGTACTTTAATAGTTTCAGAAAAACTTATACGGGTGAATTCGATATAAAAGCCGATTGTGTTTTGTCTGTTTACGGTGAAATGAACGCTGAAAAAATAAAGAGTAAGTTTGAAAAAGCCGACATGCTTTATATCGGCGGAGGCGACACGCTTTACATGCTCGAGCATTGGAAGAAGACGGGTGTGTTCGATCTTGTTGTCGACGCTTATAATCGCGGTGTCGTCGTATGCGGGCTGTCAGCCGGGGCGATCTGCTGGTTTAAAAAAATGTATACGGATTCGGATGCGTTCGATGACGGCGGAAAATATCATGTATGCGAAGGCTTGGGTAAAATCGAAGGACTTTGCTGCCCGCATTTTGAAGAACGTATAGTTGATTTTCGGGATGCAGCAAAAAATTATCGTGGATTGATATGGGCGATCGAGGGTAATGCGGCGATAGAGTTCGTTAACGAACAATTCGTCGGTGCACATTCGTCGGGCGGTAAAGCATATAAAATCGAAATTGATAATGCGGGCGAGCGTAAAGAATTGCTCACGCAAATATAATTTGACGAAGATTGGTATATTAAGATTAATCGGAGGGAAATAATGCAACAAAATATTCTGATAGTTGACGATGAGGAAAAAATCATAGAGGTATTAAGAGAGTATGCCGAGTTTGAAAATTTTTCCGTCGATAGTGCTTCAAACGGAATGGAAGCCGTTCAAAAATGTAACGAGAACAAATACGATCTTATTATAATGGACGTGATGATGCCGAAGCTTGACGGTTTTTCGGCTGTAAAGGAAATCCGTAAAACGAGCGACGTGCCCGTTATTATGCTTTCGGCAAGGGGTGAAGAATACGATAAATTGTTCGGTTTCGAACTCGGAGTGGACGATTACGTAGTTAAGCCGTTTTCGCCTAAAGAGGTTATGGCGCGCGTGGTTGCGGTGCTAAAGCGCAGAAATTCTGCTTTGCAGGCTAAAAAGGGAATGGTATATAAATTTGAAGGGCTTGAAGTCGATATGGAAGGCAGGAATGTTTATGTCGACGGAGAGAAAGCCGAGCTTACCCCCAAAGAATACGAACTGCTTTTCTACATGGTAAAGAATAAAGGGAAGGCGTTATCGCGCGAAACACTTCTTAAAGACGTGTGGGCGTTTGAATTTGTGGGCGAAGACAGAACAATCGATACGCATATAAAAATGCTTCGCAGCAATCTGAAACAATACAGAAAATTTATAATTACGTTGCGCGGACACGGATACAAATTCGACGCGTAAGTCGGAGTGACCGATGAAACTGACTAAATTACGCGGAATGAGGTATTTCATATGGTTATATTTCATTCTTTACACGGTAATCATTATACTTGCAATGTGGTTTTTCCAGATTGTTTTTCTGGATAGTTTTTATCAGCGCATCAGGTTTAATAATTTAAAGAAAACAGGCAATGAACTCGCCGAAAAAATGACATGCGAAAAAGTGACCAACGAGCTTGTCGATGATTGGATTAATAAAACTATCAATGCGAACTCGTCGGGTATTTACGCATATCTTGTTTATAATAATGATAAAGGTCAACGCGTAATAGAATCGCCGTATTCATACTTTTTGCCGGGCGGTAATCCGCCGACGGCTAACGGACCTGAATATATTAAGAATTCGTCGGTTTTCGACGATGCGATAAAACGACTTAACTCAGGTTCGGAATTACAGGACGGCTGTTTGTGCGATTATTATTCGGGGACGGATGATAAAACTCAGTTTTGTGTTTATGCAAAAAACGTTTCAAACGAATTGGGTGAGTTTTGTTTGTTTTTGATTTCCGATAAAGAATCGCTTAACGAAACTCTTACCGTTGTTCAGTATCAACTGATTATTGTAACCGCTGCCGTTGTCATTTTGTCTTTCTTCCTTGCATGGACGATTGCGACTAAACTTTCAGATCCTATCCGTAAGATGTCGGAAACGGCAAAGCAATGGGCTGAAAGCGATAACAGTATAGTTTTTAAAGGCGAGAGTTACGAGGAGCTGAATGAACTTGCCGATGCTTTAAAC
>CAKQKA010000059.1 GCA_934247855.1 uncultured Clostridia bacterium | reverse complement strand
CGCGTCGATAGGCTTATCGTCGCCCGTTACCTCTACGGGGGCATGGACGATTTCCACCCGCGTTTTATCATACTTTTTACCCTCGAGTTTGCTTTTTATCACGCTTTCGTCGCCGAAAAGCACGACGCAAAGATCGGTATGTTTATTAAGTGCGGCAAGAGTACCGTCTATATTAGCGTCCGGGCTATGGTCGCCGCCCAGACAGTCTATTGCGATTTTTATCATGATTCTTCGATTACTTTATTTTTTTTACATATGCGCGTCTGCGCTTATGACGAACGCTGTCGAACCGCTTCCATTGGTTAAGTATGGCGTGATTGTTCTCAAGATTAAGATTTGTTTCGGCATATTTTATGTTGCCCTCGGCAAGCATTTTCATAAGCCCGGCGGAAACAACCGACGTGATACCGCGGTTCAGATAGTCCGGGTGAACGGCTATAAGACCGAGGTCTATGATCTCGGGATTCTTTACTGCCTTAAGTATTCTTATGAGCGCGGCGGGCGTGAGCCGTCCGCCCGATTTCTGAACGGCTTTGGCAAGCGACGGGAAACATATTCCGAGACAAACGGGTTCGTCTTTCTCGTTAAGAATGATTACGACATGCTTTAAGTCGATTATAAGGCGGAAATTTTCCTCCATCATCTTCTTCATGCCGTCGGTAAAAGGCACGGTGCCGTATAAATTTTCATAACTTATGTCGAGAAGCTCGAAAAATTTGTCGGCATATTTTTTAAGAAAATCGTTTACGTTTTTCGCTTCGCCTATGTGCAGTTTGTAACGTTTCATTACGAAATCGGACATTTTTTGCATTTCTTCAATGCCCGTTTTAGGCAAATATATCTTCGATTCCACCCAGTCGACTTCTTTGACAAAGCCGTAACGTTCTATATGTTTGCCGTAATATTCGTAATTGTACTGCTCCTCGAACGTGGACAGTTCGTCAAACCCCTCGACCAGAAGTCCCTCTCTTTCAAGATCGGAAAAACCGAGAGGCCCGCAAATCGTATCCATTCCGAGAGAGCGGGCAAATAATTCTACCGCGTCAAACAGCGCAGCCGAAACCTCGTAATCGTCGATAGCGTCAAATCTTGTAAACCTGACACGCTTTTCGCCCGTTTTTTTGTTTGACGGGTACGACAATATTGCCTGAATCCGACCGACGGTCACACCGTCTTTTTTAGCTAGAAAACAAATGAAATCACAAGTTTCGTTATAAACGAATTTTCTTGTAAACATCTTTTTTTCATCGCCGTACAGCGGCGGTACGAAATACGGATTGTTTTTATATAACCTTAAAGGAAACTCTATAAATTCCTTTATTTCCCGTCCGGTTTTTACGGGAACGATCTTTACCATAACACTACCCTTGAATATTTTTTATGTTACGCGATTCACGCTTGCGGCGCGCCTCAGTCCGAAGCACGGCGAGCGTTTATGCGGAAAAGTATGTCACCTGTGGCTGCAATGGAAGGCAACTCCCACGCCGTCGGGACCGCAATGGCTGCCCGACGTGGGGTTTGTTGTAATAGTTACTATATCGAGCCCGTCGCCGAACTTTTCGATTATCATATTTTTAAGTTCCGCCGCCATTTCGGGCGCGTCGGTATGACCGATGATAATGCGATGTTTATCTATATCTTCGCCGAGTTCTTCCATATAAGAAAGCAAGCGATTAAGCGCGCGTGCTCTGCCGCGTTCTTTCGATAAACTTACCATTCTGCCGTCGGGCGTCATATATATAATAGGTCTTATTCCGATAAGGTTGCCCATTATGGCGGCAAAACCGCTCACTCTTCCGCTGCGCTTGAAAAATTTAAGGTCGTCGGCAAAAAAGTATTGAGCGAACTTATCCACCTCTACGCTTGCCCATTTTAAAATATCGTCAAGACTTGCGCCCGCAAGATACATGTCTCCGATTTCGCAGGCAATCGCATAACTGATAATGGTTATACCCTTGGTATCTATCGTATAGAAATTTCTCTCCGGAAACTCGGCTTTCAGCTCGGCTACCGCATTGTTCATCGCCTCGAACGTGCAGGACATCGCCGCCGAAAAATGCACATAAAGTATATCGTTGCCCTTTTCAAACTCGGGGCGGAAATACTGCTTGTATTTTTCCTCGGAAACGCCGCTTGTAGTGGGCAGATCGCCCGCGCGTAGTCCTTCGTAAAACGCATGCAGTTCGGGCATCGGCGTTTCGTACGGGAAAACCGTTACGCCGTTAAGCGAGTAGGGCATGCTTATAAGTTTAAAACCGTAACGCGCGGCAACTTCCGGCGTTATATCCATATCGGAATCACAAAAAATCGTCAGCATTTTTATCCTCTTTTGTTTATTTGCGGCACTCCCTGCGCAGCTGCTTACGACTGCTTTATCGGGCGTTGTCGCTTTCTGTATTGCGCCGCTTTATCGTTAACGCGCCGCTTAAAACTCTTATTCAAAAACAAGCATGTAGTCGTAAATCGGCTGACCGCCGTCACGAACCACGACTTCGAGATATTTGTATTTTGCGGTTATGGCTTTTGCGATTTCATTCGCTTCCTGCTCGTTCGCAGCCGCGCCGACAAAAATAATCAGCAAGCCGTACATGTCGGCGTTTAAACGTTCAACAAGCTCGATTGCAGCCTCGCTTCTGCTTTTAAAATCGCACAGCACTTCTCCGCACGCAAAACCTATGTAATCTCCGCGACGAACGCTAACGCCGCCTACGTCGGTATCTCTGCTGGCAGCAGAAACAAACGCCGTTACGCTTTCTGAAGAAATCAAATCGATTTGCTGCTTTACGGTATCCGTATCGCCGCTTAAATCGGCTAAGGATAATGCGGCATAACATTCGCCGACCGTCTTGCTTTCCACTACCACGATTTCGCTTTCTTTGTATAATTCGGCGGCTTGGTTTGCCGTAAGAATTACGTTTGCATTATTGGGAAAAACGATAATTCGTTCGGCATTGACCTCGTTGAAAGCGGTAATGAAATCCTGCGCGGATGGGTTCATGCTTTGCCCGCCGTCCACGATATAATCTACGCCCGACTCCGAAAACGCATCTTTTATACCTTCGCCCGTAGCCACAACAACGACCGCCTGATGTTTTTTGCGCTTTTTGCGAAGCGCGGTCTGCGCATTGTTTCCGCGTTTTACGGCTTCGTTATTCTGAAAAGTCATGTTCTCGATTTTTATTTTCAAAAATTCGCCGAACTTTTGCGCAAAATTGAGAACTTCGCCCGGGGTTTTTATATGGACGTGAACTTTCAAAATGCTGTCCTCTTTAAAAGCGACGACCGAATCGCCGCCCATTTTTTCAAGCGATTCGACAAAAGAATCAACGTTGAAATTTTTTACGTCGTTCTTGGCGTTTTGCAGCCTTAATAAAAACTCCGTACAATAGCCGAATTCAAGAGTGCTGTCTGCGGTAAACAACGAATAATCGATGTTTGCGCCGTTAGATTGTTCAGCCGAAGTCGCGGCAATTTCGTCGAACGCTTCATCTGTCGTTTCGCCGTTGACGTACGCCGCCATACCCTCGAATATAAACAACAACCCCGCGCCGCCGCTATCGACCACACCCGCTTCTTTAAGCACGGAAAGCAGATCCGGCGTGCGTTCGAGCGAACGCGCCATTTCTTCCGTGATGCTATTAAAATATTCAGCTATAGCACCGTTATCGCACTTTTCGGCATAGTTGACAGCATCCTTGAAAACGGTTAAAATCGTGCCTTCAACGGGCTTTGAAACCGATGAGTACGATTCTTTTACGCCGTTTTTCATTCCGCGTCTTATATCGTCAAGCGTTGCGTATTCGCAAGCGCACAGTTCTTTTATTATACCTGCGAAAATACGCGAAAGAATAACGCCCGAATTACCGCGTGCGCCGAGCAACATACCCTCTGCCGCGGCTTCGGTAACCGACGGCAAATCGGTTTTTCCGCCGACAGACTGAATACCGGAAGTAAAAGTCATAAGCATATTGTCGCCCGTATCGCCGTCGGGAATCGGAAACACGTTTAAATCGTTAACCTCCGCGCGATGCAAAGACAAATTCTTTGCTCCGTAAGAAAGCATTTCGGCAAAATCTCTTCCGCCGATCACATTATCAACCATTAAAATTCACCTTTTGTAAATTATGCGCATACCCTTTATCAAATATCGCACAAACGCAACGAAAAATTTTCACCGCGAAGAGTATGCTATATGGCGCAATCCACCATATCGATTATATTGATTTGCGCCCTTTTCGTCAACGAATAATCGAAGAATTTGCATATTTGATTGTTAAGATAGTGTCAACTTTTGGTGAAATAACAAAAAAATACATTTTACGCCCACTCATAAGTATTTTTAACACCTTTAAGCAAATAAAAAACGCCTTAACCCGACAGTGTTCAGCCGGGAAAAGGCATAAAAAAACGCAAAGCACAAACTTTGCGTTTTTAAATTCGTATTAAAGCACTTCTTTAACTTTAGCAGCTTTACCCGTACGGCCTCTGAGATAGTAGAGTTTAGCTCTTCTGACTTTACCGCGACGAACGACGTCAACCTTGGCAACCTTGGGCGAATGGATGGGGAAAGTTCTTTCCACGCCGATACCGAAAGAAAGTCTTCTTACGGTAAAAGTTTCGCTTATACTGCCGTGTCTTTTAGCGATAACGACGCCTTCAAAAACCTGAATTCTGGTCTTGTCGCCTTCGATAACTTCGAAAGAAACCTTTACGGTGTCACCGACGTTAAATGAAGGAGTTGTTGCTTTTAAATTTTCTTGATTGATCTGATCAATAATGTTCATGACTTATACCTCCTATATTACTAAGCGTTCATTGCCGTAGTGCAAGAGGACCGCCCGAAGTCACTCTAACATTCTATCATAAGAAATGCCTGCAAGCAAGCGATTTTTTATGACTTTGCAAAAATAATTTGCTTATTTGCATAAAAATTCGCTTGTTTAGCATTAAAACAGATTAGTCGTGTTCCTCGTCGGCGCAATCGTCGCAATCGCAACCGTCGATTTCGGCGGCTTCCGCAGCGGCGGCTTGCTCGTCCATTTCGTTACAGAACTGCTCGTAAACCTTTTCGAGAAGATCTTCGTCCGATACGGGTTTAAGGTCTGCGCTGCCGTCCTCGTTGGTGTCGCCCGCTTCAAATATTACCACGCTCTGTTCGTCAAGTCCGTCGATTTCTTCGGCGGGCAGAAAGAATACGTACCATTTATCGTCGAACTGAGTTCCGCCGATATGAACAAACTTGTAGCCTTTGCCCGAATCGTCGAAAAGTTCGACTACTTCTTCGTCTTCGCAACCGCAGTCGCAGTCGTGTTCGTGATCGTGTTCGCAACAACCGCAATCGCAGTCGTGTTCATGTAATTTCTTTTCGTCCATTTTTTTACTCCGATAGTTTTATTATTTGCAGGCAAACGCTTATTATGTAAACGTTTTGCCTTGTTTTTAAGTATTTGTTGTTCGGGCATTACCGCCCTTTCGTTACTTTTTATCAGCCGACAAAGCGACTTTTCGCATATAGTCCTCTAAAATAAACGACGCAGCGACCGCATCCACCACTTGTTTGCGTTTATCGCGGCGCATATCTTCGCTGATAAGCACCCTGTGCGCTTCCCGCGTGGAAAAACGTTCGTCGAACGCCACGACGGCTATTTTGGTTTTTGATTGCAATTCGGCGATAAACGAACGCGTTTTAACGGTTTGTTCGCTGTCGGTTCCGTCGAAATTGAGCGGCAAACCGCAAACAATCTCGTCGGCTGAGCGTTCTTCGGCTTTTTTTATAAGGTAAGTCACGTCCGCGGCAAAGTTCTTGCGATGATAGGTCTCGAGCGGCAACGCCATGCTCCCGAACGGATCGGATACCGCTATGCCTATTCTTTTATCGCCTATATCGAATGCTATGTATTTTTTCATTTTTTTAGTTGTTATTCTCACCACCCTCCGCAATTTCGGGTTCGGTTTCTTTTTTTAAATCTTTTAATTTAACGTTATCGCCGTGTCTGACGAAAATCATTGTGCAGAGCGAGAAAATTACGAATATAGTCGAATACAGAAACAACGGACGCATACTGCCTGCAAGATCCATTACCAACCCGGAGAGTATAGGCGTTGCGATCTGCGCCGCCATGCTTGCGGTATAGTAATAGCCGGTATATTTGCCGACGTTTCCGCCTTTCGCAAGCTCAACCACCATCGGGAAGGAATTGACGTTTATGGTCGCCCAGCCGATTCCGCCTATCACGAAAAATATATCGATAAAAATCGACGGCGTAGCCGAATCGAAAAACGATATAGTGAAAAAAGCGACCATAAGGCAACATATTCCGCATATTATGCTCTTCTTTCTGCCGATTTTTGCGGCTAACCAGCCTGCAGGAATATACGATATTATTGCCGCTCCCTGCGCTATGAGCATAGTTAAGTTAAAGTTTTTGTGCAGTACGTTGATTGCGTACAGCGAATATTTCGAAGAAACGGCATTGTAGCCGATATACCACAGCGCGACCGAGGCGAGTATAAGAATGAGCGATCTGAATTTTGCTCTGTCCTTTTGCTTAAGCTCGCGAATACCGCCTTTATCCGCACCGCTGTTTTCTTTGACTTCGTCGTCAACGTAATCTTCGATTTCGTCGCTTTTGGTTTCGATTCCGAGTCTTTCGGATTCTTCTTCCATTTCCTTAGCCCACTGCGGTTCTTTCACAAGGAAAATAAAGGCAATAAGCGCAACCGCCATCAGGGCGCACACCGCAACTACGTACCAGGTAAACGATGCAGTCTGATTTTCGAGCGCGGAAGTTTTGAACACCATTCCGAGCATCAGAACAATCATCGCGCCCGCCGTACCCATAAGATTGATTACGGCGTTCGCCTGCGACCTCAGCGGTTTTATGGTGATATCCGGCATAAGCGCGACCGCGGGCGAGCGGAATGTCGCCATAGCGATAAGCGTCAACAACAATATTAAAATAAAGAATATGATGGGAACGGGATTTTTAAGCGTTTGTTGCCAGGCATACGCGCCATGTGCCTCGCTTACAAGATTTGTATAGGCGTTTTGCTTGATTTCGTTCTTGCCCGCCGTATAACCCTTGTCGAAAAACGCTTTGTAAGTTTCGGTTTCGGTATCGAAATAATAAACGGTTTCGTATCCGATGCTCAGGAACCATTCTTTAGTTTGCCCGATTTCGCTTTCGGTTAAATCTTTAAACGACTTGTTGAAACAAACTTTTGCGGCATAATCTTTGACCGTGTAATTTTTTGACAAGCCCTTATCGAAAACGTATGTTTTTTCGGCGTTGGGAATTTCGGTTCCGGATTCCCAGTACATTTCCTGCGCGGTGCCGTTATTCATTTTTATTTGCGCAAGCTGAGCGTTATCGGCAAAAGTCAGACCTACAAACGCAACTATAGCAACGATCGTGCCTAAAACTATGTACGGCGTGCGCTTTCCGTATTTGCTCTTTGTCTTGTCGGACAGCGCGCCGAATATAGGCAACATAAATACGGCAAGGACGTTATCGAGCGCCATTATAGCGCCCGACCATGTTTGGTTCATACCGAATTTGTTTACAAGCATAAGCGGTATTATCGCTTCGTACGCTTGCCAGAATGCGCAGATCAAGAAGAACGCAAACCCGACGAATATCGTCCGTTTATAATTCAGTTTCATCTCTTTCTCCCCTTAACGGTTATTAACTCTCCGCTCGACTCTATTTAAAAAGTCGGGCTATAAATCGATTAACGGCTATTTCTTAACTGCGCTATTTTGCTCTGAATAACAAAACGCGGCAGTTTTCACATTCGATTATAGAATCTTCTTTCTTGAGTTTATCGAGTTGTTTCATCGAAAGTTCGGTTCCGCAACCGCCGCAGTGGCAGTCCTTTTCTGAAAGTCCGTACACAATCGGGAAACGTTTGTCCTTTCTCTTTTCGGCGTATTTTTCCATAAGTTCCGCAGGAATATCCTTTGCGAGAACCTTTAAAGCCGCGTCGATCTTTTTGATTTCGGGCTCGAACGGAGCTTTGAATTTATCGTATTCTTCACCGGAAACCTTTAATTGTTCCTGATAGAACATGGTTTCTTTGCGCAGTTTTGCATACTGACGGGCAACTTCAGCCATCTCGGCTTCGGTACGCTGAACTTTTTTCATAAGCTCGTCGAGCTTTTTACCGAGTTCGCCTGCTCTTCCGCGCAAATAAGCGATTTCCTTTTCGTCGGTAACGCCCTCGGCGATTGCGCCGAATTCCGCGTTGTCTTCCTTTATAGCTTCAAGTTCGTCGGTCAGCGATTTGTATAAACCGCAAAGCTCGCTGGCTTTTGCCTCTATACCGGCAAGCGTTTCGCTTACGGTAGTTAAAAACTTACGCGCTTTAACGCCGTTTTTACGTGCTTCACAGTCTTTAAGCTGTTTTTCGATTGCAAAAAGTTTTTTGTCCTCTTCCTGATAGGCAAGAAGTTTTTCTATTACAGACATTTTATACCTCCGCGTTTTTACTCGGTTCTACCTTACAACTATACCGCATTTTAACGCATTTTACAAGAATAATATGCAAAATATTAAAATTTGCGACAAAACTCAATGTTTTGCGCGTGCGGCGATGAGTATCGGTATGAATTATATGCCAAACGTGATGACAGAATCACGAATTTACATAAATCTTCGGTCGAGATAAAAACGGTAATTGATTTTATTTTCACGGCAGATCGCTTCTGCAAAGTTCTGCATAGCGATTGCCTCGCTTGCGTAATGCGTAAGTTGCAAAACGCACTTACCTTGCTCCAATGCGGCAAGCAGCACATGATGCGGTATGTCGGCGGAAACAAGCATTTCGCTGCTTTCCGCGCGGTAAATCGCCTCTTCGTTCAACCCCGAACCGCAAAACGTTGCAATACCGCTTATTTGCGTATCCGGATCGCCGAAAGCCAGATGTTTTGTAGTCCCGATTTTTTCGGTGATTTGTTTAACTTTATTATTAAATGTATCCTTTTCTACGCCGAACGCCCTGCCGAAACCTCTTCCGTCCACGGTCGGTTCAAGTATTTCAGAATTTTCGGCTCCGCAAAGTTTCGCCAATCCGTCTTCTATTCCGTTAACAGCCGTATCTAAACTTAAGTGCGACGAATAGACGGTTATACCCGCTTCTATGCACGCGGTATACACGCCTTGCATAACGTTCTTTACAGGGCGATAAATTGCGGGATGATGTGTGATAATCAACTTATAGCCCGACTTTTTGGCAAGTTCAACCACCGCCTTATTAAGGTCGAGCGCAAAAATCACGCCGTCGGTTTCAAGTTCTCTGCCCTCTAAAATCAGTCCGCTGTTATCGTATAAACCAAGCGCAGAACAAGCCCCCGTCGATAATTTGAGCGGTGCTTTTCCATCCATAAGCGACAAAATTTCACTGATTTTCATTTATCGTTCCCCTTAGTTTATTTATTCTTTGTTCAAAAATTTCTTTATCTTCCTTAGATACGACCTTGTTCTTATATGTTTCGGCTTTTTCAAGTTCCTTTTTTATGTAGAGAATAAAGTCCGTCGGTCGCATTTTCAGGTTATCGCGCCCGAATTCGACCTCGCTCGCCGAATACGGTTCGACGTTTTTACCGAACTCGGCGATTATAAGATGATAAAACCTTTGATCGCAAAACGTGTAATCTTTGGTTATGCCGTAGCCGTTTTTAAGCAGATAAGCCCGCACTTTATCCTGATTTTTCATCGGCGAAAGGATAAGCCTTTCGGGTTTAAACGGTGCTTCGGATAAGATTTTAATAATCTCCTCGCCGCCCATGCCCGATATAAGTACGGTGTCACGCACGGGAACAAGTCGCAAACCGTCGCAAACGACGGCGCGTGCCCTGCCGCAATCGATATAACGTTTAAGCAGTTTTTCGGCTTTGTTTAAACTAGGCGCGGAAATATCCGATATTATGACGTCATCGCATTTTCCGCTGTCGAGCACGGCTTTGGCAATGTAACCGTGATCGCACCCAACGTCCGCAAAAGACGAACAAGCGGGAATCTCGGAAAAAATAATTTCTAATCTTTTATTCATATCAAAGTGCCTATAACGGACTTATAGGCGGACTTTTTAGTCGCCTGAGGCTAATCGAGAAAATCTTTAAGCCGTTTGCTTCTCGACGGATGTCTGAGTTTTCTGAGCGCTTTGGCTTCGATCTGACGAATTCTTTCACGCGTGACGTTAAACTCTTTACCAACCTCTTCGAGCGTTCTCGGTCTGCCGTCGTCTATGCCGTAGCGCAGACGCAAAACCTTTTCTTCACGCGGGGTGAGAGTATCGAGCACGCTGATAAGCTGTTCTTTAAGCATGGTGAAAGCGACGGTATCGCTGGGCGCGGTAGCCGTCTCATCCTCGAGAAAATCGCCGATATGACTGTCCTCTTCCTCGCCGATAGGCGTTTCGAGCGAAACGGGATCCTGCGCGATTTTTTGAATTTCCATAACGCGCGACTCGGAAATCCCCATTTCTTCGGCTATCTCTGCGGGCGTCGGTTCGCGACCGAGTTTTTGCAAAAGCATTCTTGAAACCCTTACCTGACGGTTGATTGTTTCCACCATATGCACGGGAATTCTTATGGTACGAGCCTGATCGGCGATCGCCCTTGTGATTGCCTGACGAA
>CAKQKA010000058.1 GCA_934247855.1 uncultured Clostridia bacterium | reverse complement strand
CCACCAAAGTAGTACGAAAAAGCTACATAAGAAAAAAGCACAAGATTTAGTAGGTCTTGTGCTTTTTTGTCGTACAATAATCGCCGCCGTTAAAAGGTACCTTTGCGGCGGTCGGCATAATAAAATATATAGTATTGTCGTTTTCTAGTTGACCGAAAATAAAATTTGTGATAATATTGAGTTGTAAACCAATATTATACTACAGGGGCTGCAAACAGAACATATGATTACTAAGGAACAGGTAAAAGATCCCAAACTGCGCATTCTGACGGTATGCGTGCAGATGTTTATCGAAAAGGGTTTTAAATCGACTACGATGCTGGATATTATCCGCGAGGCAGACGTGTCGTCGGGAACGTTTCAGAACATTTTCAAGACCAAAGACGGCGTTTTGCTGTATCTTATAGACGTAATGTTCAAAAATCAGTTTCTCATGGCGCGCGGTATGACAGACGAAGAAGAGAATCCTGTTTTTGTCTACGCGGCTGAAACCGCTATACAGTTTGCCATTGTAGAAATGAACGAAAACCTGCGCGAGATATACATCGAAGTCTATACGCAGCCGCAGCTTGCCGAGTGCATATACCAAAAGACTTCTACCGAACTCGGCAAGATTTTCGGAAAGCACAACCCGATCTGGAACGAAAGCGATTTTTACGAAAGCGAAATCGGCAGTGCGGGAATAATGCGTGCGTATATGGTGAAAAAGTGCGACAAGTATTTTACGCTGAGAAAGAAAATCAATCGTTTTCTGGATATGGCGCTCAAATGCTACAACGTGCCGCAAGACGAGATAGAAAAGGCGATCGCCGTCGTCGGCAAAATCGACCTTGAAAAAACAGCGAAAGAGGTTATGAACAAGCTGTTTTCCGCTCTGGAAATGGCTTTCGGCTTTAAATTTACTTATAATGAGGAGAACTGACTATGTTTAAGACAAGGCAAAAGATGTTTGCGGCTTTTCTGGTTGCACTGATTTGCGGATTGCTGGGTTTTGTCAGCTCGTGCGTTTCCGTAAACGAAAAATCCGGCTACATTCTCAAGTTCAAAAGCAACGGCAAAAACTACGAAGTAGTCAACGTGCTTGAAGGCGCCGAGGTAACTATGCCCGAAGCCCCCGAAAGAAAAGGTTACACGTTCGACGGGTGGTTTTTTGACGAAAACGTGTGGAATAATCCTGTCGGTGACGATTTTAAAATCGAAAAAAACACGACGGTTTACGCAAAATGGTCGCTTGTAACGTATAAAATAACATATAAAGGTCCGTCGGACGAAACGCTCGATATCGAGGGATTCGGCTTGCCCGACACTTACACGGTGGAAAGCCCCGATATCGAATTGCATGGTTATTATATATCGGGGTACAGGTTCGTAAACTGGAGCAAGGACAATATGGTCGTCGGTTATATTCCGTCAGGTTCTGCGGGCGATCTGGTTCTGTACGGCAAATTCATATCAGAAGCCGCTTACAGTATCAATTATGTAGACGAACTGTTCGGCAGGAAAAATGAGGCGAACCCGGATTATTACGAATTGGGCGACGGTGAAATCGAACTGCAACCGCTTGCCGAAAAGATCGATTATAATTTCGTGGGCTGGTCGAACGGCTTTGATATAGTCGAAACGATCGATACGAGCCTTGGCGGCGATATCACGCTGTATGCGGTGTGGGAGCAAAAAGCCGAACTTAAGAACCTTACTTACGTCGTAGACGACGATTATATCGAATACAATCCGCTCGGCTTTATAATGGTTACGGGCGTAACGAGTTATATTACGGAAGAAATCGTCGTGCCCGACTACGTTTCTATGATCGCGCCGGGTGCTTTCGGCGATTGCATGAGCGTAAAAAATCTTACCATTCCGTTTATGGGCGCAACGGCAAACGATACGACCGAAAACGCATATCTCGGCTATATTTTCGGCGGAGTGGGCTTGACGGGCAACAAAAAAGTGCCCGCTTCGCTTGAAAATCTTACCATAAAGAGCGGCGATGTCAGAGATTACGCGTTTAAAGATTGCGCAAATCTTAAAAAGATAACTTTCGAAGAGGGCGTTAAGAGCATAGGCGGCGGCGCAATGGACAATTGCAATTCGCTTGTCGAAGTAACTCTACCGTTCATAGGTCAAAGATACGACGAAAGCGTCGAATATAACGGCACGAAATACGAGGGAAGACCTATCAGTTCTAACCTCGATTACGTTTTCGGAAACGGTATTCCGAAATCGCTTAAAAAAATTGCGATAACCAAGGGTTTTGTTACGGAGGATTGTGCAGGAAGCGCGCTAAGCGGATTGTCTTATGACTGCAACGTCGAAGAACTTGATTATACTTCGGTAAACGAAACGATTTACGAAAGAATGTTTATAGCGATTCCGGGATCGGTAACGCGTCTTACTATCCGCGGTAACGTTACGAAAATAGGCAAAAATATATTTTACGCAAACTCTTCGGTAGCAAATATCGTTCTTCCCGATACCGTAACCGAAATAGGCGACGGCGCGTTCACGGACGCGCCCGAGCTCAAAGAAATATCTGTTCCCAACGTAACGTCGATCGGCGCAAACGCGTTCAAAGGCTGTTCGGCTCTTACCAAAGTCGAAACGGGCAATGACCTTGTTTCCATAGGCGAAGGCGCGTTCAGGGACTGCGTTAAACTCGCTCAGTTCGATACGGCGGGCAGCAAACTTGTTACCATAGGCAAGGATGCGTTCGCGAATTGTACCGAACTATTCCGCTTTACTTTGCCCGAAACCGTAACCTCGGTGGGCGACGGTGCGTTTACGAATTGCACGGGGCTGATAGAGGTTCGTAACCTTTCCTCGCTTACGGCGACTAAGGGCGGCGACGAGCTCGGCGGGCTTTGCAAATACGCGTGGGACGTTTACAATACCGCAAGCGAGCAAAGCAAAATCAGCGATACCGACGGCTATCTCGTTTACAAGCAATCGGACGGCGATATTTTCATTAGATATATCGGTTCGTCTAAAAATATTGAAATTCCCGCAGGCGTAAAGACAATCAGAAAAAGTGCTTTTTACGGGAACGAAACTATAGAAGAAGTCGTTATCCCCGCGGGCGTAGAAGCAATCGAAACCGACGCTTTCCGTGGCTGCACGGGGCTTAAGACCGTTCGCATTGCCGACGGCGTAGTTGAATTCGGTCAAGACGTATTCAACGGCTGCACAAGCCTTACGACCGTTGTTTTGCCGAATAACCTGCAAAAAATAAGCGTGGGCTTGTTCGACGGGTGCTCGAGGCTTACCGAAATTGCGCTTCCGTCGGGCGTTACCGAAATCGGCGAGCGTGCGTTCAAGGATACAAATCTTACGCAAATTACGTTTACGGACGGCATTACCAAAATAAGCGACAGCGCGTTTATGGGTGCAAAACTTGTGAGTATAACGCTTTCGGACAGCATTACGGAAATAGGCGAGAGTGCGTTTGAGGACTGCACGGAACTTACTACCGTAGTTATTCCCGCAAATTCAATGCTTCGCATTATAGGCAAGTACGCGTTTGCATATTGCCGCAATCTCGAAACCATTACTCTGCCCGAAGGTCTGACTACCATCGGCACAGGCGCATTTTATCATAAAAATAGCGGCAGCAAACTTGAATCAATTAACCTGCCCTCTTCGCTTACCACGCTTGGCGATCAGGCATTCGCCTATACGGCTCTTAAGGCGATAGAAATTCCCGAAAGCATAACGGTTATAAAAGAGTATACGTTCGTTGAATGTCATTCGCTTACGGACGTAAAACTGCCGTCAAACTTAACCGAAATCGGCGAATGTGCGTTCAGAGATTGTGTGAAGCTCGTTTCGATAGATATACCCGAAAGCCTTAGAATAATAAGAAAGGGTGCGTTTGCATATTGCAACGAGCTTACCGCGCTTGCTTTGCCGAACGTTATGACCACGATAGAAAGCGGGATACTTCAGATGTCTAATAAACTTAAGTCGTTGGCTGTTCCGTTTATCGGCAGTTCTTTGGATAGTGAGGAAAGTAACGTTACGTACAGTCATTTCTTCCTCGGCGGGAGCGGTATATTCGGCGGAGTGCCCGATTCTCTTAAAAACCTGAGCGTCTACGGCGGCAAAATACTTCGCTATTCATTCTGGCCGAAATATAGTGCTACCGGTAGCGCTATCGATAACGCAAACGGTAGCCTTACAAGCCTTACGCTGGGCGAGGGCGTCACGTCGATTGCGTACGGCGCATTGGAAAGTTTAACGGCATTAAAATCGCTTGTGCTTCCGTATGCGGGCGTTACTTCGGCAGCCGAAGTAGGGCAGGCAAACCAAACGTTGGAATATCTGTTTAATCAAAGATTATTTAACAGGACGACAACATGGAAAAATCTTGAAACGATCGGCGTTTTAAGCGGAGAAATCCCCGAAGCGTTCTATAATAACTATAATAATGAAAACGTAACAAACAAATTTAAAAAACTCATTCTCGGTAAAGGCGTTACCAAGGTATCGCTTAAGATTTTCAACATCAGAGCTGCGAGCGTATACTATATGGGCACGGAAGCCGAGTGGAATAGCATAACGTTTGAGAACAACCTTGAACTGGAAAAATACGCAACGCATTACTACTACAGCGCAACCGATCCGTTTACGGGTTCGGGCGCGGTAACAAGCGGCAATTACTGGCATTACGGCACGACCATGACGGAAACTTTAATCTGGGAAGTCCCGACCGTATAAAACAACAAAAAGCGCATTTAAGCGTTAATAAAACACGAAACCCGCCTATAGGTCGATTATCTCGTCTTTCGGCGGGTTTTTTACTTGTATTGAAGAAAATTATTGTAAAACCGCAAAAACTCGTCTATAAGTCGATTATCTTATATTTTATGGGCGCATAGCGTTTTAAGATCATTGCATTGCGGATATATTTACGGATATATACTGCTTTTATAATTGACTAATCGAAAGAATAATGATACAATAACGGCGAGGATATTTTTTAATTAAGCAGCGATAAAAATAGTATATCCGCACTCAATACGGTTAAACCGCCGCGTGCCGGGACTGCGCATCGCGGCGGAAAAACAGGCAGTCCCGCCTGCACTGTAATCGCTTGCCCGATTAAGACTGTCCGGGGTCGACTGTAATTTTTTATAAATTTTTTTCATCTTTACGCAACGAGACGAATTTTTTGTTGTCTATATAGGTGAAAGGACGTTGCACAACTAAAGGAAACGTTATGAACGATCAGGAAATCATTGCTTTGTATTGGGCAAAACAGGAACGCGCTATATCTGCAACGGCTGAAAAGTACGGAAGTTATTGTCACACTATCGCCTATAATATTTTGTATGACTATTTTGATGCGGAAGAATGTGTCAACGATACATATTTGGGCGCGTGGAACAGTATTCCTCCGCAAAGGCCGAACAGATTGACCGCTTTTCTCGGAAGAATCACTCGCAATCTCGCTTTGAACCGCTACAAGCACAACAAAGCCGCAAAGCGCGGGGGAGGACAGGTCGAAATCGCTTTGTCCGAGTTGGAAAACTGCATTCCCGACATTAAAGGCGTAGAGCAAATTGTGGAAGAAGCGTTATTGGTGTCCGTAATAAATCGTTTTTTGTATGCCCAGGCAAAAACGAAACGCAATATTTTCGTTCTCAGATACTGGTACCTGTATTCGATACGTGATATAGCGGATATGTACGGCGAGAGAGAAAGCAAAGTGAAGGCGATATTGTTCCGTATGCGCAACGAACTTAAAAAAATTCTCGAAAAGGAGGAATTTTATCTATGAAACAACAAGGTATTAAGTTCAAACCGATTTCGGCACTGGCAACCTGCCTTATTATGGCACTTGGCATCTGTATCGCGATTCCGCTTGCCGGTTGTAACAACACGGAGGCGGAAGCGGGAAAGGTAACTATGGAAATCAATCCGGGAGTCGAGTACGTAATTACCGGGAACATTAACGTAAAAAGCGTTCGTTTTCTGAACGACGACGCAAAAGGCGCGCTCGAGGAAGTCGAATTGAAGGGGCAAAGTCTTAAAACCGCCGTGGCTCTTACCATTGCCGCGTACAAAACCATCGGCTATATGGAAAGAAACGATACGGTTCTGATTTCTTTCGATAAGAAACTTAGCGAAAACGCAAAACTTAAAGAGGTTGTATCGAATGAGTTGTTCCGCACTTTCGAAAAATCGAAATCCGTTCACAGTATGGTTTGCGTTGCCGAAACGGGCGATGCCAAAACGGCTGCTTTGGCGGAAAAACACGGTATTTCGCAAGGAAAGGCAAAACTGGTCGCCGACGCGGCGGCAAACAGCGATTTGCTCGTGGAAGATATCGTAAATTTACCGCTTGACGAAATTATCGCCTTGCAGAAAGATATCGATTCCACCATTATCGATTCCAAATATATAGGTATTCTCAAAGCGAAAGCAATAGCGCTGGCAGACGCCGGAGTATTGACGAGAGTTGAGTTTACCGAGGCAAGACTTATCGATAACGGCGTAAAATATCCTTACTATCGTCTTGTATTCAACGACAAACATACGCAATGGACTTACCTCATAAACGCAGTAAACGGCGACATACTCGAAAAGAACGAAGTCGCGTTGTTCATATCTCTGGAAGAAGCAAAAGCCATTGCTTTAAAACATTCGGGTATCGATAATCAGGGCGGCGCGGTAAAAGTCGTGTTTACCAGGGAAGAGCTGAGCCGTAATCAAGGTCGTCCGTGCTGGATTCTGGAGTTTTACACGGCAGAATTTCAGTATGCTTATAAAATCGACGCAAAAACGGGCGAAATAATCCTGGCGGATTACCATATCGATATAAGAAAAGCAAAGGAAATCGCCCTGACAGACGCCGGGGTGTTTGCGGAAATCGAAAAAATTTCGTTCACCGTAGAAGAATATGCAGGAGGCGGCATCAAAACCCCGTATTTCTACTTCGTGTTCAATAACGCGACCACGCAGTGGACTTATCGTATCGATGCAATAAGCGGCGGCATACTTGAAAAAAGCGAGTCAACGCTTTTCATCCCGTTGCAGAGAGCAAGGGAAATCGCTTTAAACGACGCCGGTATTACGGACGTAAGCGAAGCGACCTTTACGAAAGAGGAGTTAAACCGCAGTATCGACGATCGTCCTTGCTGGGTGCTTGAGTTTTATACCGAAAAATATCAATTCGGTTACAGAATCGATGCCGAAATCGGCGAGATAGTTTTCAGTACCCGCTACATAAGTATGTCGCGGGCAAAAGAGATAGCTTTGGAAGACGCCGGGATTCCCGTCGGGAACAAAGTTGTTTTCACAGTTGAAAAATTAGTTGACGGAGGCATAAAAACCCCGAATTACCTGTTCGAGTTCAACGACGGTCGCACGCAGTGGATTTATCGCATAGACGCTACAAACGGAAGCGTGATCTTCCGCGACAAAGAAGTTATGATGATTTCTTTGGAAAGGGCAAAAGAGATAGCTTTGGCAGATGCGGAAATCCCCGACGGCGTAGAAGTCGTATTTACCCTGGAAGTGCTGAGCCGTAATTCCGGGCGTCCGTGCTGGGTTCTGGAGTTTTACATCGAAAAGTATCAATTCAGCTACAAGGTTGACGCGAAAACCGGCGAGGTGATTTTTAGCCGCAGATATATTTACATCGAAATAGCAAGGGAAGTCGCTTTGAAAGACGCCGTGGGCGAAGATACCGCAAGGGTTGAATTCACTGTGGAAGAATTGATTGACGGCGGTATCAAAACTCCGTACTATCTGTTCGTCTTCAACGATGACGAAACACGGTGGACTTACCGTATCGACGCGACAAGAGGAGAAATTCAGTTTTCGGAAAAAGAAAAGCTGAATAAAGCGGGTTTATAGTCTGCGGTTTGAATTTTGGAAAAGCCAAACAAAAAGACGGCAGCTATTAAAGGCAAAAAAACACTATAAAAGTGTTCGGCGAAAAAATCTTTTCGTTTCCTTGCGTTCTGCGCCTTTCGCGGGGGAGGATAGATCGGATATATGAAAAAAGAAAGATTGTTGAACGCAATCGGTCAGATTGACGAAAAACTGATTGCGGACGCATTTGAAGATAAAGCGATTGCGTCCGCAAAAAAACAAATTCGAGTCAGGCAAAAGCGGTTTTTGCGTCGGGTTGCGGCGGTGGCGGCATGCGTATTTCTGTTGTTATGCACAGGCGTGGCTGTTCCCTTTGCGGTCGGAAACGCCGAGGCGGGAAGAATGACTATGGAAATCAACCCGGGAGTCGAGTATTTAATTACCCGCAACGGTAAAGTCAAATCCGTTCGTTTTCTGAACGACGATGCGGAATACTCGCTGGAAGAAGTTGAGTTGAAAGGACAAAGTCTTAAAACCGCCGTGGCTCTCACCGTTGCCGCATATAAAGCCGTCGGTTATATGGACGGCAACGATACGGTTCTGATTTCTTTCGATAAAAAACTTAGCGAAAACGCAGGGTTGAAAGAAACCGTAGCTGAGGATGTGCGCCGGACGCTCGAAAAATCAAAATCCGTTCATACCGTGGTTTACGCCGTCGAAACGGACGATGCCGAAACAGCCGCTCTTGCGGAAAAATACGGCATTTCGCAAGGAAAGGCAAAACTTGTCGGAGACGCTGCGAAAAACAGCGATTTACCCGTAGAAGATATAGTAAATTTACCGCTTGACGAACTTGTGGGACTGCAAAAAGAGGTCAGTTCGGTCGTTGTCGATTCCGATTACATAGGTATACTCAGCGCAAAAGAAACCGCGTTAAAAGACGTCGGCTTGTCGACAAGAGTTGATTTTACCGAGGCAAGACTTATCGACGGAGGTACCGACAATCCGCATTATCGTCTTGTATTCAACGACAAACAAACGCGGTGGACTTACCTCATAAACGCAATAAACGGCGACATACTCGAAAAGAACGAAGTCGCGTTGTTCATATCTCTGGAAGAAGCAAAAGCCATTGCTTTAAAACATTCGGGTATCGATAATCAGGGCGGCGCGGTAAAAGTCGTGTTTACCAGGGAAGAGCTGAGCCGTAATCAAGGTCGTCCGTGCTGGATTCTGGAGTTTTACACGGCAGAATTTCAGTATGCTTATAAAATCGACGCAAAAACGGGCGAAATAATCCTGGCGGATTACCATATCGATATAAGAAAAGCAAAGGAAATCGCCCTGACAGACGCCGGGGTGTTTGCGGAAATCGAAAAAATTTCGTTCACCGTAGAAGAATATGCAGGAGGCGGCATCAAAACCCCGTATTTCTACTTCGTGTTCAATAACGCGACCACGCAGTGGACTTATCGTATCGATGCAATAAGCGGCGGCATACTTGAAAAAAGCGAGTCAACGCTTTTCATCCCGTTGCAGAGAGCAAGGGAAATCGCTTTAAACGACGCCGCTATTGCGGACGCGGGCGAGGCGACCTTTACGAAAGAGGAGTTAAACCGCAGTATCGACGATCGTCCTTGCTGGATACTCGAGTTTTATACCGAAAAACGCCAATTCGTTTACAAAATCGACGCAAAATCGGGCGAAGCGGTTTTTATCGGTAAATATCTTTACATCGGAAAAGCAAGGGAGATCGCGGTGCGGGATTCCGGCGTTATGAGCGACGGAAAGATTGTTTTTACGACAGAAGAGTTGGTTGAGACGGAAGTCGGAACGCCGTATTTCTGTTTCGTGTTCAATGACAGACAAACGCAATGGACTTACCGCATCGACGTGACAAACGGCAAAATTCTTTATAAAACGCAGGATTCGCTGCAGGATTTCCGCACGTAGCAGGTTGCGTGATAAGCGGTTATAAAAATAAGTTTATTTTATCGTTGCAATAAAAGGCATAAAAAATCGCTAAAAAAATAACAAGATGCGAAAGAGGGTTTGACGGCTGTCAGGCTCTCTTTCGTTTTTTCGGGCGCGTTCGGGCAAAACCCAGTGCTCGGGATAAGCCGGTTTAAACGCTGCGATATAACAAAAACCCATCTATAAGTCGATTATCTTATATTTTGTGGACGCATAGCGTTTTAAAATCAATGAATTACAAATGCATGTGCTTTTCGAGATTGACTAATTAAAACAATAGTGCTACAATAACTTTGACGGTAAGTTTTTACGGGAGCAGAAATGAAAAATAATTTGACTATAAGAAGAACAAACGAAAAAGATTTACATTTGATTTACGAATTGATAAACGGCTTGGCGCTTTACGAAAAACGTCCGCAGGATATGACGGGAACGGAAGAAATGCTGAAATTCTGGATTTTCGATAAAAAGGTTGCAACCGTTTTGATTGCCGAGTTTGACGGGCAACCCGTCGGTTATGCTATATATTATCCGGTATTCGGCTCGTTTGCGGCTAAAGCCAACGTTCATATTGAAGATTTGTTCATAAAACCCGAATACCGCCATATGGGATTCGGCAAGCAATTCTTTTTCAAACTCACTGAAATTATTAAAGAAGAGGGCTATTCGCGGCTTGAATGGAGTTGTCTTGACTGGAATGAGGCTGCGATTGCGTTTTATAAAAAAATCGGCGCAACGACAGAAACGGGCAGAGTATATTTTGATTTTCTTCCGTGCAGGGAAAAAGGTGATTTATAATGCAAGTATTGCTTGTAAAAACCGATAGAGAGAAAAAGGCTTTTACCGATTTCAGAAAAAGGTTGTATATGGGCGATCCGTTCTATGTTTCGACCGCGGAATTTACTTTTGAAATGCTCCTGAATAAGGAAACGGCGTTCGCAAAAACGCTCGACGTATGCCCCGCTATGGGCATAGAAAACGAAAAAATCGTAGTCGAAGCCTTGCTGATACGCAACCCGAAAGACGACTTTTTGCAGGTGTCTTTTTTTGAAGCCGTCGAAAACGCATTTGACGAAGTGGAATTTTTTATGAGTTTCGTCAAAGATTTCGCGCTTAAAAACGGGTTGCGCAGAATTATTATCGGGTTGAACGGGCATTTGAGTTACGGAGTGGGTTTAGCCGAGGATATGAACCGACCGAACACGTTCGATTCGACCTATTCCAAGCCTTATTACGCCCGATATTTTAGAAATTACGTCAAGCACGAACTGTTTGCGTTCTCGAACAGCCCGTCAGCCGTGCTGAAAGAACTGCCCGAGCGTAATTCTTCCGTAACCATTCGCAAAATCGATTTTAAGCATTTTGACGAAGAGGCGGAAACTTTCAGGAAAATTTGCAACGAAACGATAGGTTCGACTTTCTTGTTTACGCAAACGGACAAAGGGCATTTTT
>CAKQKA010000057.1 GCA_934247855.1 uncultured Clostridia bacterium | reverse complement strand
GACGGCGAAATTTTATACGAAACCGATCTTGTCGGGCTTCGCCTGAACGGC
This sequence comes from uncultured Clostridia bacterium, assembly GCA_934247855.1. Taxonomy (GTDB): domain Bacteria; phylum Bacillota; class Clostridia; order Christensenellales; family Borkfalkiaceae; genus HGM11416. The sequence continues at coordinate 11,207 of CAKQKA010000057.1, read as the reverse complement.
GCCGCCGCGGCGTATAAACCCGCCGTCGCGCACAGAAACGGGCGGATTATCGGCAATGGCTCTTGAAAGCAAAGCCGCAACGTCCGAAAGCTCGGGCAAATGATTGTTTACGTCGGTAAGCGCCTTTGTCGAAAGCCCCGAAAGTCTGAATTTTATTTCGGGAATCACTTCGAGCGAAAGTCTTAACGCCTCCATATCTTTAGGCGTGATAACGTCGTTGGACAAACGCCCCGCAATTCGTTCTATATCGTACAAACTCTTAAGAGCCTCGCGCAATGCTGACGTTACGGGGAGATTTTTGTACAGTTCTTCCACGCCGTCAAGCCTGTATTCTATTTTTCCTTTATTCAAAAGAGGCATGGACAGTATCGTGTGCATACGTCTTGCGCCCATAGCCGTCTGCGTCTGGTCGAGAATATACAGCAAACTGCCGTACGGCTTGCCGTCACGCGTGTTGCGCAGTATTTCAAGGTTGCGCATACAGTTGGAATCGAGAACCATAAATTCGCCGTCACGCTCGATTTTGAGCGACGAAATAATGCTGAGCGAACGCATCTGCGTTTCGGTAAGATAACCGATGAGCGCACCCGCGGCACGCACGGCAAACGGCTTATCGTTAAGCTCTAAAACGGCAAAAGAATGAACCTTGAACTGCTCGCAAACACTGCTTTCGGCATACTTGTCGGTATAGGCGTATTCTTTGTACGGCGCAGGGCGGCGCACCGCCCCATGCACAAAAATCGCAAGGTCTTTCAAATCGCCGAACGATTTTTCGTTGACGATAACCTCGGCGGGATCGATTCGCGTAAGAATATCGCAAAGTCCGTCCGTTCCGCTCGTTTCGCACACGATAAAATCACCCGTAGTTATATCGGCGCGCGCTATTCCGTACCTGCCCCCCGAGCCGTAAACGCTGCATATAAAATTGTTCGTCTTTTCGTTTATCTGATCGTTTTCGGTAACGGTGCCGGACGTGATAACGCGGATCACGTCGCGTTCGACGGGGTTTCTGCCGTCGGGTTCGGTAAGCTGCTCGCAAACGGCAACTTTATACCCCGCAGAAACAAGCTTTGCTATATACGCGTTTGCCGCATGGTACGGCACGCCGCACATAGGCGCGCGTTCGCTGAGCCCGCAGTCCCGCCCCGTGAGCGTTAATTCGAGCACTTTGGACGCTTCTTTCGCGTCGTCGAAAAACATCTCGTAAAAATCGCCCAGACGGTAAAAGATAATACAATCGGGATATTTCTCCTTGACGGAAAAATAATGCTGCATCATCTTGGACAGTTTCGGATTGTTCTTTATATTTTCACTCATTTTCTACCTCGCCTTGCGGCTCAGAAATTCTTTGGTTAACGTAAACTTGTTTTTTATTCGCTTTGCTTTCGGTACGTCGGTGTATAAATGCTTGCGCTTCCTGCCGAACCGACCGTTAAACCTTTTCGCAGTACAGAGAAATACCGTTGGTTTCGATGACTTTTACGGTAACGAAATTGCCGCGCTCGTCTCTATCCGAGGCAAAATATCCCATTCTACCGTACTCGTCGCGACCTAAATACATTTGCTTTTTATCGTCGAAATCTTCGCACAAAATCTCTATAATTCTGCCCTGATACAGCGCGGAATGGCGAGCCGTTCTTGCGTTTTGCGCGGCAACCATTTCCATAATGCGCGCTTTGGAGACCTCTTCGGAAATCTGATCGGGCATCGTGGCGGCGGGAGTACCCTCGCGGCGGGAGTAAACGAACATAAACGCCGAAGCGAAATCGGCTTGTTCCATTATGTCCATAGTATCGCGGAAATCTTGCTCGCTTTCACCCGGAAAACCTACCATAACGTCGGTGGATACGGCGCAATCGGGCATATATTTCTTAATCATCGCAAGTTTTGCCATATAGTCCTCGCGCGTGTAGCGGCGATTCATGCGCCTTAACACGTCGTTACTGCCCGACTGCAACGGCAAATGCACCGAATGACATGCGTTTTCGTTGCGAGCCATTGCGGCAACGAGTCGTTCGGTAAGATCTTTCGGGTGGTTGGACATAAAACGCAGCCGATACTTGCCTTTAACCTCGCGACCGATCGCGTCAAGAAGATCGGCAAAATCTCCGCCTTCGCCCTTGAAATCGTTGCCGTAAGAATTTACGTTCTGCCCTAAAAGCGTAATCTCCTTATACCCGCTTTCGACGAGTTTTTTAACCTCGGCAACCACGTCGGGAATAGTTCTCGACTTCTCACGCCCGCGGACGTACGGCACTATGCAATAGGTGCAAAAGTTGTTGCAGCCGTAAATAACGTTTACCCAGGCGTTGGGAAAACTGCTCCTCGTCATCGGGGTATTTTCGCTTTCGCTGTCCTCTTCGGTAATCTCTATAAGCGTTTTCTTTCTTCCGCTCTTTTCTTCGAGCAGTCGCATAAAATCACAAAGATTGTGCGTGCCGAAAATAACGTCCACAAACGGAAATTTCTTTTTTAATTTTTCCGCCGCGCCCTTTTGCTGCGTCATGCAGCCGCCGACGGCGATAACCACATTCGGGTTTTCTGCTTTATATTGCTTAAGCGAACCGATATGCCCGTAAACCTTTTGCTCGGCGTTTTCTCGTATGCAGCAAGTGACGAACAAGATAACGTCCGCCGATTCGGGCTCGTCCGCAAGCGTGTAGCCCGCAGCTTCTAATAATCCTGCTAATTTTTCCGACTCGTGCAGATTCATCTGACAGCCGTATGTACGTATAAAATATTTGCTCATAAAACAATTATACATGTTTTAGCTTTGTTTTTCAAGAAAAATCGCGCGGGGAAGAATATAAATAATAAAATTATTTAAAATAAATAGCGACATGAAAAAAGTGCTTAAATTCTTTACCGTATGCCTTGCGATACTGTCCGTAATTATACTCGGGGCGTTTGGTTTTTACCTTTTCGCAACAGGCGACGCGATACTTGACGAAAATAAATTGATAAAAAGCGGCGCGGCGATCACTTTTTACGATAATAATTCGGATAAAGTGGTAACGACGGACGGCTTCGACCAAAAAGCAATCGGCTTGGACGAACTGCCGGAGTACGTCGGAAATGCGTTTATCGCCGTGGAAGATAAAAGATTTTACTCGCATAACGGCATCGATCCGCGCGCGCTGATACGAGCCGCGGTAAGCGATATCAAAAGTCGTTCTCTTAAAGAAGGCGGTTCGACCATAAGCCAGCAGCTTGTTAAAAACACTCACCTTTCCGGCGAAAAAACTTTATTGCGCAAACTGAAAGAGGTTAAACTTGTAAATCAACTCGAAAAAAAGTATTCCAAACGCGAAATTCTCGGGTTTTACCTTAACGGCATATATTTCGGCAACGGCGCGTACGGCGTGGAAAGCGCGGCGAACAAATATTTTTCCAAGTCTGCGGCAGAACTTTCTTTATCACAGGCAGCCGCGCTTGCCGCAACTGTGAAATCACCCGCGAATTACAATCCCGAAACCGCCGCGGGCAAGTCGCGCAGAGATCTCGTGCTTAAACTTATGCGCGAACAAGGGCTTATATCTTCAGCCGAATATGCCGCGGCAGAGGATGAACCGCTTACGACAAGCGCAAGCAAACCGTGCGATTATTTTTCGCTCGTTAAAGAAGAACTGTATTCCGTATGCAAAATCTCGCCTTACGAAACGCGCCATGTAGAAGTTTATACTTATTTCGACAAAAAGGCGCAAGACGCCCTGTCCTCGCTTACCGAAAGCAACGGCGAAATGCGCAAAAACGGACTTATAGCCTCACTTTCGGGACATGTGAAAGCCGCCGTTTTCCCTTTCGGCGACGATTACGGCATGCCCGCTTCAACAATAAAACCCTTGCTCGTATATGCACCCGCGATCAACGAAGGAGTGATTTCGCCGGCGACGCTTATTGACGATTCCCCCACCGATTTCGGCGGTTATACTCCGAAAAATTACGGCGACGTTTACCACGGCTATACCCCGGTAAAAGATTGCATAGTTAAAAGTTTAAACGTGCCCGCGGTGAAAATTTTCGACGGAACGGGTGCGGAAAAATGCCTTGCCTATGCTAACAAAACGGGGCTCGATATAACCGAAAAAACGCTTAACGTCGCACTCGGAGGATACGAAAAAGGCGTTCGTTTTACCGACCTTTGCGCAGCCTATACGGTGTTTAACGGCGGCGTATATTACCCGCCACGTTTTATAAAAAGTGTGCGTATAGGTCGCTTATCGGCATATTCGCCAACCGATAACGGTACGACGGTGTTCAAAAAAGGCACGACCGATTTAATAAACGACGCACTTAAAGAATGCACTAAAACAGGCACGGCAAAAGCGCTTTCAATGTTCGATTTCGACCTGTGCGCGAAGACCGGCACGAACGGCACAAAGGACGGCAACACCGACGCACTTGCAGTATGTTACACATCCGAAGATATTATCGGAGTAAAACTTTGTGCCGGCAAAAGCCTTTTGCCGTGCTCGGTAACGGGAGGCACAGCCGCGCGCGAAGCCGCCGAAATTATAGAAAAGCTATATTCCGACCACAAACCCGCACCGCTCAGCAAGTCAGACGAGTGTGAAGAGGTTCGACTTTGCAAACTTGCCTACGACGACGGAAAACTACTGCTTGCACCCGAAAATCAACCCGACAAATACTGTATTAAAGCCAAATTTTTAAAAGAGTTTTTGCCGACAGAGTATTCGGATGAGTTCGTGTCGCCAAAAGTTTCCGCCGAAATTTGCAAAAATAAAAACAACGTAACCGTAACTTTAGATAAAAAAACTCAGGTTTACGTTGAAATATTCAGAACGGACGGAAAAACAGAAACGACCGTCGCCGATACGAACGACGAAAAGTTCACGGACAATCGCCTTAAAGACGGCAGATACGGCTACTATGTTTTGCCCTATACCATAGGACTTGACGGCAAAAAATTTTACGGCGAAAAACAATTCGTAGCCGAAATTTTCATCGGCGAAAAACAGGATTTTGCCGATAACGGCAACTGGGCAGACGATTAAGCAGTCGCCCGCAAAAAAACGCAAGAAACACTTTGCACACATAAAAAACCGCCCTATAGGTCGATTATCGGCACATAGAGCGGTTTTATAACGTTTAATTCATCAATAGTTCTCGGCGCGAACTTCGAAATAAGACTGCGGATGAGCGCATACGGGGCAAACGTCGGGGGCTTTTTCGCCTATTACGATATGCCCGCAATTTCGACATTCCCAAATAACGATGCCGCTTTTTTGGAACACTTCCATAGCCTTGACGTTTGCAAGCAACGAACGATAACGTTCTTCATGCTTTTTCTCTATCATAGCTACCATGCGGAATTTTTCGGCAAGTTCGTGAAAACCCTCTTCGTCGGCGGTTACGGCAAAATTCTCGTACATGTCAGTCCACTCGTAATTTTCGCCGTCGGCTGCGGCTTCGAGATTTTCGGCGGTACTTCCGATTCCGTTAAGTTCTTTAAACCACATTTTTGCATGTTCTTTCTCGTTGTCGGCAGTTTTTAAAAACAGCTCGGCAATCTGTTCGAATCCGTCTTTTTTAGCTTTGGACGCAAAATAGGTATACTTGTTTCGCGCCTGAGATTCACCGGCGAACGCCGCCATCAGGTTAAGTTCGGTCTGAGTGCCTTTGTACTTCTTCATAATAACCTCCGCTTTATTTTTTATAGTGCAACGCCTTACGGCGGACGTCTTGAACAAGCGCATCCGACCGCGTTTAAAACTTTATATCGTGTAAACCGCTTTTACATATCCTCATCGCAAAGCATAAGAATACCTGCAACTACGGAAACGAACAGCAACGTGCAGATTTTAAAGCCCATCCCTATTTTTTCGTGATTTTTCACTCTCCCGAAATAAGAAACGGTCATAGGAATGCACCAAGCCAGCGGTATAAGCGTCCAACCTACGGATATACAACCGAGAATCATAAAGACTTTCGCAACAGTGCGAAGCGTTTCCTTGCCGTCCGAGCTACCCGAGGTCGAAGCGATTCTGCAACCGCAACCGGGGCAATACTCGGCTTCGTCGACTACTTCTTTTCCGCATTTAGAACAATATTTCATATTTCTCCTTACGGCACAACCGTGCCGATTTATCGTTGTGTAATCATAATACGCCTAAAATCGCAAAAAGTCAACGGTTATCGACAAATTCGGCGGCACTTGACTATTTTTTATCTGCATTTTACCGCCGCAAATAAAAAACGTACCGAAAATCGCCAAAAAACTATTTACATATTGAAGAAAATAAGTTATAATAGCAGGTAGGTACTTTTGAAAAATCTCGCATTGCCGTATAAATTTTTGCATGGGCGGCGGCGATAAAACGTTATCCGACGGCGCGGCATTCGCATAGTCCGAAAAAACGGTTTATCCGACCTAAAAATACTTACGCCGGCAATTTATCGCAAATTAAAAACAAGCGGGAAAATAACATTTTGCAAAACACTCGGTTCGCGCAAGCGGATCGAAACGGAGGGATCTCTTATGGGACTAATTAAATATATACTTGAATCCGACTCCAGACGGAGTTTAAGAAAAATCGGCGCAATGGCGGACAAGATTATGGCTCTCGGCGGCAAGTACGAGAAGATGAGCGACGACGAGTTACGCGCTCAGACGCAAATTCTTAAAGACCGCTACAACAACGGCGAAACGCTCGATCAGTTACTGTTCGATGCGTTTGCGGTCGTTCGCGAAGCGTCTTACCGCGTGCTTAACATGCGCCATTATAAAGTACAGCTTATGGGCGGTATATGCGTTCACCAGGGACGTGTTGCCGAACTTAAAACCGGTGAAGGTAAAACGCTTATGGCAACCCTGCCCGCTTACCTTAACGCGCTGACCGGCAAAGGCGTGCATATAGTCACGGTAAACGATTACCTTGCCAGGCGTGATGCCGAGTGGATGGGCAAAGTTCACAGATTTTTGGGGCTTACCGTCGGCGTAAACGTACACGATATGGACGATAACGCAAAACGCGCGGCTTACGCCTGCGATATAACTTACGGAACCAACAACGAATTCGGTTTCGACTATCTGCGCGATAACCTTAAAGTAAGGCTCGACCAGATGGTACAGCGCGGTCTTAACTTTGCAATCGTCGACGAGGTAGACTCCATTTTGATCGACGAAGCGAGAACCCCGCTCATTATTTCGGGACGCGGCAATAAATCCTCCGAAATGTATCTCAGCGCGGACAGATTCGTAAGAACTTTGAAACCGGACGAAGATTTCGAGGTTGATATCAAAGAAAAGAGCGTTCAGATTACCGAAAGCGGTTCGAGAAAAGCCGAAGCGTTCTTCGGCGTCGAAAACATTGCCGATATCGAAAACGCAGAACTTAACCACCACATACAGCAAGCCCTTAAAGCGCACTATATTTTCAAACGCGATAACGACTATATCGTGCAGGACAACGAAATAATCATAGTAGACGAATTTACAGGTCGTCTTATGATCGGTCGTAGATATTCCGAAGGTTTACATCAGGCAATCGAAGCGAAAGAACACGTCGTAGTCCGCAACGAAAACCAGACTCAGGCAACGATCACTTTCCAGAATTATTTCCGTCTTTACCACAAACTTTCGGGTATGACGGGTACCGCCAAAACCGAAGAAGAGGAATTCAAGACCATTTACGGGCTTGACGTTCTTGAAATACCCACCAACCGCCCCATGATTAGAAAGGACAACCCCGATCTAGTTTATTCCACACATAAAGGCAAGATCCGTGCGATCGTGGAAGATATCGTAAGAGTTCACGAAAAAGGTCAACCGGTCCTCGTCGGTACGATTACCGTAGAAAAATCGGAAGAAATCTCGCGCGAGCTGTTAAAACGCAGAATCAGACACCAGATCCTGAACGCTAAAAACCATAAGCGCGAGGCTGAAATCATAGCGCAGGCGGGCAAACTCGGCGCGGTTACCATCGCAACCAACATGGCAGGTCGTGGTACCGATATACTGCTCGGCGGTAACCCCGAATACCTTGCAAAGCAAGATCTGCGTAACCGCGGATACGACGACGAAACAATCGAACTTGCCACCTCGTATATTCAGCATATTCCGCAGGATATCGAAGAGGTTCGCAGCCTTTACCGCGAACTGCTCGCACAACACTCGGTCGTAACCGACGAAGAAAAGAAAAAGGTTACCGAGCTTGGCGGATTGTATATTCTGGGCACCGAACGCCACGAATCCAGGCGTATCGATAACCAGTTGCGCGGTCGTGCGGGACGTCAGGGCGACCCCGGCGAATCGAGATTCTATATCTCTCTCGAAGACGACCTTGCGCAAAGATTCGGCGGCGAAAGACTGCAACGAATATACTCCATGTTCAAAGTGGACGAAGACACGCCTATCGAGGCTAAAATGCTTTCGCGCAGCATAGAAAACGCACAGCGCACTATCGAAGGCAAGAACTTCGGCATAAGAAAACACATCCTCGGTTACGACGACGTAATGAACCGTCAGCGTATGGTTATTTACGATGAAAGAATGAAAGTTCTCCGCGGCGAAAACGTCCATCAGGACGTATTGAACCTTATCCCCGATTACGTTACCAACCTTGTGAACGAAACGGTAAACTCGTCAGACGATCCGACGAAGTGGGATATGGATTTACTCAACAAACGCCTTGAAGAACGCGTACTCCCCGTCGGCACGAATTTCGTTACGCACGAAAAACTGATGAACTGGGATTACAAATATTTCATCAATAAACTCATCGAAAAAGTCGTGGAATGCTACGAAGAAAAGATCGAAAACTACAAAGAAAAAGGCATTGACTACCACGAAGTAGAACGTATAATAATGCTCAGAACCGTCGACACAAAGTGGATAGAACACATCGACGCGATGGATAAACTGAAACGCGGCATATCGCTGCGCGCATACGGCAACGAAGATCCGCTGATTTCGTATAAAAAAGAAGGTCTTGAAATGTTTGAAGAACTTACCGCAAGTATCCAGGAAGACACGGTCAAGTACCTTTTGAAAATCGAAGTGGAGAAAACTCAGCGACAGGAACGCCGTCCCGATCCCCGCAATTACGTCGCGCAAGGCGGCAGTCTTAACGCCGAGCAGCGCACGGTCGTAAACAAGGCAGAGCCGGGCAGAAACGATCCCTGCCCCTGCGGCAGCGGCAAAAAGTACAAAAACTGCTGCGGCAGAAAATAAGTCGGCTGCGCCGACAGCCTGACGGTTATAATCAGCCACAACTTGTTTTAATAAAATAATCGCAAAAAGTCGGCTGACCCGCCGACTTTTTGTTTTATACCTCCGAGCGGCGTATGCGCTTGCGGCAGACGGTTTTACCCACTACCGCGCCGAAACAAAAATTAAATAAAAACGAGGAAAAAAATGTACGATATACTAAAAAGGATCAACGGACCTGCAGACGTTAAAAAGCTGAATATGGACGAACTCAACCGCCTTGCGGCAGATATAAGAGAGGCGCTTTTCAACAGACTGACCAAAATCGGCGGTCATCTCGGTCCCAACTTCGGCATTGTCGAAGCTGAAATTGCCATGCATTACGTTTTCGATTCGCCGAACGACAAATTCGTGTTCGACGTTTCCCACCAAAGCTATCCGCACAAAATGCTTACGGGCAGAAAAGCGGGATATATCGACGACGAACATTTCAAGGACGATTCGGGTTACACCAACCCCGAAGAGAGCGAACACGATCTTTTCAACGTCGGGCATACGTCAACCTCGATTTCGCTCGCGACGGGACTTGCCAAAGCAAGAGATCTGCTCGGAGGAAAAGAGAATGTAATCGCACTAATCGGCGACGGCTCGCTTTCGGGCGGCGAAGCTCTCGAGGGACTGAACGTTGCAGGCTCGGAACTTAATTCCAACCTTATAATAATAGTAAACGACAATCAGCAGTCTATTTCCGAAACGCACGGCGGCATTTACAAAAATCTTAAACGTTTGCGCGAAACGAACGGCACGGCTCAGAACAATATATTCAAGGCTATGGGCTTGGATTATATTTACGAAAACAACGGCAACGATATCGCCTCGCTTATACGAGTGTTCCGCTCGGTTAAAGACACTTCGCACCCCGTTGTCGTTCACATAAACACATTAAAAGGCAAAGGCTATAAACTTGCCGAAGAAAATAAGGAAAACTGGCACTGGACCGTACCTTTCGACAGAGAAACCGGTTTACCGACGGCAGACACGGGCAGCGACGAAACCTATACGGACATTGCTCGAAAATACATTTTGGATAAAGCCGCGCGAGACAAAAAGTTTGTCGTGATAACGCCGAATATGCCTATGAGTTTCGGGTTATCGCAAGACGACAGGGAAACTTTAGGCGAGCAGTTCGTAGACGTGGGTATCGCCGAAGAACAAGCCGTCGCTATGGCGTCGGGTATGGCAAAAGCGGGCGCAAAACCGCTTGTTATAACCAACACTACGTTTATGCAGCGCACATACGACCAGATTTCGCAGGACGTTTGCATCAACAACAACCCCGTTACAATACTGCTGAATTACGCTAATTTCGACGGTCTTACCGACGTGACTCACCTCGGCATTTTCGGAATATCGGCATTTTCCAATATACCCAATCTTGTTATGCTGTGTCCCACGAGCAAGGCGGAACTTCTGAACATGCTCGACTGGGCGATCGACCAAAGCGACCACCCCGTTATGATTTTAATGCCGGGCAACGCCGTCGATTACAGGGATGCAGACAAGTCTTACGACGATATCAATAAATTTAAGGTTGAACAAAGCGGCGAAAAGGTCGCGATTATCGCACTCGGCGATTTTTATCAGCTCGGAAATGAGGCTGCCTATAAGGCGGAAAAACTTACGGGCATAAAACCCACGCTTATCAATCCGAGATTTGCTACCGGAATAGATACCGAACTGCTTGATCGCCTTGCCGAAAACCACAAACTTATAATAACCATGGAGGACGGAATTTCGGACGGCGGTTTCGGTCAAAAAATCGCGTCGTATTACGGCGACACTTCCGTTAAAGTCAAAAATTTCGGACTGCAAAAGAAATTTTACGACAGGTACAATCCGCAAAAACTTTTAAAAGAAGAAAAACTCGATCCCGATTCGGTCGCAAAATATATCGCCGACTTTTTAAATAACGACTGATTTTTTTTCACAAAACTATCGATAATCGACCTATAGGCGGACTTTTGTCCGTATATAGGTC
>CAKQKA010000056.1 GCA_934247855.1 uncultured Clostridia bacterium | reverse complement strand
AATGCCGCAAGACCTATCGCATCGAAAATATTATTGACTTTATCGACCTTGGCGTTTACGTCCTCGAACTTGTTTCTGTCAAAATAAGACAACACGAAAACGGCGATAGACGATACAGCCGCCACCGCTACGAGGTAACCTTTATTGAATATTTGCGGAGGCACGCTGCCGATCAGCGTATCGCGCATGATGCCGCCGCCGATCGCCGTTATGCACCCTACCACGATAACACCGAAAATATCGAACTTTGCTTTTACCGCGACGAACGAACCCGACACCGCAAAAGCTATCGTGCCGATTATTTCAAGAATAAATAGTACGCTTTCCAATTATTTTTCTCCGCCAAGAGTCAGAACAGCTGTTGCATTGCCGCTTATGGAAAAATCTTCGCCGCATGGGACGAAGAAACTGTCGCCCGAGCCGAAACGTTCGCCGTTGATTGTACCTTCGCCGCGCACGAAATTCAACGCAACGAAAGAATCTTCGCTCTTGTATGTAAAATCACCGTCGAGTTTTAGCTCGAAACAACGGAAATACTCGCATTGCGTAAGCAGCCTTAACTTGCCGCCGCCGATCGCGGTAAACGCTCCGCTGTTCGTGCAGTCAACAAACTTTTTGAAATTTATTACTTTAACTGCTTTATCGACGTGCAGTTCGCGCAGTTTTCCGTCCGCACCGCGACGGTTATAATCATACACGCGGTAAGTCACGTTGCTGTTTTGCTGAACCTCGCATATTACGCACCCCGCACCGATGGCATGCACCGTGCCCGCTTTGATAAGGTAGCAATCGCCCGCCTTTACGGGAATGAAGTTGAGCAGTTCTTCTACCGTTCCGTCCTTGACCTTTTCAAGGAATTCTTCCTTGTTCGTATCGCGCTTGAAACCGCAGTAAATGCCTGCGCCGTCGTCCGCCGAAATGATATACCACATTTCGGTTTTGCCGTTATCGTTTTCGTATTTTCTTGCGAAATCGTCGGCGGGATGAACTTGCACGGAGAGATTTTGCGCCGCGTCGATATACTTAATCAGCACGGGAAAATTTGCGTTTTTACCCAACACGCCCTTGTTGTGGCTTATGTATTCGGCTAAAGTCTGCGAATTTTGCGTTAAACTTTCACCGGCGGGGTGAACGGAAAGTTCCCAACTTTCCGCCACCTTACCGCTTGATTTACGGTTATATACCGATTTGAGTTTTTCACCGCCCCACAAATAATCTTTGAGAACGGGTGTCATTTTCTGAATCATATTACTTTCTTATGTTTTTATACATAGGTCCGTAGGCTTCGCAAGCGCGGTAGTCCTGACCTTCTTTATCCATTCCGAACGCGTTCCATGCGGCGGGGCGATAAATATCTTTTTCGTCTACGTTATGCATGCATACGGGAATACGGAGCATCGAGCACATTGTGATAAGATCCGCGCCGATATGTCCGTAAGAAATCGCGCCGTGGTTTGCGCCCCAGTTGTTCATTACGTCGTAAGCCGACTTGAACGCGCCCTTGCCCGTAACTCTCGGAGCAAACCAGGTGCAAGGCCACGTATAGTCGGTTCTCTTCCACAGTTTGTCGGTAACTTCGTCCGGAAGTTTTACCGTCCAACCCTCGACTATCTGCAAAACAGGTCCTAAACCTTTGATAAGGTTAAGCCTTATCATTGTAGCAGGCATTTCCGCACGCGTTACAAAGCGCGAAGAATATCCGCCGCCGCGGAAATATCCGAGGTCGGCATACGGCCAGGTGGTTGCGTTCATCATTGTGTCGATATCGGCGTCGGTAACTTCCCACCATTTTTTCATTACGGCGTTGCCCTTTTCGTCCTTGACTTCGCCGCAAGCGTCAACGCAGCAAGCGCCCGAGTTGATAAGGTGAATAAAGCCGTCCGCCTCTTTTGCGTGACCTTCGAGGTCGTAACCCGTAACGCGCTTGACCGATTCGCCCGACCAGTAAGTACGGACGTCGGCAAACATCTGCGCTCTGCCGGTGAGCAACTTCATAAATAACATGCTCGTTGCGTTGAGCGTGTCGTTTTCAGTGCCGAGAATGTACGGCTCTCTCGCTCCGTTCCAGTCGAACGACGAATTGAGAATGGATTCGGGGAAGTCGCAGTTAGGATAGAAGTCCGTCCACTGTCTTTGACCTTGGAAACCGCCGACGATGGCGTTATGCCCGACCATCTCTTCTTCTCTGCCCTTGGGAAGTTTCTTGTTGCCGTTGAACAAGTCTTTGATTATGCACGCCATTTTTGCAGTAAATTCCCAGTCTTTTTCTTTCTGTGCGGGAGTTTTCTGCATTTCGACGGGATTCTTGTCGAAGTCCGGGCGGCATTTTTCTTTAACCCACGCAAGAGCTTTCTTGTATTCGGCTTTATCGTAAATGCCTTCGGTCATTCTGCGGATAATTTCCACTTCGTCGACCGATTCAACGCGCATGCCGAGATATTCTTCAAAGAATTCGGGGCTGATGATAGAACCGCCGATACCCATGGTAACCGAACCGATCTGCAAATACGATTTACCGCGCATAGTCGCAACCGCTACAGCCGCTCTCGCAAAACGCAGCATTTTTTCCTGCACGTCGGCGGGAATGGAAGTATCGTCGGCTTCCTGAACTTCGTGTCCGTAAATGCCGAATGCGGGCAAGCCTTTCTGCGCGTGAGTTGCAAGAACCGAAGCGAGATAAACAGCGCCCGGGCGTTCCGTTCCGTTAAAGCCCCAAACGGCTTTAATCGTCATCGGATCCATATCCATGGTTTCCGCGCCGTAACACCAGCAAGGCGTAACCGTAAGCGTAATATCTACGCCGGCTTTTCTGAATTTATCCGCGCAAGCGGCGGCTTCGGCAACACGACCGATAGTCGTATCGGCGATAATTACTTTAACGTGTTCGCCGTTAGAATAGAAAACGTTTTCTTCGATAAGTTTTGCGGCGGATTTCGCCATATTCATGGTCTGATCTTCGAGCGATTCACGCACTTTGATTTTTCCGCGTCTGCCGTCGATCGTCGGTCTGATTCCGATTACGGGGTAATCCCCTATTAAACGATTCTTTGCCATAATTTTTACCTCTTTTTAAAGATGATTTGAAACATCGCGAAATTCCGCGACGATAAACGGCTTGCGCCGCAATTTTTTAGATTATAATTCTTTGATTTTTTTTGCGAGAACTTCGGCAAGCAACCTGTACCCTTCGGTGTTCGGATGCAAACCGTCGGCAAAATAACGAACGTACTTTTCGTCGTTGGGATCGAGTTCGGGAACGCTGAATAAATCGATCACTTTAAACCCGTATCTTGCAGCGGCTTCGATTTCGGCTTTAACATATTCGCCGAGCGGAGGACAAGGCACCCTTCTTGAACCATCGCCCTTGCTGCTGTTCATACCGAAACGGCGCATAGGCGTTAAAATTACAACCCTATCCGAGCCGAACGCATTTTTCGCTTTTGTATACAACACGTTAAGCGCGCCCTGAAAGGTATAGATATCGTCGCTGTCCGCCGAACCGAATTCGGAATCGCCGTGCCCGAAATCGTTTGTCCCGCCGAAAATAAACAAATAATCGGCGTCTTTATCGACGTCGTCGAATCTCATTAAAAAATCGAGATCGAAACTCGGTTCGTTTACGGTAGGCATTTTTTGCCGAGCAATTCTCGTGCCCGAAACGCCTGCGTTTACACATTCTTTAATGCCGAGCAAATCTTTTAACACCGCATGGTAAATATGCTCGGGCGCGTCGGCTCCCACACCCTCGGTTATCGAATCGCCGAGAAAAACAACTTTTTTGCCCTTCAGTTCCATTTTTGTCTGTCCTTAGTTAATTTACGTATGTGCATAAGACAATTTTGCCTACGCTCACACCTCGTTCATTCTATCACATACAGTAAATAATTACAATAGGTAAAAGCGATTTTTGTGCATTTTTTCTTTAAAAAAGAAATAAGCGTTTACAAAAAACAAAAAAGTAACGGAAAAATTAAAGCGCGCTATAATGAATTAAAAACGTGAGGTTGGGCAATTTATTGATTATGGGATATTTCAACTATCACGCCGTTGCAAAAAATATGATTTATGACGAAAAACTGATCGGTTACGAAATACTAGAGATTGACGGCAAATCTGTCTTGTTTTTGTATTTCGACGATATAAAGCACCCGATCATGAAAATAAAAAGCGATAAAATACCCGAGTACCTTCCGCTGATAGAAAAAAAACGCAAATAACGGCGTTGTCCGTTTTTGTTTTTACACTGAAAAAACACCGCAAAGTTGTGTCTTTTGCGGTGTTTTTTTCGCCCATGTAACTCTTTTATAAGCTGTTTTCTATTGATTTTCTAATTAAAATATTTTTTTACTATCCCGGCGTATTTTTTAATTATTTCGGTTCCGAATTCTTTGAGCCAACCGGCGTCGATAAATCCTGCAAAAGTGCTTAAACAAGTCGCTCCGCGGGATTTGTAATATTTAAGATCCTCTTCTAAAACAGCGGTATCCAATACTAAATCTTTTACGTTTTCACGCTTCCAGCCGCAATAATACGAAACGTCGAGATAATATTCGAGAACGTGTTTATCGCCATGGAAAATCTGCCCTAAGTTTTCAAAAATTTCGCAGTTCCTGCGATTTTTTTCGTCATCCGAACAGATGGGCGAAAAATGGTCGCGGTCTATGGGGGCAAATTCTAAAAACATATCTTTTTCAGGCGGAACGGTAAGCGTGCCGAATGAGTCCTGATAAGACAAAAATGCAAGTTTTGCGTCTTTATCGTAACGTTTCAAACCTTTTAAAACATGTTTCATAATAATCATATTCTGGTCTGCTCCGCTTATTTTTGAACATTTTTCGCAATAACAAACGCTTCCTATGCAATCATCGCCCCAGATATAATAGTTATGAGACGACTGTTCGAGCATTTTTGCAAGAAGATATGCCGAATTCTCTATGTATTCCAAAGCCTCGGCCGACGAAACGCACAGATTCCAATCGGAAACGCGCACGCCGTTTTTATCGGTTCTGAACCACTCGGGGTGAACCGAAAAAAGCCCGCGCGGCAACAACCAGTTAACCGCATGTAACTGATATTCGATTTCTATTCCGGCATTTTTGAATTTTTGCAATAGATTTCTAACGTCCGCACGATTAAGCCAGTTTAAAAACTCGTCGATTCCGCCGTATTGATAAAGCGAATGAAGCCCTATCGTTCCGATACCGCACTCCTTTAAAACGCCAAGCCATTCTTCGCACAAATCTCTGTTAATAATTATTATACTGCTGTTGCCTTTCATAAATTGTTCCGAATAATTATCCTAAAATTTTAAAATATTTCTTTATTCCGTCAAGTTTTTCTTCTGTGGAAGCACTCGCAAAAACCGCGAACGTAGTTAAATCGGTCACTCCTGCGTTTATATAGAACTCCACGTCTTTTTCTACCCTCGACGCTCCGTCGCCACGTAAAAAACCATTGAAGTCGAAACTTAAAAAATATTCGAGAACCGAAACTTTATCCGCCCTGTAAACCGATATTAATTTTTTAAGTTTATCCGCAAAAAATGCGTTCTTTTTCCCTTTTGTTAATGGTATTGCGTGTTCGCGCTTAAACGGCGCAAATTCTATAAAAGCATTTTCCGGCGCATCGCGAAACTCCGGTTCTTCGCCGTATAAAAGCAATGCGTTTTCCGCTTTTTCATCATATTTTTTTATACCGCGCGTTATTGCTTCGCAAATAATCGAATTTTGCCTGAACGCAGATAAATCTTTGCACTTTTCACATCTGCAACGAATATCCGCGCCGAGGTCGTCGTCCACCCATATATGATAACGGTTTGTTTTTTGCTTCAGCAAAAAAGCGAGCTTTTCGGCATTTTCCTCAATATTTTTTAAAGCTTCGCCGCTCGACGGACAACAATTGAACGCACTGTTTTTACAGCCGTTTTCATCCGACAAAAAAAGTTCGGGTTTGCTTTTAAACAGCACGCGCGGTAAAAGATAAGAAACCGCATGCAATTGATATTCTACCGCAATGCCGCCTTTTTCGAGTTTATCGATTAATTTTTGGTTTTTAATTCTAAAATCGATAAACTCTTTTACTGTCGTTTTAAACGGATTGGCATGCAAATATATTTTACGCGCGCCCATAGCCGCCGTTTCAAGCACGAGTTTTTCGCCGAAATCGTCGGTTAAAAATACTATGCTTTTATCCATATCAGCCGCTTATTTTCAAGTTTTTATACGAAGCCGACGCACCCGAAGTGTAAAAACCGAAACGTCCGCCTGAAAGCGCGAAATCATCTGTAAACTCAAGAGTTACGCTTTCACCCGAAGACGAAGAAACCGTAGTTTTAAGCGTTGAGCCGTTAACTTCGATTTTAACGTGATTCCATTCGCCTATGTTTATCGACGCGCGTTTTGCCGCGGCATTGCCGTCGCTGTGCGTATAGTTTAATTTTTCGATTTTTACCATACGCTTGCCGATCGATAAATAATAGCCCTGGATGTGCCTGTAATCTTCGGTAATGTATGCCGAATTGGAATATCTGTTGCCCTGAATTATAAAACCTGCGCTGTTTATGCTGTCGGTATTAAGTCTGAAATCACATTCTACGGTGTAATTCTCTATTGCAGCATTGCCGAAATAAACGAGCGACCTTACCCCTTCACGCGAAACGAGCGAATTTTCCTCGTCGCCCGATTGTTTATCGAACCGCCATAAAGTAAGCTGTTCCATGCCTTTTTCAGGTGCGACGTTAAGCGATTGTTCGTAGCTGAAATTTTTGCCCGTGCTCTTTACGAACGTGAACGAATGGAATGCGAAATTTTCGCCCAGATCGATAACAGATATCTCGCGAACGCCCTTTTCTACGGGAATTTGCGCTATAGGCGTTTTTATAAGCGAAGCACCGTTGTCCGGATTAACGGAAGGAACTTTTACGGGCATGATTCTGCCCCCGTCCACTCTTACGCCGAACGTCTTGCCGCATTGATTTTTGTTAAGCGTCATATAAAGCGTGTAGTAACCGCTTTCCGCACTGTTGCGTGTCTGATCGAAATCCACAAGAAAATCGGCATGATCGCCTGCATTTTCAAGTTTTATCTGCCCTGTTCCCGTATATTTTCCGCCATATTCGCTTTCGTCCGTAAGACGGTATCCGCTATCGCCGTTAAAAGACGAACCATGCCCTTCGATTATCCCCGCGGGTAAATAACTTTCGGCGCCGATGTTAATATAATGAAGTTTAGGTTCTACAGCATCGCTTATACCTTTTGCCGCATTTGAAACGGCAGTATAGCAGAATTCGGCATCGCCGCCATAAACGTACCCTGCCGCACCGCTTTCAACCGAAAGCATCGCGTCGGATATCTTTTTGAGATCGTCGAAATAAACGTCGGCTTTGCCGTCACGATATGCAATTCTTAAAGTTTTCAGCGCGTCTTCACTATAGTTCCTGACAATTTCGCCCTGCGCAACCTGTTTATCCGTGCCGTTTTCAATGGTGTGCAGAGTTACGGTTTTTGCCGTAACGTCGCAGGTTACATAGCCGTAATTTTGCTCGTTTTTATAGCCGAAAACGCATTTTACGTCGTTCCCTTTGAAATTATATTCTGCCGAAAAATTTCTGCCGTGAGATTTTTTTGAAAGAATTTTTCCGTTTTCGGCAACAAATTCGTCGCTTGCCGTCGGCGAATACGAATAAACAAACGGCATAGCGGGTTTCACCGAGTGATATTGCGTCTGCGCGCTATCCATAGCCGTACCGTTAAAAATTAAACGGTCGATCGCAAACGTGCAGTTAGGTCCTGCCGTATTTACGCTGAAATAGTGATAATAAAGCGCATCCATATCGGGGCCTAAAACCGAAGTCGCATGTCCCAAAGAGTAAAATTCGGGATCGGTTTCACAGCCCATAGGCCAATCGATTCCCTGATTAAACCCCTTTGCGCCCGTTTTTTCATCCGTGCCGAACGCGTTTTTCCAGTTGTCGTTTTCGGCAACCGCATAATGGGTTAAATAACCGGGGCTCAATATGTCGGAACCTGTGAACATCAGATAATAATTGCCGTTGCGCTTGAACATTCCGTTACCTTCCGTCCAGCCGCCGACCGAACTTTCGGCAATGTTGATATAACTGTTCTCGTCGTAATTTATTTTGTCCATCGACGGCATTCTGAACGCCCGTATTCCCGTAAAATAGGCGTCCTGATGCGCACTCATAAAATATACGTCCTCGTTGTCGTCTATAAAAATATCGCAGTCGATATTAGTAGTCGTCGCTTCGATGGTATAACAAACGGGCTTGCCGTCGTCACCGGTAACAAACTCGAACGGACCGACAGGCGAATCGGCTTTTAAAATGTAGTTACCTTGCGTTACAACGTCGTTTTTAAGATAAACATACATATAAAACTTGCCGTTGAACTGTCTTACGCAAGGCGGATAAGCATAATAAAGCCGCGGATCGTCCGCGCAGGTGCCGGCAGGCGTAACGCCGTTGTCGGGTTTGCTCCAATATATAAGGTCTTCCGAAACCCAGCACGGCATTGACTGCGACATGTTATTCGACGAGCCTACGTACATGTAATAAAGCCCGTTATATCGTAAAATAAACGCGTTGCCGGTGCCGAACACGCCTTGCCCCGGAAGATGCTTTTCGCTTTCCTCCTTGTTATAGTAAGCGTTAAAATCATAATTATCATAATATTCGGTCTGAAGATTCACAGGTGTATAATCTTTTATCTCGTCAAGCGAAATTCCGTTTGCCTGCTCGCCCGAACAGCCCGAAAAAAGCATCGCGGCGGTAAGCAGCGCAGCCGATATCTTTTTAATTTTACTCATAATATTTCTCCCTTTATTCCACATTTACGGTTAAAAAGTTTTGAGTTCCGCCGTCTATGGCGATTTCTGTTTCGCCGTTTTTACAACAATTATAGATTCCGTATTGCGAGCCGCCCGAGTTTACCGTTTCAAACAAACAAAATTTGAGTTCGGTGACGCTTTCGACGCCTAAAACTCCGTTCGGGATAAAAAACTCGGATATGGTTTCGCCGTTTACCGTTGTTCTGCTTGCGGTTATGCCGTAAGCTGTCGGAAGGTTATACCCCCACGCCCAATCTCCGTAAGACTGCTTTGCCATATTGCCCGTGGTCGCATACAGAACGGAAATCGCATTTCCTCCCGTTGCCTGCAAGCATACGCCGTAACCGAACGTATTTGCCGTTTCGGTTGATACAAACGTGAATTTTACGCCGTCATCGAGAACGGTAACCGTAACTTTTGACACGCTTTCGCCGAGATCGTTATATTCGTAAATTGCTTTTTCTTCCGATTTTACAAACTGCCATTTCAAAAAATTCGCAACGCCCGTGTCGAATGCAACGGTACTGCCATCTGAAATAACGCAGTTATACGAGCCGTAAAGATTACCGCTTGCATCGGTTACGTATTCAAAAAACTGCACGCCTATGCTTTTGCTTCCGGCAGTTATGTTCAAACCGTATTTTTCGCCGCAAAGCGTCTCGTAAGAGTAAAATAATGTAATACGGCTTATGTTTTCAACAACCGTTTCGGCAGCCTCTACGCCGAGCGACGCAGCGGGTTGATAATTTCCCGCCCAGTTCCAGTCGCCATAAGCACGATGGTCTATCGTTCCGTGCCCCGGAACGTACAGTTGAGTTATGCCCGCACCGCTTTCAAAATTGCCGAGCATCACGCCGAACCCCCAAAATCCTTGCGCTGCGGAGTAGTCTATCGTAATTTTTATTCCGTTACGTCTGCCTTCGACGCGTTCGAGAAGTACTTTGGCATTCGTCTTGCCCGATAACGTTACATTATAAGACGAAGTAGTCGTTTCGGGTTTTGTAAATTCAACCGTAGCGTCTTTATTAAGAACGGGGTAATATTTCAACGTAGCGGCATTTCCGAACGGGTATGCTGTGCCGTCTTCATCCGTATACCATTCAAAAGCACCCGACGACGCATACTCAAACGGTGCAACCCTTATTTTTTCGGGTTCGGATGTTCCGATAACCGAATAAGGAACGGTGAATGTATACGCCGTAAGCCCTTGCGCGTTTTTATGAATATCTGCAACCGAACCGAACGCCGACGGAGCGGCGTAATTCCAACTTTGCGATACAAAATCGGTTATGCACATAGTGCCGAACGAGTGATATAAAACAACTTTACCGGTTTCTTCGTCAGCGGAAAGCGCAACACCGAAACCATTTGTTGTTCCCGCAGTTGTTATTCTTACGAACAATCCGTCCGCACACCAGCCCACAAAGGCTTTTGCCGATTTTTCCGCTCCGAATGCGGAAGGCAATTCCGATATCAACGGGATCTCGGCATCTACGGTGATTTTTCCTTTAATCGCATCGGTCAGATAAATTTCGGTTACAAATGCGGGCGCGTTTTCGTTCAAATAAAATTCGAGCGGCATGACCTCGCGTTCAAACGTACATTCTATTTCATAAGTTCCGTCCGCGTTTATTCTCGCCGTGCTTTCGCCTGCCTTTACGAACGCGCTTCCCAAAGAAGCTATCGAATCGACCTGTCCCGTGATTTTTTGCGTGATTTTATTTTCTTTTGTCAGAAGCGAAATCGAAACGGCGACAATACCGCCCTTTTTGGCTCGCATTACGTTTTTGTCTACGACATACGTCTGCGTGCCTATAATACGCTCGTCCGAAATTTCAAAAATGTAATCGACGTTTGCGTTTACGTCGGAAACGATAAATTCGCCGTTTTCCTGAGAAACTATCCCGTCCGCAACGGTTAAGCCGCCGAGCGGCATATTGGTTATAGCGTCGGTCACGGTGCCTTTAATCGTTACGTCGGGCATACGATAATCATAATATGCGTAAAGAACGTTGTCTTCACCCCATATAACGTAATCGTTTGGACGATTAAAATGATGAACGCCCCCACCGTAAAGCCATTCGCGCTCGATCATCACTCCGTTTGCCGACGATCTGTCGCACGAACGGAACGTTACGCCGACAGGATCGTTTTTTGTTATGCCTATCTGCGCATACGGTACTACAAGTTCCACGCCGAACCCCGTAATCGTATCGCCGTCTTTATGAATGGCTGCCTGATAATCGAGAATTCCGCTCCATGCGCCCCACATTCCGGCAGCGTTTGCTCCGCGGCGGAAACAGTAATTGCCGAACGCCGTAACCATAAGATAATAATCGTCCGACATAGGCACTTCGGCTCCGTCGATCGCCGTGCATAAATTTACGAGAATATTGTCCGTCCATATTGCGGGATCGCCGTCTTCGAGCGAGGAATAAGCAAGGTCGGAATCTTTCACTTCAAAGCCGAAATGCAAGCCTATTTCGCCGCGGAACATTTTTATTATCGCACGTTTGGTGTTCGCGTAATCGTTTATGTCGTTCACTATCGCACCGAAAGCCTGATTTTCCACGTCTGAATCATCCCAGGTTCCAAGCGAGATAACGTCGCTTTCGGTATAACGTTCGTCGGTTAAATAACCATCCAGAATAACGTCGGCGGCAAAACTGTTGC
>CAKQKA010000055.1 GCA_934247855.1 uncultured Clostridia bacterium | reverse complement strand
TGGAGTTTTTATTTCAAGATTCATCGGTTAACCTTCACCGAACCACGCGACTATCGCGTGGTTTTTCTTTATATCAACAAAAAACTCCGGCCGTGGTTGCACCGCAGTCGGAGTTTTTTTAAGTTTTGCTAAATCATTTCATCGGAAAATCGGTTATAAGCGACTATAACCGATCAATCAACTAATCAATATATCGTCTGGAACAAGACAGCCCGCAACGATTTTGCCCGAATCGGCAAGTTAACCGTTTAAGTATAACGTAACGACACCGTTTTTTTCAGTCCATTCGTAAACTTTTACAACGTATTCGGTTTCGCTGCCGTCCTCGGCAATCTCCACCATAGTTATATAGAACACGCCGTTATCGTTGAGCGTGCCCGCACGCTGTAATCGTTTCTTGTTCGGTTTCGTCGTATCACTTACACTTACGGATTTTGTGCCGCTTTCTTCGCAAGTTGCCTGTCTTACGATCGTCCATTCGCCGAGTTCGTGCATGTGCGATTCACCGCACCCCGCAAAAGAGAAACGGAAAACAAGCACGGGGAAAATGGCACTCAATGGCTCCTTCACCATCTTCTACTAATAAAATTTGTCGAAATAATATTTTCGGCGTAATATATGTGAGTATAAGTTATTCAAAATATCGGTTTTAGCCGCAAAAGTAAGGCTATAGGTCGATTATCGGGCATTTCGTGAAGCCGATTCAAATACGGATTATATACATGAATTTACGAATTTTTCCACGCGGTCGTAAACCTGCGAGCGCGAGGTGTCGTTTAAAAACTCGTGACGAACGCCTTTATACAATTCGCATTCTACCTTTGCGCCCTGCCCCTTATACCATTTTGCCAACTTTTTAACGCCTTTACCCATATTGCCTACGGGATCACTGTCGCCGGCAATAAGCAAAACCGGAAAATCTTTAAGCGATCTGCCGCCCTTTTTATACAGTTTCTTCGCACCGCCGAAAAAGCTGTAATAAAAATTGTTGCTGCACACGAAACTGCAATATTTGTCTTTATTATAACGTTCGCATTCTTCGGGTAAAGACGATATGAAAGAACCGCTTTTAAATTTCTTATCGTACACGTCGAAAGATGCGTTTTTGAGCATATAGGCGGGTTTTTGAGCCCCTTTGAACTTACTTCCGCACGCCGCGATAAACCTGCCGGATACAGCCGTCGCCCGCGGGAAAAAGTTGCTTCCGCCGACTACCGCGCCCGCAAGTCCGTCGTTTCTGCGAATGTATGCCTGCGTTAAAAACGAGCCGTAACTGTGCCCGAAAAGCACTATCGGCAGGTTGTATTTTTTCCTGATAATGTCGTTAAGTTCTCTTAAATCGGAGAGAGTATTCTCCCATATATCGCCCTCGGAATAGCCGAGATTTGCCTCGTCGGTAACGCCGTGAGCGCGGTGATCGTCGGCAACAACGATGAACCCGCGTTTGTTCATTTCTATGCCGAAATGATCGTATCTGCCCGCGTGTTCAACCATACCGTGCGACACCTGAATAACCGCTTTCGGGTTTTCCACGTCAGCCCAGGTAAGGTAAGATATCTTCTTGCCGTCTTTTGCCGTAAATTCACTTCTTATCATAAATACACCTCTCAACCGCTTTTTTCCAGTTTGAATAATATTCTTGCACCGCCGCGCGATCCTGTGCGGGGTAAAATTTCTTGTCGCACCGACGAATGCTTTCGATTTCGTCAATCGTTTTGATCCCGAGCCCTATAAGGCACAAATACGCAGCACCGAGCGCAGTGCTTTCGCGTTCGACAGGTCTGTCCACCACGCACCCCGAAACATCCGCCTGAAACTGCATAAGAAAATCGTTTTGAGAGGCGCCGCCGTCAACGCGAAGTTCGGCAAGTTTTATGCCGCCCTCTTCGCTCATGACATCTATAAGGTCGCACGCGGAGTACGCCATCGCCTCGAGCACGGCGCGGGTAATATGCCCTTTGGTCGTACCGCGGGTTATGCCCGTAATCATTCCCGTTGCGTCGCTTACCCAATACGGCGCGCCAAGCCCTGTGAACGCAGGCACAACATACACACCGCCGTTATCTTTGACCGACAGCGCGAGTTTTTCGCTTTGCGCAGACTTTTTGAAGAATTCCAGACCGTCACGCAGCCACTGAACCGCGCTCCCAGCGTTGAACACGCTACCTTCGAACATATAAACGGGCTTTTCGCCGCCATAGCCCAAAGTGGTAAGCAAGCCGTGGTCGCTCAGTCTGAACTCGTCGCCGAGGTTAGACAGCATAAACATACCCGTTCCGTAAGTTATTTTGACCGAACCGCGGGCAAAACACCCCTGACCTATCGCCGCCGCCTGCTGATCGCCCGATAGTCCCGCGATAGGTATGCTCGTGCCGTCGAAATCGAACTCGCCGACCACAGCGGACGGCGAAACGGGCTCTGGCAGATATTCGCGCTTTATGCCGAATATTTTTAGCAGTTCGTCATCCCATTCAAGCGTTTTTATATTGAACAGCATTGTGCGCGACGCATTCGTGTAATCGGTAACGAAACTCTTGCCGCCGCTAAGTTTATACGCAAGGAAAGTTTCCACCGTACCGAGGCATAAATCGCCCGCGTCGGCGGCAGCTTTTACCTCCGGCACGTTCTCTAAAAGCCAGTGCATTTTGCTCGCCGAAAAATAGGGATCGACTCTGAGCCCCGTCTTTTGTCTGATAACCTCGCCGTAACTCTTTTCTATCTCCTTGCAATAGTCGGCAGTGCGCCTGCATTGCCAGATAATCGCGTTATAGAGCGGTTTTCCGTTTGATTTAGACCAGGCAACGACAGTTTCGCGCTGATTGGTTATTCCTATGCCCGCAATCTGATCCGCGCCCGTTTCGTCTATGATTTCCGCAAGTGCGCCGAGCGACGCCGAATATATTTCCGACGCCGATTCTTCTACGTACGACGGCTTGGGATAATGCTGTTTTATCGATACCGATTTAACTTTTGCTATCTTTTGCGCCGCGATATCGTATAACACCGCGCGGGTGGACGTAGTCCCCTCGTCAAGCGCAATAACATACTTTTTTGTCATATTTCCCCTTTAAACGCAAGTACCGTCAGACCGGACAAACAATACCGCCGATAATCTTTAATCTTTAAAGCCGTTTTTTTACAATTCGGCATAGTCGTTCGACCGATAAAATAAATATTATACCGCCGGAGTCTTGCATTCTTTTGATATAAACACATTGTATAACAAAACGATTTTTTTTTCAATAGTTTTTTAAAAAAAGGTTGAAACGGATTTTTATCGGGTGAATTTTATTTCTCGGATAAAATTATTTGGCAGCGTACGTATTTCCAACCTCGGCAGAACAAACCGCAAATCCAACGCATTTTTTTCGTTTTTTGTTTACTCTTGCGGCACGTAGTGTTTTTACGCCGTAAAGTCGACCGCAAAATATACAAGCCAGTGTCTTGTTTTCGTATACGGTTGCGGCTTGTTTGGGCAAGGCAAACGACTGAACACGTACTGGACGTACTTGGAAGGAGTTTAACACAGCCCAAATCGACTTGACGGCGCAAAAATTGTTCTAATGGGGTTGGAAATACGTACAAAATAAAAACCCCGACTTAAAAGCCGAGGTTATCAATTGTTTCGCTATTGAATTATTTATCCAACAATTTGGTGCAGCCTGCAAAGACCATTTCATATGAAGAAGCAAGCTTGTTGTTGTCAAGATTAGAAACGGTTTCGAGAGCAGTGCAACCATAGAAGCAAGCATCGCCGATTGCAACAACGTTTGCGAAATCCACCGATTTTAAAGAGGTGCAATCTTTGAACGCTTTATCCATATATGTAGCGGCGGGAAGAACGATCGTTTCGTAGCCGACGCCGAGTTTGGAGCAACCGTTGAAAGCACTCTGATATACCGTCTTAAGCCCCGTAAGAGCCGCAAGGTTGAAATTATAAAGAGCAGTGCAGCCGGAGAAAGCCGAGCTGTAAATCGTTTCGAGTTTTGCAGCGGCGCCGAATTCTACTTTGGCGAGCGAAGTGCAACCTGCAAAAGCGTTGGAACCGATTTCGGTTACGTTGTTAAGCGTTACGTTCTTAATAACGGTTACGCCTGCAAAAGCATATTCGGGAAGAGCCGCGTCTTCGGCATAGTTAACAACAACGTCGGTAAGACCGGACGGAATGTAATACGTACCCGTGCCGCCTTCGTTATAAGTAATGCTGTTAGAGGTGCAACCCGTAATTTCTGCGGTTCCGAAAAGACTTGCTAACGTCTTGTTGACGTTGTAAGCCTTTGCGTTTGTGCCGACGAACGGAAGAACCATCTTCGTCAGATTCGAGCAGCCGGCGAAAGCAGCTAAGCCGATTTCGGTAACTTTACTTGTAAGTTCAACCGTCTTGATGATCTTCTGACCCGAAAACGCGTCTTTGGCAATCTTGATTTCGTCGTAATTTTTAAAACTATCCGTCTTATTGCTGACCGACTTTCCGTCTTTATCGAATTGGAAGTCACCCTTTGTTTCGTCGTAAACGTTGAACGTGAAATCTTCATCCTTGCCGATAACAAGGCTCTCAAGCCTTGCTAAACTTTTATCTTTCAAAACCGCAATGCCGGCGTCAACGTCGTTCTGAGTGCCCTGACCGAGGTAAAGACCTTTGATGGTAAGAATTTTCTTATCCTTTGCGCCCTCTTCGGTGGCTTTTACTTCTTCGGTTTCAACGTCGAATGCCCAGCCATACTGGTCGTTCTTATTCTGCGAGTTCTGATTGCAGGCAGAAAAAGCGAATACCGTGGAAACGGCAAGCACAAATGCGGCTATCTTAACAAAAACTTTCATGTGTATCTCTCCTTTAAAAGGCATGATGCAACTTTTTATCGTAACGCTGTTTATTTTACCAATAAACGCATGCTTTGTCAATTGAAAAACGCTATTTTTTAAATTTTTGTCTATATGCGTATGCGCATGCGCAAGGAACGAGTTTATCGGCGTTTCTTCGGGCGGGGTTTATTATATACGCCATACTTGACTTTTGATTAAATTCGGTGTAAAATATGACCATGGTCAAGTTTGATATGGTTCGGCTTTTTTACCGTATCTTTACCGCAAATAAAGTAAAATGGGTTTGACAGATATAAAATAATTCTGCAAGATTCGGTATACTTTTGCCTAAAAAATTACATTGAAAGTGTCGATAACGGGCTTATAGCCTCACTTTTTTAGATTATCGCTTTCATTTTCGGGAGGGAGAATATGTATAATATTATGAGTGTAGACGATGAAGTCAACATATTAAAGCTGATGGAAATCTGGCTTAAACGCGCAGGTTTCGGCGTTGTTACAGCCGTAAACGGCGAGGACGCCTTAGCAAAGTTAAAGACGAACGACATCGATCTTATCGTTGCCGACGTAATGATGCCCGTTATGGACGGATTTACCATGGTAGAAACTTTGCGCGCCGAAGGCAAAGAAATACCCGTTATACTTGCCACGGCAAAAGAGAGCATCGACGATAAAAAATCGGGATTTAACTGCGGCGCGGACGATTATATGGTAAAGCCCATCGACCATGAGGAGTTGGTTTTGCGCATAAACGCCATTATAAAGCGCGCAGATATAAGAAAGGAAAAGAAAATCGTAGTCGGCTCGTGCACGGTAGATTACCAGTCGCTTTCGGTTTACAACGACAAGGGCGACAAGGAACTGTTCTCTAAAAAAGAATTCCTCATTTTATATAAACTGCTGACCTATCCCGAAAAGATTTTTACCAAAAATCAACTGATGGACGAGTTCTGGGGCACGGAAACCGACAGTTTTTCCGATACCGTCAAGGTGCATATCAACCGTATAAGAAACAAAATCGCACCGTTCCCCGAGATCGACATTGCGACCGTACGCGGATTCGGATACAGAGGAATCAGGAATGAAAAACAATAATCGCTTAAAAATGACTCCTTCTTTCACCATAAGAATAATACTTCTGGTGTTCTTCAGTTTATTCGTATCGTCTCTTTTAATGATATTTCTGATTCTTACGGCAAAATGGTCGGGCGTTAACTTTCCGGGTACGGATATCACCGTTATAGTCATAGTATCTTTTGCCATTTCCTGTGTTTTAGGCACTTCGCTCGCAGCATTGTTCGTTAAGCATTTGTCGCGCGAACATGAACGATTCAAACAAGCAATAACCGAGGTGGCAAACGGAAATTTTGACGTTATGTTCCCCGATGCGCCCGATAAAATTTACGGACCGATCGGTGCAGAACTTAACAAAATGGTTAAAGACCTGAAAAGCGTGAACGTACTGAGGAACGATTTTGTATCCAATTTTTCGCACGAGCTTAAAACGCCGATTACAAGCATAAACGGCTATGCCGAACTGCTTTTAGGCGACGTTACCGAAAGCGAGCGAAAAGAATACGCCCAGATTATTTACGACGAAAGCACAAGGCTATTAAAACTTGCAAAAAACACCCTGCTGCTAAGCAAACTCGAGGGGCAAGGCGTGTGCAACAAAACGACTTTTCAGCTTAACGAACTCACCGAAAACTGCTTATTGCTGCTTTCCAAAGATTTTCAGAAAAAGGACATCAACCTTTCGTACGAACTGGAAAAAATCAGTTATTTCTGGGACGATTCTTTGCTCGGTCAGGCGTTTATCAATCTTATTTCAAACGCCGTTAAATACACGCCGCCGGGCGGTAACGTGCGCGTAGAGCTGTATAAACGCGACGATTTGGTGTATTTTGTGGTAAAAGACGACGGCTGCGGTATGAGCGAAAAAACTCTGTCAAGAATTTTTGAGCGTTACTATCAGGGCGACGATTCCCACAAAACGGAAGGCAACGGCTTAGGACTTGCAATCGTAGCAAAAATCGCATTTCTTTGCGGCGGAAAAGTCGACGCGCAAAGCGTCGAAGGGCATGGCTCGACGTTTACCCTCACCTTACCCGAAAAGAAACAACCGTCCGCACCGTCTGTTAAATAAAACGACAAAAAAACGCCGAAAATCGCGCTATAAGTCGATTATCGGCACTTACAATACCAATAATTTGTTCTGTTACGATAAAGCCGCACTGTAATTTAACTTACAGTGCGGCTGCCTTTTATTGTGTTATTCAACAATTAAAGTCTTATTTTTAAATCGAGTTCGGCGGCGGAAAGTTTTTCGCCGTTTTCAAGCACGAGCCGCCCGTCGTCCGAAATATCTGCAACCATAGCTTCAAAGGTTTCGTTAGCGCGAACAACCTGCACGCGCCTGCCCTGCACCGCGCTGTACGATTTATATTCGTCAATAGAAACCCTCTCGCCCGCGTTTTTTAAAAAAGTGAAAAACACGCTGTCGATATCGAAAGTTTTGCCCGCTACCTCCTGCATAGAGATAGCGATATCGGAAATTTCGGGCGCGATGGGGTTATTTACGTTAATACCCACACCCGTAAGCGAATAATCTACAAAATCGCCGCGAAATCCGTTTTTTATGAGTATGCCGCAAATCTTTTTGCCGTTAACAAGTATGTCGTTAGGCCACTTGATTTTCGCATCGATATCAAACGCATGCAAAGTTTTGACTACAGCAACGGCGTAACCCGTCATTATTTCGAAAGAGCGTTCAACGGGCAAAAAATCATAAAAAACCAGTCGTGAAAAATACAATCCGCCGGGTGCGGATATAAAAGACCTGCCCTTTGTACCCATTCCGCCCGTTTGCATATCCGCGCGAACAACGGCGGGCTTTCTCTTTTTTAAATACTTTTTTTCTATATATGTATTGGTAGAATCTACCTTTTCAAGACGTTCTATAGTGAATTTGTTTTCAAAAAATTCGTCAATCATTTTTGTTATTCTTTTCTTCGGCGAGCAAATGTTTTTTCGCTTCCGCATATGCATTTTTATACGATATAAGAATGTGGCAAGGCGCAAAAATTACCGCAAAAACTATAAGAGGAATACTTAAAATCAATATTCCGTCAACCAAAAACAGCACAGACGGCGCAATAGACAGCCATAAAGCATAACCAACGCCCTCTTTTTCGCCTTTTGCGATCCACCCGATAAGATAAACGCAAACAACGATACCCGAAAAAAGCAGATAAACAAGATTACCGTACTCGAAAAAATAACCGAAATAAGTGTACGGTATGTTTACGATCATCGTAACAAAGCAACCGAACCTGCCGATTTGTTCGAGCACGGAAACGAGCCTGTTATTGTAATACTCGGTAAATTCGCCTTTTTTACTAATCGCCCACATTAAATCAGGCACTAAAATCGTTATAACCGCAATCAACCCGTAATAATTGAACACGCCCATTAAAAATCTTCTCCCTTTTTCAATGCGTCTATCGCCGAGCTTGCCGCATCGAACGAAAAGCCTTTCGACAGCAAGTAACGATAACATTTTCCGAAATTTTCAAAAGACGGTTCTTTGTTCCGCATATACTTTTCGGCAACCTGCAAACATGGTTCTGTTTCGTCCTCGAAATGCTCGTTAATCGCCTTATCGGCGCACTTTTCATCAATCCCCTTTTGACGAAGCTGTCGTTTTAAAAGCAGTTTTCCCTTTGAATTTTTGTTTTGCAAAACATACGCTTCGGCAAAATCGTCGTCGGATAAATAGCCGTACCCGATAAGTTTTTCCACCGCTCTGAACGCAACGGGGTAAGCGTATCCCCGCTTCATAAGATAGTCTGTCGTTTGCTTTTTCGTTCGCATATATTTGCAAACGTAACCCAAAGCAAGCTCGAACGCCGCGCTTTCGCCGTCCTCAAGCAAAATTCGCTCGAACTCGTCGTCCTCTAAAGACACGCCCGCTTTCAGTTTGTTGGTTATGACGCAAACGTTTGAGAGCGAACAATAATATTGCCCGTCTATATAAACGTTGCTCTTGTTTTTATTCTTTTGCTGAACGGTAACAGCCGTGATATTCTTCATAAGTTCTACCTTTCAAAAGACACTAAAACATCAGATAATCGACTTATAGGCTGCCTTTTACAGTAAAAATTATCAAATGACGAAACAAAATCCGACGCATATTTTTCATCGACCGCAAGGCGCACCGACACCTTGTCGGAATACTCTGTCGAGCGAATAACCGACCTTTCGGGAAGTTTGAATGCGGAGAATTTTTTATAGTTTTCGTAAGTAAATTCAATTAAAAACTCGGCGCACAAAACGCACTCGGTTACCTTTGCGATTTCCGCCGCACCCGCGCAAGCTTCGGAATAAGCACGGACAAGCCCGCCCCCACCGAGTTTGATACCGCCGAAATACCTTGTAACCACGGCGACCACGTTCATAAATTCCTTATTTTTCAGCACATTCAAAATCGGCAAGCCTGCAGTTCCCTGCGGCTCGCCGTCATCGGAATAACGCACGCGTTCGGTTCCGTCCTCGCTCACGCGGTAAGCATAGCAATTATGCGTGGCAAGCGAGTGTATTTTTTTGCGCTCGGCGATAAAATCTTTAGCCTCAGCTTCGCTGTCAACGTGACGGATCACGCAGACAAATTCCGAACGCTTGATTTCCAACCGATATTCATCGGAATTGGCGGTTATAAAGCTCATTATTTCAAAACAACCTTAACGTGGAATTTTTTGCCTTTATGCAGAACAAACTCGCCCTTTTCAACAATGTCGCCCGGAAGCGTCATATCGGCGGCGGTTATCTTTTTGTCGCCGACAGAAACGGCACCGCCCTCGATAAGCCGTCTTGCCTCGCCCCTGGACGGAGCAGCCTTGACCAAAGTTAAAATTTCGGGAATAAACGTAGTGGTTACGGGTATTTCAAACGTGGGCATGTTGGATTCGTCGCCCGAGAACGCAGCCTTTGCCTGACGGCGACATTCTTCGGCTTTTTCCTCGCCGTGAACGAGTTTGGTAACCTCGTAGGCAAGTCTTTCCTTAGCCGCATTGATACGTTCGTCGTTATAAGCGGTAAGCTCTGCGATTTCTTCCATATCCATAAAAGTCAGAAGCCTCATGCACTCGGCAACCTTGCAATCCTCCACGTTTCTGAAATACTGATAGAAATCGTAAACGGGACACTTGTTTTCGTCAAGCCACAGCGCGCCTTTTTGCGTCTTGCCCATCTTTTTGCCGTCGCTGTTAAGGAGCAGCGTGCAGGTAAGACAAAATGCGTCCTTTTGTTTTTTGCGGCGAATAAGATCAACGCCGGCAAGCATGTTCGACCACTGGTCGTCGCCGCCGAGTTCTAATTTGCAGCCGTACAAATCGTTTAACTTCAAAAAGTCGTAACCTTGCATCAGCATATAGTTAAATTCAAGGAAAGTCAGACCTTTTTCAAGCCGTTGTTTATAACATTCGGCGGTAAGCATTTTGTTTACCGAGAAATACACGCCGATATCGCGCAAAAATTCAACGTAGTTAAGAGACAACAGCCAATCCTTATTGTTAGCGATTATCGCCGCGTTTTCGCCGTCGAACCTGATAAATCTCGACATCTGCTTTTTGAAACATTCAACGTTGTGGTCGATTGTTTCGACGGTCATCATAGAACGCATATCCGTTCTTCCCGACGGATCGCCGATCATACCCGTACCGCCGCCGAAAAGCGCGATGGGCGTATGACCGAATTTCTGCATCCACGCCATTGCCATAATGGGAATATAGTGCCCTATATGCAAACTGTCCGCAGTGGGATCGAACCCGACGTAAAACGAAACTTTTTCTTCCTCAAGCATTTTTTGCAGATCTTCATCATAAATCGTCTGCTTGATAAAACCTCTTTCTTTCAATACGTCATATACGCTTTTTGCCATAATATTCTCTCCTCGAGTTCTTCTTTTTTGTATTATTCTTCATTAAAAGTCGGTCTATAAGTCGATTATCGCATATAAACCGAAATTATTCGTCATTTTTATCTTCTTCGCTTTTACTGTAAGTTGCCTCTTCGGCGTCGGAATTATCGGCGGACTTTTCGCCGCTTTCGCCTTTTACCTCTTCAAAAGTCGGGTTAGCCGTCTGATTGTTTTTCTTGGTTATCGCCTTGTTTTTCATCGCGCCCGAAGCAATGTAAACCGCAACGGTATAGATACAAACGATAATGCTAAGCCACAGTGAAACGCCCATTATGCCCGTACCCGACGAATTCACCGCAGACGAAATCATTACAAAAGTAAAGAAATACAGTGCGAGCGCGGCGGCGGAAAAAATAGTGATAAACGTTGTGCCTACCGTTACCGAAACCTTGCGTTTGCCCGAAAATACGGTTACCAGCCCGACCAATGCCGCGGCAGCTTGACAAATCATAGCTAGAACGATAAAGAAAATCGACATGATCGAAACGCAAGCCGCGCCGATTGCCTCGCCGGCGTCGGACGACGACGGAAAACACTCCGAAAGTTTACCCATAAACAAAAGTATCAGGACAAAAAGCGCACCTACAACCTGCAATATAAGCGCTAAAGCGCACAACAAATTTGCCGTTTTAATTTTCATGCGATCGATTCTCCTCTTACCTTTATTTTTATATTAACATTTTTTTATTTAAATAGCAAATAAAAGGTTCAAAAATATTGTAAAACGCCGAGAAATATGCTATAATTC
>CAKQKA010000054.1 GCA_934247855.1 uncultured Clostridia bacterium | reverse complement strand
GCAAAAACCGAGGGGAAAAGCTGGCTTGATAAGCTTGAAAACGACGAAAGGGAGCGCACGGGCATTAAAAATCTGCACGTCGGGTACAATAAGGTTTTCGGGTACTATATAGAGGTAACGAATTCGTTTAAGGACAAAGTGCCTTACGAGTATGTACGCAAGCAAACGCTTGTCAATGCCGAGCGGTATATAACCGAAGAATTAAAGAAGTTCGAAGAGGAAATTTTAACCTCGTCCGAGCGTTCTGTACGCATAGAAAACGAGATTTTCGTTAAATTAAAAACCTATCTTTCGGGTAAAATGGAAGAAATCAAGACCACTGCGAAAGCCATTGCCTCGCTCGACGTGCTTTGTTCGCTTGCCTACGTTGCAAAAAAGAACAACTACTGCAAGCCCGAAATTACAGAAGAGGGCGGCAGGCTCGATATTTGCGGCGGTCGTCATCCCGTTGTGGAAAAGGTGGCGGGGCAGTTTATCGCCAACGACAGTTTACTCGATACCGACGAAAACTCGATGATGATAATCACAGGACCTAATATGGCGGGTAAAAGTACGTATATGCGGCAGGTTGCGCTCATAACGGTTATGGCGCACTGCGGCAGTTTCGTGCCCGCGAAATCGGCTGTAATTCCGCTTACCGACCGCGTGTTCACAAGAGTGGGTGCAAGCGATAACCTGCTTTTCGATCAAAGTACGTTTATGGTGGAAATGAGCGAGGTCGCGCTTATTTTGCGCGCTGCAACGCAAAACAGCCTTATCGTGCTTGATGAGGTCGGGCGCGGTACAAGCACTTACGACGGGCTGAGTATCGCTTGGGCGGTCGTCGAATATATCAGCGCCAAGCTGCACGCGAAAACGCTTTTCGCAACGCATTATCACGAACTTTCGGAACTCGAAGGAGTGATTCACGGCGTTAAGAATTACAAGATCACCGTTAAAGAGATCGACGGTAAGATTATGTTTTTGCGCCGCATAATGCGCGGCAGCGCGAATAAGAGCTTCGGTATAGAGGTCGCTTCGCTTGCCGGCGTGCCGTCGGACGTTACCGTCCGTGCGAAAGCGATTCTTAAAACGCTTGAAAAGAAAGATCCCGTTCGCCATTCGGACGTTGCCGTCGCTATGACTGCGGCGGACGAGGCATCGGCGGAAGAAACGGACAGATATTCCGAGTGCGAAAGAATAATCGCCGATATCGACGTAAACAATCTTACCCCCGTGCAGGCGTTTACCTTGCTGTGCGATCTTAAAGAAAAACTGAAGAAATAGTTTTTTCGTGCGGCGTGGTTTTTTATATTTTGCGGCGTGCGGTTTGCGTTTTCGTAAAGAGCTACGGGCTTTTGACTGCGGGCTTTTGCTACGTGCGTCCGTTACGGCGGCGTGATGGCATTACGGCTGCATTTGCCGCGGCGAATTGACAAAAAAACAGATATTTTTAAAGAGAGAAAAAATGTCAAAAATCAATATTCTTGATAAAAAAGTATATAACAGAATTTCCGCGGGCGAGGTTGTGGAAAGACCTGCCTCGGTGGTGAAAGAACTTGTGGAAAACGCCGTAGACGCGGGCGCGACCGAGATTTCTGTCGTTATAGAAGCGGGAGGTATTGCCGAAATCAAAGTTTCCGACAACGGTGCGGGGCTTGAAAAAGACCAGTTGAAAAAGGTGTTTTTGCCCCACGCGACAAGTAAAATTTCGGTGGCGGAGGACCTCGATAACATTATGACTTTGGGTTTTCGCGGCGAGGCTCTTGCAAGTATAGGCGCGGTGTCGCGTTGCACGTTCGCGTCTAAAACCGCGGATGCCGAGGTCGGCTCGGCAATCGATTGCGACGGCGGAGAACTTTCCGAACCGTACGATTTCCCCGTGCAGGTCGGAACGACCGTAACGTGCAAGGAACTGTTTTACAATACCCCCGCGCGCGGTAAATTTTTAAAATCGCCCAAGTCCGAAGAAGCCGAGGTTGAATCGCTTATTTTAAGAATGGCGTTATCGCGCCCGAACGTGTCGTTCAGGCTTATTTGCGACGGCAAGACTAAAATCGAAACGTTCGGCGGAGGACTGCAGGAGTGCATAGCCTCCGTTTACGGCACTAAAACGCTTGAAAACTGCTTCCGTGTGGAGCAGGTGAAAAACGGAATAAAAGTAAGCGGTTATGTGGGCAAACTCTCGTTCACAAAGCCCACGCGCGCATATCAGACGCTTATAGTTAACGGCAGGTACGTTACCGATTCCACGGTTTCCGCAGCGGTAACCAACGCTTACGGTTCGTACCTTATGAAACGGCAATACCCGTTTTACGTTTTGACTATAGACGTTCCGCCGCAAACGGTGGACGTAAACGTGCACCCGCGCAAAGCCGAGGTTCGCTTTTCAGATAATCAGCTTATTTACGGCGCGGTATATTCAACGGTCAGCAAGGTGCTCGACGGCACTTCGTCCGCACTCGATATAATCAAGGACGACGGAGAAAGTTTTGCCGCTCCCGCTCCGTCGGTTGATCCGTCGGTCGCTCCGTCGCCCGCTCCGGTTGGTAAAACCGCCGATTTTATTAACGGTTATAATGCGGGCAGTAGTGCGTTTACAGGTGAAAAAACTGCAAGCGATTGCGGTACTGCGTATACGTCTTATTCGTTGGGTGCGTCGGGTTCGGAAAATAGAACCGATGGCACGGCTGACGAAAACGGCGATTTCCGCAGACAACCCGAGCAACCCGCAAAAACGGGCAGTTCGGCTATGGATTCTTTGTTTGCCGGCAAGGGCGGCAGCGGCTTTTCGTATGTTCCGTCGCGCGCGGCCACGGGCAGGGTGGCTGTATACGATCCCATTTTCGGCGGTGAATCGAAGGATAATCCCGACGATATTTTTGCCGAAAACAAGCGTTATGCCGAAAAATTAGAAGCCGAAAAGAAAGCCCGGCAGGAAAGTATGGAAATCGAACCGTCTATGATTTTCGTAGGGCAGGCGTTCAATACGTATCTTATATTCCAGTATGGCGACGATCTGTATATTATAGATCAGCACGCCGCCCACGAGCGTATGCTTTACGATTCTTTGTGCGAAAAAACAAAGCGAGGCATGCTCGATACGCAAATGCTGTTATTGCCGTACACGTTCAAGACCTCGCGTGAGGATTTCGATAAAATTTACCGCCGTTTCGCTTACTTCAGGGACCTCGGCATCGAGATAGATAACGTCGGCGACGATACGTTCAAGGTTTCGGCTCTGCCGTGCGAGTTATGCTCGATAAATATTAAGGAGTTCTTTGACGATCTTCTTCACGATAACGATTTCAAAACCGAGGAAATTCCGCTTACGTTAAAAGAAAAACTCATGCAAAGCGCTTGCAAGCACGCAATCAAAGGCGGCGACGCATTGGATCGCAGCGAGATAGACGCGCTTATGGCAAAAATTAAGGGCAACTTCGGCTTGCGCTGTCCGCACGGCAGACCTGTTTGCGTAAAGGTTTCTAAAACGGAAATCGAAAAGTGGTTCAAGCGCATTGTGTAAAATTTAAAAAGTCCCGCTATAGGTCGATTATCGACTATTTTCTAAGGGGCTTTTAGACAAAAAGTCTATTTTTGTACTTCAAATAATATTCGGCTTTTAAAGATGGGTTAGTCAATTACGAATAACTTTACAATTTATATTCGCTTTCAAACTTTTGTCGCGCAAAAGTTTGACAAAACGCATAGGCAAATAGCTTGACGGTTTTGAAAATATGCCATTTCGTGCCATACGCTGTTGCATACACAGCTTTTTCAGCGTCAAAAAGCTGGCAAAAGACGGCAGGGGCCCTACCCCAAAGCGCGCCCCTACAACCCCAGGCATTCCGCATCCCCGTCCCCTTGTCTAAGGGGCCCCAAAGCAGGGCGTTGGGGTAGCTGCGGTTGGCGTAATTATTTAAAAAGTCCCGCTATAGGTCGATTATCGACTATTTATTCAATCGTATATCATATGGAAAATCAATTTTTAAAACAAAAAGCGGAGGAGATTATTCTCCGCGCGGAAAAGAAATGCAAAAAACAGTTCGCCCTTGCCGACGAGATCAGTTTGTTCAATCAGGAAAAAGTGTTGAAAGCTTTTCAGAACAATAAAATTGCGTTAAGGCATTTCGGGCAATCGTCGGGGTATGGGTACGGTGACGAGGGAAGAGATACGCTCAACCGCGTTTATGCCGACGCGTTCAGATCCGAGCGCGCGCTTGTTTCTCCGAGCATTCTTTCGGGAACGCACGCGCTGACTATCGGTTTATTCGGCGTTTTGCGCCCCGGCGACGAAATGCTTGCGGTAACCGGCGAGCCATACGATACTCTGCGTGACGTTATAAGCAAAAAGGGTTCCGGTTCGCTTGCCGATTTCGGTATAAAATACAGCTTTATACCTATGAAAAACGGCAATATCGATACTAAAAAAGTGCTTTCGGCTATAAAATCGCGCAAAATCAGAATGCTTTTCGTTCAGCGTTCGCGCGGGTACGAATGGCGCGAAGCGTTATCGGTAAATAAAATCGCGGAATTTATAAAAACCATGCGTGAAAACGGCTTTGACGGCTGTATTTTTGTGGATAACTGTTACGGCGAGTTCGTCGAAAAGCGCGAGCCTACAGATGTCGGAGCGGACGTTATGTGCGGTTCGCTCATTAAAAATCCGGGCGGCGGCATTGCTCCGACGGGCGGTTATATTGCCGGCACTGAAAAATATATTTCACAGATAGAGGGGCGCTTGACTTCGCCGTCTATAGGTGCGGAGGTAGGCTCTTACGCTTACGGTTATCAGTATTTTTATCAGGGATTTTTCCTTGCTCCGCACGTTGTGAAAGAAGCGATAAAAGGCAGTTTACTTATCGGTGCGGCAATGAGCGAGCTTGGCTTTGAGACGTTGCCCGCGGTCGGTAAAACGCCTTACGACATCACTCGTTCGGTTGTGCTTGACGACAGTGAAAAACTAATAAAATTCATTCAGTCCGTGCAGGAGGTTTCGCCCGTAGACAGTCATGTTACCGTTTTGCCGTGGGATATGCCGGGGTATAACGATCAGGTGATTATGGCTGCGGGGTGCTTTGTGCAGGGCGCATCGCTCGAACTTTCCGCCGACGCACCCGTAAAACCGCCGTATATCGCTTATATTCAGGGCGGTTTAACTTACGAGCACTGCAAAATTGCCTTAAGGCAAATACTTGAAAAACTTTTATAATCGGCTATGTGCGACGGTATCAACGATATTAAAGACATACGAGATATTAAAGACATACGCGAGAGATTGTTTGCGCTTGCCGACGAAAAGTACAAAGATTTTCAGTCAGCGCTTATGCCGACGGTAGATAAAAGCAAGGTCATCGGCGTGCGCACGCCTATGCTTAAAAAACTTGCAAAGGAACTTAAAAACACTACGCTTGTAGAAGAGTTCTTAAACGCTTTGCCGCATAAGTATTACGAAGAGGATAATTTGCACGCTTTTTTACTGAACGAAGAAAAGGACTTTAATAAGGCGGTTTCGCGACTTGACGCGTTTTTGCCGTTTATAGATAACTGGGCTACTTGCGATTCTATGCGCATAAAGGCGTTTGAAAAAGACCTCGCGGGTGCTGAAACGGCGGCTTATAATTGGCTTGACTGTGGCGGTGTTTACGAAAAAAGATTTGCTATCGTTATGTTTATGAAACTGTTTACGGGCGAGTGGTTTAACGCAAAACAAGCGGATAAAATTGCAGCCGTCAGATCGGACGAATATTACGTTAACAGTGCTATAGCCTGGTATTTTGCAACTTTGCTTACCAAAAGATATGCGGACGCGTTGCCGTATATCACGCAAAAAAAGTTAGATAAAGCAACGCACAATCTTGCCATACAAAAGGCGCGGGAAAGCCTTGCCGTACCGACTGAAACTAAAAAATATTTGAATACGTTAAAGATATGAAATTATTGATTATAAGACACGGAGATCCCGATTATTCGATAGATTCGCTTACCGAAAGAGGTAAAGCCGAAGCTGCGCTTTTGAAGAAAAGACTTGATAAAATCGATATAAAAAAGGCGTACGTTTCGCCGCTCGGAAGAGCCGCGCTTACATGCGATATCGCTTTAGGTCAAAGACCGATAGAGCGAGAAACTAAAGACTGGCTGAGAGAATTTTGTTACATATGGGACAGGTTGCCCGAAGATTACAATGCCGAGCGCGATGTTCTCGACGGCAAAAACTGGCTTGATTCTCCGCGTTTTACGGGCGGTGAGGTTAAAGAACGTTATGCCGCCGTTTGCCACGGGCTGGACGAGGTGCTTGCCGCTCACGGTTATATACGGAACGGTTACGGCTATGATGTGGTAACGCCCAATGAAGATACGATTGCGTTCTTTTGCCATTTCGGGCTTGAAAGCGTGCTGATTTCAAGACTGCTCAGCGTTTCGCCTTACCCGTTTTTTCAAGGTTTTTGCGCGCTTACAACCTCGGTTACCACTTTTGTGACCGAAGAGCGCAGGCAGGGCAAAGCGGCGTTTCGCTGCATAGGTTTCGGTGACGTTTCGCATTTATACGCCGAAGATCAAGAGCCGTCTTTTGCGGCAAGATTTGCCGAGGTTTACGGCAACGGCGACAGGCTTGACTGATTTTTACGTACAACTAATGCCGATTTTTGCGAACTGACGGAGATATTTACATGAGATACTTGTTTTTTGATATAGAATGTGCGAATTGCTATTTGGGTAAGGCGAAAATTTACAGTTTCGGGTACGTTATCACCGACGAAAATTTTAATATGATAGGCACGCCCGAAGATATTTTGGTCAATCCCGCATGCAATTTCGATCCGTAT
The DNA here is from genome assembly GCA_934247855.1 of uncultured Clostridia bacterium. Lineage (GTDB taxonomy): Bacteria > Bacillota > Clostridia > Christensenellales > Borkfalkiaceae > HGM11416. The sequence goes on along the minus strand of CAKQKA010000054.1, from coordinate 5,079 downwards.
GTAAAGAAAAACATTCTTGCCTACGATAAAAAGATTTTTAAAACCTTGCCTAAATTCAGCGAGGTTTATCCGCGAATACGCGATCTTCTGACCGCCGACGACGTAGTGTGTTTCGGCTACGGTATTCAGAACGATTTGCGGTTTTTAGAGGACGATTGCGCGCGGTATCGTTTGCCTGAAATAAAAGCGACGGTTTTCGATATTCAAAAACTTATCGAACTTGTCGATAATAAAAAGGCTAAAAAACTTGATGCCGAGTATGTTGAGCGCACGTGCAGCGAAGAGCGCGGCACACACAGAAGCGACGAAGACGCCCTGCGTACCGCCGAGGTCGCAAAAGCAATCTGCAAAACGCAAAGTAAAAAATTACACGAGTTCTTTTTAGAACCCGATGGCAGCGTAAAAGTCCTGCCTGAATTGTTTATAAGCAACGGCGAAATGACTGTAAATCCGTTTAAAACGGCGCAGTGGATATGGGTAAAAAACGATTGCAACGTCGACGATTACGCCGAGTTTTATGTTAAATTGCCCGAAACGGTAAAAAAAGCGCAAAAGATTATGCTAAAATATTCGTCCGATTCGGTTTTTGCCGCGTTCATCGGCGACAGGTTGGTTGCGTTTTCGCAGTGCGCGGACTATCCCGACTGCAAATATTTTGATTGCAAAGATTTGTCTAAACCCGACGCGTTCAATCGTTCATTAGCCGAAATGCGCGTGCAAGTATGGCATTACGGCGCGGACAGCGCAAATTACATAAAAGCCGACGGCGGTGTTATTTTTGAACTCGAGTGCGACGGCGAGGTGGTTGCGTATAGCGGCGAAAACACGCCCGCGCGTATTATGAACGAATATAAAAACGGCTATAAAAAGACCATAAGCGGTCAGCTCGGGTTTTCGTTTTTGTATGATAACCGCACGCTAAAAGGCGAATATGCCAAGAGCGTTTTAGTCGATAAAACAATGGTGTTTCATCACCGCGGAAGAAAAAGTCTGGTCGTTTTACCGCCTGCAAAATGTACATCGCACAAAACGGCGAACAGTTTAATAATCGACCTATACGCCGAGATTTGCGGTTTTTTATATCTTGATATCGACGCGCCTTCAGATATAAAACTTACCGTTGCCTACGGCGAGCATTTGCTTGACGGCGGGCATGTAAGAAGGCTTGTGGGTGACCGCGATTTCAGCGTAGAGGTGATTTTGAAGAAAGGTAAGAACGTATATCTCAACCCGTTCAGGAGGCTTGCAGGCAGATATCTGGAGATCTTTGCCGAATATGCGGGCGAACAAAATGCGCTGCGTTCGGACTTTGGTTTGCAGTCCGCGGAATTAGTGGATCAACTTAAAATCAATTATATCGGTTTACGCCCGGTGGAATACCCCGTTGTGCGCAAAAATCTCAGATTTAAAGATAAAGAAGTTCAAAAAATAGCCGATATTTGCGTAAATTCTTTAAGAGTTTGCATGCACGAGCATTACGAAGATTGCGCTTGGCGCGAGCAGGGGCTTTATTCGTTGGATTCGCGCAATCAGGCGCTTTGCGGATATTATGCGTTTTTAGGGCACGATTATCAACGCTCGAATATAATACTTTTGTCGCGAGGGCTTCGGGCTGACGGACTTTTGAGCCTTACCGTTCCCGGCGGAATAGATTATCCCATTCCGTTTTTCTCGCTTGTATATTTTCAAACGGTATACGAATATATCAAGCATACGGGCAAGCGTGCGATACTCGATATCGTTGCCCCCGTGCTTAAAAAAATCTATGCGACTTTTGAAAGCCAAATATGCGATAACGGACTTATAGCCCGCTTTTCGCCCGCTCCGTACTGGAATTTTTACGAGTGGACTGACGGTATGGACGGATGGGAATCCGATATGACGGCAGCTGCGCAAAACAGGCAAAAAGAAGAGGTGTTCGACGCGCCGCTCAATCTTGCTTTCATTCTTGCGACCGAGTTTTACGATAAAATCTTCGGCGAAGAACATAATCTCGATAAGATGAAAAAAGCCGTAAAAGACAGATTTTACGATAAAGAAAGGGGCGAGTTTGTCATCTCGGACAAAGATAAAAAATCTTCCGAGTTTGTTACCGCCCTTGCAATTCTTGCGGGACTCGGCGGCAAAGCCGACGCCGAAAAGATGCTCGGCGGCAAGCAGGTGGCGGCATCGCTTTCCACAAAGGCATATGTTTACGACGCGCTTTTAAAAGTCGGCGGTTACGAGCAGTATGCTATAGATGATATAAAACGCGTTTACGGCAAAATGCTCGATGCAGGCGCTACCACAGTCTGGGAAACCGAGCAGGGTGCAGCCGATTTCGGCGGCGCGGGCAGCCTCTGCCATGGCTGGAGCGCCGTTCCCATATACTATTTTTGCAAAATTTTAAAGAAAAAAGCATGCTCTGCCAAAAATAAGGCAGGTAAAAACTAATCACAAAATAAATCCATACTTGATATATAACAATATGGTCTTTTTTGTCGAAAAGCGGCTTCTTTTGTGCGTTTTTAGATTTTTATAAAATAAAAAAGACAATCTTTTTATGCACAAATCAGTCTTTTTATGCAAAACGGCGCTCAAACACTTGAAAAATAAAGTGCTTTTATATATAATGTCATCGTTAGAGAAAATAGTGGGATTTTCTTTTTTCAGGATTACCGATTTTTTTCTTGTAAAACATGCGGCAGAACCGCAACTCATGGAGGATTATAAATGAAATACGTTTATCAGTTTAGCGAAGGCAACGGCAAAATGCGCGAGCTTTTGGGCGGAAAAGGCGCAAATCTCGCCGAAATGACCAATCTCGGCTTGCCTGTTCCTAACGGCTTTACGATAACAACCGAAGCTTGTACCCGTTATTACGACGACGGCAGAACTATTGCCGACGACATTATGTCGGAAATAATGGAAAACATCGAGAAACTTGAAAAGATCATCGGTAAGAAATTCGGCGACAAAGAAAATCCGCTTCTCGTTTCCGTTCGTTCGGGCGCAAGGGCGTCGATGCCGGGTATGATGGATACCATTCTTAACCTCGGTCTAAACGAAGAAGTTCTCGAAGTTCTTATCAAAAAATCCGGTAATCCGAGATGGGCATGGGACTGCTACAGAAGATTTATACAAATGTACTCCGACGTTGTTATGGAAGTCGGCAAAAAGTATTTTGAAACTTTGATAGACCAGATGAAAAAGCAAAAAGGCGTTACGCTCGACACCGAGCTTACCGCCGATGACCTTAAGACTTTGGCAGGTCAGTTCAAAGCCGAATACAAGGCTAAGATCGGAACCGATTTTCCGAGCGATCCTAAGGAACAACTCTTCGGCGCGATCAAAGCGGTATTCAGAAGCTGGGATAATCCCCGCGCCAACGTTTACAGAATGGACCACGATATTCCGTACAGTTGGGGTACTGCCGTTAACGTTCAGATGATGGCGTTCGGCAACATGGGCGATAACTGCGGCACGGGCGTTGCATTCACGCGTAACCCCGCTACAGGCGAAAAGGGACTTATGGGCGAATTCCTTACCAACGCGCAGGGCGAGGACGTCGTTGCAGGCGTAAGAACCCCGATGCCCATATCCAAAATGGCTGAGGTTTTCCCCGACGTATATAAACAGTTCCTTAAGGTTTGCGATATTCTCGAAGATCACTACAGAGATATGCAGGATATGGAATTCACCGTCGAAAACGGCAAGCTGTTCATGCTTCAGACCAGAAACGGCAAGAGAACCGCCGCCGCCGCGATCAAGATCGCTTGCGACCTTATCGACGAGGGTATGATTACCGAACAGCAGGCGCTTATGCAAATCGACGCAAAGTCGCTCGATATGCTTTTACACCCCACATTTGACAGAAAGGCTCTTGCCGACGCCGATAAGAACAATGTAGTAGGCAAAGGCATAGCCGCTTCTCCGGGTGCGGCAGCGGGCGTTATCGTATTCACCGCCGAAGACGCAGTAGAACACGGCAAGAAAGGCGAGAAAGTTATTCTTGTAAGACTTGAAACCTCGCCCGAAGATATCGAAGGTATGAAATACGCTCAGGGTATTCTTACCGTTCGCGGCGGTCAGACTTCGCACGCCGCCGTCGTTGCCCGCGGCATGGGTACCTGCTGCGTATCCGGCTGCGGCGATATCAAGATGAACGAAGAAAAGAAATATTTCAAACTTGCAGGCAAGACGTTCAAAGAGGGCGATGCGCTTTCGCTGGACGGCTCGACCGGCAACATTTACGATATAGCTATCAAAACCGTTCCCGCGGATCCTAACAGCGGTTACTTCGGCAGAATAATGAAACTTGCCGATAAATACAAAGCGCTCGGCGTAAGAACCAATGCCGATACGCCTGCCGACGCCAAGAAAGCCGCCGAACTCGGCGCTCAGGGTATAGGACTTTGCCGTACCGAGCATATGTTCTTCGGCCCCAGCAGAATCGACAAGTTTAGAGAAATGATCTGTTCCGAAACCGTCGAAGAGCGCGTTAATGCACTCGACGCTATCGAGCCTATGCAGCAAACCGACTTCGAGGGGCTTATGGAGGCTCTCGAGGGTAAGCCCGTTACCATTCGTTTCCTCGATCCGCCTCTTCATGAATTTGTTCCTACCGACGAAGCCGATATCGAGCTGCTCGCTAAGGCAAAGGGTAAGACCGTTGAAGAAATCAAGCATCTTTGCGATTCGTTGCACGAATTCAATCCGATGATGGGGCACCGCGGCTGCCGTCTTGCCGTTACTTATCCCGAAATCGCGGTTATGCAGACCAAAGCGATCATCAAAGCGGCGATCGCCGTTAAGGAACGCCATCCCGACTGGAACGTCGTTCCCGAAATTATGATTCCGCTCGTCGGTGAAGTCAAAGAACTTGCGTTCTGCAAAAAGACAGTTGTCGAAACCGCAGATCAACTTATTAAAGAAGCGGGCGTACAACTCGAATATCACGTCGGTACTATGATCGAAATTCCGAGAGCGGCTCTCACAGCCGACGAAATTGCAACCGAAGCCGAGTTCTTCTGCTTCGGCACCAACGATTTGACCCAGATGACCTTCGGTTTCTCGCGCGATGACGCAGGCAAGTTCCTC
>CAKQKA010000053.1 GCA_934247855.1 uncultured Clostridia bacterium | reverse complement strand
CCATAACTCAGCCTCCGTGAAAATTTTCGATAAAAATGTTTAAGTTATACTGCTTTTCGCCCATGTATTTTAATATATTAAACTAAAAAAATCAAGTCAAATAATCATTTTTTTAAAATCGCCTTAAAATTTAGCGCAAAAGCATTTTCAAAGCGTTTTCAAATTGCCGCAAAAAAACCGAAAAGTCGGGCTATAAGTCGGTTATCGGCTATTTTTGCTTATCGTTTAACTTTGTTTCGCTTGTAAATTACGTAATATCGATATCGCAAATATGTCTTTTTTCTTTTAAAAATTACGGGACATAAGTGCGGTCGCGATTTATGCTTGCAAAAGCTTGCGCCGCAGGTTTTACGGTATTGAGTCATGAAACTGTTTCAAGTTGTCGGGCATTTTCTTTGTTTTTGCCGTGTTTTATTAAACGCAAAATGTATTTTTTTCGGGCGTGGAAGTAATTATTATAATAAAATCGAAATACGGTACCGAATAATTTGAAAAAAAAAGATAAATGTTATATAATTGTTAAAAATAATGCGGTTATGCGAGTGCCTACCTCGGCAGTAAGTCGCATTAATTTAAAAGCAAGCCGCTTAATCGGTTTGCAAAACGCAACACTGTAACTTATATGAACTCTATTTTCGGTCGGCGTTTCGATCGGATGAGCGGAGAAACTATGGATAATGTCAGAAAAATTATAACACCGACTGCTTTATGGTCGGACTTTAACGACTCTTTGCCGCTGAAAGAAAGTAAGGTCAACGAGATGATATACGACGGAATAATTTATTCCGAGGTATATTTTTCGGGCAGAGAAACCGAGTCCGGCAGAGTGAGGATTTACGGCTTGTACGCACGCCCGCAAAATCTTCCTGTCGGCAGGAAGATCGGTGGAATATTGATTTTACCCGATTGCAGCGAAACGGTAAATCTCGATACGGTCAACTTTTATGTCCGTCAGGGTTACGCCGTTTTAATGGTCGATTACCGCGGAGAATACCCCGGAACTCCGGAGTATACCAATTATCCGACCGAGATCGACTATGCGAATTTAAAGCGGGCAGGCGATATTTTTCACGTTGAAAGGACGGCAAAAGAATGTTGTTGGTACGAATGGGCTGCCGTGGCGAGATATGCGGCGGTGTTTTTGCAGACTCGTCCCGAGGTTGAAAAAATCGCGCTTATCGGCATAAAGCAGGGTGCAAACGTAGGCTGGCAGTCTCTTTACGGAGACAAGCGGATTTCATGTTTCATATCGATATACGGAATCGGCTGGCAGGCGTACAGAGGTGTTTTCAGACACATTTCCGCGGATATCGAACTTGACGACGAAAGGTATCGTTGGCTGGGCGGGGTAGACGCACACGTTTACGCTCAGTACGTCAACTGTCCCGTATTGTACGTTGCGGGAACGAACAACGCCGATTTCGACTGCGACCGCGGTCCCGATACGCTTCAGCGTTTAAAACCCGACGTGGAACATTCTTTCAACTATGCGCCGAGATTCCGCGATACGATCAACAAAAAATGCGGTGACGATATATTGATTTTTCTGAAACGTTATCTTGCCAAAGACGGCTCGAACATAGAAAAATATTATTTTCCCGCGGCTCCGCAGGTAAAAACCGCCGCCGGCGAGGACGGAGTTTCTTATTTTGCTGAGGTAACCGTCGCCGAGCCCGAAAAACTCAAATCGCTTGCGGTATATTTAAGCGAAGGCGTTTCTGCTCCGGGGCTTCGTAACTGGCAGCCGATGCAGCTCGTAAAGCAGGATAAAGAGAAGAAATATTACCGCGCGATGCTCGGCGGCGATTCCGATTTCACTCACGCATTTGCCGTGGCGGAATACAAAAACGGCGTAACGGTCAGTTCCAAGATAGTTTACGGAACGCTGGCACGTATGTCGGTGCGCGCGTCTAACATGCTTTATACGTCCGACATGGGAACCGATTGTTTTACTCCCGCCAACGAAAAACTTAACGCAATCGGCGGCATCATATTCAACGAAAGCGACAGCATCCGTCTTGCCGAGTGTTCGAGCGGCATAACGGGAGTAACCTCGCGTTACGGACTTTTGACTTACAAAATAGGCGAAAACAGGTTTAAACCCGGTAGACGTTCTATTTTAAAGTTCGACGTTTTCAGTTCCGATTATACCGTACTGAAAATCTCGTTACTTACGGGCAACAAGCTCGGCGAACTGGAAGAATATTCGGTAAAGGTCAATTTCGGATGCAATAACTCATGGTATAACGTTCAGGTCGCATTTACCGATTTTAAAAACGAAATGAATTTTTCGCTTAAGGATTTCGAGTCGGTTTCCGCTATCAAAATAGAATCCGACAGTCTTTTTGCAATCAATAACGTCTTGTTGATTTAGGAGGAAACAATGTCGTTTTTCGGCAAGAAAAAACAAAATTGCCTTGCGAAAGATCTCGTGTCCGTAAAAATGGCGGAAGCGCGCAGTTCGCTTACCGATATTGCTTTGACCGTAGTTTTGCTTTGCGTTTGTCTGTTTGTCGTATGGACAAAATTTGTGTGGCTGGAACCAATACAGGTCGTCGGCAGTTCGATGGAAAACACATTGCATAACGGCGATATGCTCGTACTCGATCGTCTGGCTTCGCCCGATTACGGCGATGTGGTGGTTTTTACCAAGGACATAGCGTATATAAAACGCGTTATCGCGCTCGGCGGCGATTCGGTTATGATCGATGACGGTAAAGTTTATGTCAGAAAGCACGGCGAAAGCGATTACGTTCTCCGGCGCGAAGACTATGCCAAAGGAAAAACGTATGTCTATTACGGAAACAAGCAGATATATACCGAACCGATTATTTTCGACGTTGACGAGGGCGAGTTTTTCGCAATGGGCGACAACAGGGAAAACAGCATCGATTGCAGGGATAAACGCCTCGGCGGCGCGATATCGCTTGATTATATCGACGGCGTCGTGCGGCAATTTTTTATAGACTATAAAGACAGCTCGCTTGCCGTCTTGTATAAATTTTTATAATAACCGCAAATTTTTTTAATAACCTCGCGGCGGATTTATGCGTGCGTTGCTGGCTGAGCCGATTGCGGCACAACTTTAAATTTGAGAGATTGCGGCGCATCTTTAAATTTGAGACAATAAGGAGTTAAAAATGAACAAATGGATTATAACGGCGGAGTCTGCTTGCGACTTGTCGCCCGAACTTTTAAAGCAATACGGAATAGGCATTTTACCGATAACGGTTATAGTTGACGGCAAAGAATATAAAGACGGAATAGATATAACCGCGGACGAGCTTTTCGAGTACGTTAAAAAATGCGGACAACTGCCCAAAACGGCGGCGGTGTCGCTTGCCGAATATTCGGATTTCTTTACCGAAATGAAGAAAAAAGCCGAAAAGGTGCTGCATTTTTCCATTTCGTCCAAAGCGTCGTCGTCTTATAACAACGCCGTTAAAGCCGCAGAAGAGGTAGGAGACGTGTGCGTTATAGACACGCATTCTCTATCTACGGGCGAGGCGATTCTCATGCTCAAAGCGCATGATATGCTGAGCGACGGGGCTGAGTTCGATGAGGTGGCGGATTCGATTAAAAAGCTGACCGGAAAAGTTCAGACTTCTTTCGTCGTCGATACGCTGGATAACCTTCACAAAGGCGGTAGATGCAGTTTGACCGCGCTCATCGGCTCGAAAATATTGAAAATTCATCCGTCGATTTGCGAAAAAGACGGCGCGCTTTGCGTAAAGAAAAAACATATGGGTAGTTTAAGCCGCGCGCTCATGCAATACGTCGGCGATCTTGCAGCCGAATACTCGTCCTATGATAAACGCAGGGCGTTCGTAACTCACAGCCCGTGCGACGGCAGGGAAAATATAGATGCGGTTATAGCCAAAGTGAAAGAATTGTTCGATTTTGAAGAGATAATCGAAACCGAAGCGGGCGCAACCATTTCGACGCATTGCGGCAAGAACACGATCGGGCTATTATTTTTAGCCGAATAAACCGCCGATCGAAAAAATAATCGGCTGTCGGACAACAAAAAAGGATTTTTACTATGATCGGAATATACGAAGAAAGCGATTACGAAAACATAAACAGGCAAAGGAAAAAGTTGCTTATCGGTTTTTGGGTAAGTTTAGCCATTCTTGTTGCGGTGAACATCGCGATTTTTGTGATTTACACTTTTCAGGAATATGCCACGCCGCTTAAAGCACCTCTTCTCGCAATCAACATTGCGACATGCGCGCTGTACGTCATAATTATTTATCCGATCATGTCGATCGGATACAAGCGAGTGAACAATTATTATAAAATGCTGTATTATTTCAAAAACGGCATTAAAAACGAGGGCTCTAACGTATTTAACGGTATAGACAGTTCTGTAACCGTAAAAGACGGAGTGGATTTTTTGAACCTCAAATTTTTAGAATGGTCGGATAAAAAGCAGGAATATTTTGAAAGAAACATCTTGTTCGACGTGGAAAAGCCGTTGCCCGATTTCAAGTCGGGCGATCTTGTTCACCATATAACTCAGGGCAATATTCTTATTGCATACGAACTCAGAAGCGAGGATATTTTCGAATAACAAGAATAACCGAGCCCGGTCGGCGGTTATAAATCGATTCAAAAGGAGAACTAAAATGCTTAACAGAAAAGATGTACCGGTAAACCTTAAATGGAAAACCGAAGATATGTTTGAAAATCTTGCCGAATGGAACGCGTTGTTTGCAAAAACCGAAAAACGCATAGATTTTGCAAAGTACGAAGGCAAGCTGAATACCGTCGAAACGGTCAAGGCGTGTTTTGACGAATTGTACTCGGTAATGGGCGATCTGGAACTGCTCGGCGTTTATGCGTATATGAAGCATGACGAAGATTCGCGCGATTCCGAGAGTTCTGCGCTTTTGGCACGTATCGACGAACTCGAAGTGCGTTTTTCTTCGGCGATCGCATTCATGACTCCCGAACTCACCGCGCTCGACATAAGCATGCTTGAAAGTTTCGTGAACGATCCGCGCCTTCGGGATTACGATTACGAAATTAAAGGCATAATAAAAGACAAAGCGCATGTTCTCGGTAAAGAAGCCGAGGGTGTTCTGGCTATGGGCGGGCAGGTGTTCTCGTCTTTCCGCAACATTTTCGGAATGATTAACAACGCCGATTTGCCTTTCCCCGAAATTACCGTGCGCGGTAAAAAGATTAAAGTATCGCACGGAGCTTACGGCGTTCTTATGCAGGATTCGGACAGAGCCGTCAGAAGAAAAACTTTCAAAGCGTTTTACGGTGCGTTCATCGGGCTTATCAATACGATTGCCGCAACCTATATTGCAAACGTAAACAAAAACGTATATATCTCGCGCGTGAGGAAATACGAAAGCTGTCTTGACCGCGCGCTCAGCGGCGAGGACGTTTGCCCCGAGGTTTATAATAATCTCATAGAAAGCGTAAGCGCGGGCATGAAGACTATGCACGAATACGTTGCCGTACGCAAAAAAGAGCTCGGTTATAAAGAATTGCATATGTACGACGTATACACTCCGCTTGTAGAGGGCGCGAACCTCGAGCTCGATTACGAGGACGCATTCAAACTCGTTAAAGAGGGCTTGAAGCCGCTCGGCGAAGAGTACGGCAAACTTCTTCAGCGCGCTCACGACGAACGTTGGATCGACGTGGAAGAAACCGAAGGTAAGCGCAGCGGCGCATATTCCATATCGGTATATAAATGCGCGCATCCGTATGTTCTTCTGAATTATCAGAAGACGACAAACGAGATTTTTACCATTGCGCACGAATTAGGTCATGCAATGCATTCTTTCCATTCAAACGCAGCTCAGCCGCAGTCGAAAGCGAGCTACAGAATTTTCGTTGCCGAAGTCGCAAGCACCGTCAATGAAGTATTGTTGCTTAAATACCTGCTCAAAAAGACGGAAGATAAAAAACTTAAACGTTATCTCCTTAATTACTACATGGACATGATTAAGGGCACGTTGTTCCGTCAGACTATGTTTGCCGAGTTCGAAGCGTTCGCTCACGGTCAGGTGGAAAAGGGTATTCCTATCACCAAAGATTCTTTGTGCAACGAATATCTTAATCTGAATAAAAAATATTTCGGTAAGAGCATGATCTCCGATCCCGAAATCGCATACGAATGGGCAAGAATCCCGCATTTCTACAATGCGTTTTACGTTTATAAGTACGCTACCGGCATTACGAGCGCTATAACCATCGCCGAAAGAATATATAACGAGGGCGAATCTGCGGTCAAAGATTATTTTAAATTCTTGTCATCGGGCGGCAGCGATTGCCCGGTCGAGCTTCTTAAACTTGCGGGCGTGGATCTCACTTCGCGTAAGCCCTTCGAAGCGGCGATGAACTCTTTTTCCGACGCGCTCAAACAGTTCAAGGCTTTAGCCGACTAAACGCCGAAGAAAGTTATAAAAAACATATACTTAACGCCCGCAAAGGGGTGTGTTGGAATTTATAATACCGAGGAAAGAAATGGCAGATAAATTCAGTGCGCTTCCGTACAGTCTGGAAGCCGAACAATCGTTTCTTGGCTGCGTAATCGTCGATCAGGAAATACAACTCGATATGCTTTCTACGATCGGCGAGGAGGATTTTTATACCGAATCGCACAAACTGATTATCCGCGCAATGAAGGAGATAATCAGGCAGAACAAGCCGGTCGATATAGTAACTTTGTCCGACGAGATGGAAAAGGCGGGCACGCTTGAAAAAGCGGGCGGTATGGATTATCTTACAAGATTGGTTACGGGTATGCCTTCGAGCGCGAACTATTCGCATTACAGGTCGATCGTTCGGCGTGACAGTACGCTCAGGCGGCTTATCAGAAGCAGCGAAAAGATTGCCACCGAAGCAAGAAAAAGCACGGACAGCAAGCAAACGCTGATGATGGCGGAGAACGAAATTTTCAGAATATCAGAAGAAAACGAAACGTCAAGCCTTGTCTCTCTTGCCGACACCTATGCGCCGCTTATGAAAGATCTTGAAGAGATCGAGCGTGTAAAAGGATTTAAGCGCGGGCTTATGACGGGTTTTACGCGTATAGACGACCTTACGAACGGATTTAAAAAGGGTAACCTTATAATTCTGGCTGCTCGTCCTTCCGACGGTAAAACCACGCTTGCTTTGAATATGATGGAAAACATCGCCATAAAACAGAATAAGGTCTGCGCGATGTTCGCTTTGGAAATGACGCGTGAAGAACTTGCGCAAAAGCTCTTGTGTTCCATCGGTAAAGTAAGAATGGACGATTTGCAGAAAGGCAAACTGTCCGAAAACGACGAAAGCGGCTGGACAAGACTGTGGGAAGCTCAGAAAATACTGAAAAAAGCTCCCATTTACGTCGACGATTCGCCGTCTAACAATATTACGACGATACTTTCAAAGTGCCGTCGTTTAAAGGCGACGCACGGTTTGGATATGGTCATCGTCGACCACTTGCAGTTGATTTATCCCGACGTAAGAAGCGCGGAAAACAGACAGCAGGAAGTAACCGAGATTTCAAGAGGTCTGAAAGTCATCGCAAAAGACCTTAACGTGCCTGTGCTTGCGCTGTCGCAGTTGTCGCGCGGCGTTACGCAAAGAAAGGGCAAACCTATGCTTTCCGACTTGCGTGAATCGGGTTCTATCGAACAGGACGCGGATATCGTTATGTTTATTTATCGTCCCGATAAAGTCGCAGATCCGAAAGAGGTCGCGTCGGGTGCGGTAGAGAAAAACGTTGCCGAAGTCATAATCGAAAAGAACAGAAGCGGCGACCGCGGCTCGGCAAAACTGTTGTTTAAAGGCGCGTATTCAAAATTCGTCAATTACACCAATTATCAGGGTACGCCCGACGGCGGTTATGAACCGCGCGAAGAAGAGGACGAACGAGAAGAAAAACAGCCAAAAGGCAATCTCGATCAGATTGAATCGGGGCTGCCGGACAGCGTTGTTTTTTCGGACGATAGCGAAGACGGCGGTTTTTACGGCGGCGAGGATTTAAAACCGGTTGATGGTGGCGGCTCGGATGCAGGCAAAAAAGACGAAGATAATTCCGGCGATTCCGGCGATATACTCTTTGATTGATAAAATCGTGCGATTTTCGTTCGGTTTTAATAACTGATATAAACATATTTTTAAGGCAAAATAATGGAAACGCTGATAAAAAAAATAGACAAAGAGTCTTTATCGCTTGCCGACAAGCTGATAAGAGCGGGCGAGCTTGTGGCTTTTCCGACGGAAACGGTTTACGGTTTGGGCGCTCTTGCGTTTGACGATGAAGCAATAAAAAAGGTGTATGAGGTAAAGGGCAGACCGTCCGATAACCCGCTTATCGTCCACGTTCATAAAGATTACGACGTTTCGTCGCTCGTGGAATATTCGGGCGGTTACGCCGAAAAACTGAGGAATGCTTTTCTTCCCGGTCCGTTGACTATCGTATATAAAAGCAAGGGCAAGGTTTCTCCGCTTGTATCGTGCGGGCTTAATACCGTGGCTATCCGCGTTCCTCAAAGTCGGGCGGCACAGGAATTTTTAAGATATGTAAACGAACCCATAGCCGCTCCGTCGGCTAATATTTCAAAGCATGTAAGCCCCGTTACGGCAATGCATGTGTATAACGATTTCAACGGAAAAATTCCGCTTATTCTTGACGGCGGGCGTTCGGTCGGCGGCATAGAAAGTACCGTACTCGACGCTACGGGCGAAGTTCCCGTAATACTCAGAAAAGGTCTTGTTACCGCCGAAATGGTCGCAAAAGTATGCGGCGAATGTCTGTATGCAGACGAAAACACGGTCGGCAAAACAAAATCGCCGGGTATGAAATACAGGCATTACTGTCCTTCGTGCGAAACGGCGTTGTTTGAAAGAACCGAGGTCGATAAAGCCCTGAATTTTTACGACGAACAAGCAAAATCGGGCAAAAAACCCGTGTTTTTGGTTGACGGCGGTATGATTGGCAAAATCGGCGATCGCAATTCGCTGCTGCTGGGGTACACCGCGGAAGAAATGGCTGCAAACCTTTACGAAATGTTGCGCGAAGGGGAAAAATACGATTTGATTATCGGTTTTAAGCTCGATATAGCAAACGAACTTATGATGAGTGTAAACAACAGATATTCAAAAGCGTTTTATAAAGAAAAATGAGAAAAATAATGTTTGTGTGTACGGGTAACACCTGTCGCAGTCCGATGGCTGAATACATTTTAAAAGATTTGCTCAAAAAGTCGGGCGTGGAAGATATAAAAGTATCGTCCGGGGGCTTATCGTGCGAAGAAGAGGGCATTAACCCAAAGGCAAAAGCAGCATTGAAAAATTTAGGCATAACGGTCAGGCGTTATAAAGCGCACACCGCAACCGCCGATTTATGTCGCAAACAAAATGCCGTCATTTGTATGACGGAAGCACACAAAAGTCGCTTTGTCGGGTTCGACAACGTATACACGATTAACGAATTGACAGGTTCGGGCGATATACCCGATCCGTACGGCTTGGAGCAGTCGGCATATGACGAATGTGCCAAAGTACTACTCTCGGCTTGTACCAAAATAAAAGATTTATTAACTCGGGAGGCGAAAACAGAATGAGAATAGCTATCGGAAACGACCATGCCGGCACCGAATACAAAAAAATAATTGCCGAGCATCTTACGGCGATGGGCATCGAGGTAGAGAACGTAGGGTGCGATGACGACAAATCGGTCGATTACCCCGATTACGCGAAAGCGGTCGCAAAAAGGATTCAAGAAAAACAAGCCGATTTAGGCATTTTAATCTGCGGTACGGGCGTTGGAATGAGTATCGCTGCGAACAAGTTCAAGGGCATACGCGCGTCTTTATGCAGCGACTGTTACTCCGCCGAAATGACAAGGCGGCACAACAATTCCAACATACTTTGCCTCGGCGCGCGCGTTCTCGGTATCGATCTTGCCAAGCGTATTGTAGATACTTATATCGACGCACCGTTCGAGGGCGGCAGACATCTGCGCCGTCTTAACAAAATCACGGATATAGAAAACGAAGAGTAGTATATATCGCGCGCTTTATAAGTTTTTTGACAAAGAATCGGAACTTACGCAAAAGTGCGCCTATAGGTCGATTATCTATGTTTTTGCGTTGATAATCGTTTATAAATTCACAAATTTTAAAGGGAGATAAAAAGCAATGAACACAACTAACTTCCACGTACTCAATCACCCACTTATCCAACACAAAGTCACCAACATCAGAAAGAAAGAAACCAACACGAAAGATTTCAGAGATCTTGTCGATGAAATTTCTTTGCTCATGGCGTATGAAGTAACCCGCAATCTTCCTCTCGAAGAGGTTGAAATCGAAACGCCTATTTGTAAGACGAAGAGTAAAGTCGTTGCGGGCAGAAGCATCGGTGTAATCCCCATCTTGCGCGCAGGGCTCGGAATGGTCAACGGAATTTTAACGCTTGTTCCCAACGCAAAAGTAGGTCATATCGGTCTTTACCGTGATCCCGAAACGCATCAGCCGATCGAGTATTATTGCAAACTTCCCGTCGACGCGCAGGAGAGAACTCTTATCGTAGTCGATCCTATGCTTGCCACTGGCGGCAGCGCGATTGCGGCTATATCGGCATTAAAGACGAGGGGTTGCAAGGACATTAAACTTATGAACCTCATCGCCGCACCCGAGGGCGTGGAAGCCGTTCAGAAAATTCACCCCGACGTAGAAATTTTCGTCGCTTCGTTAGACGAAAAACTTAACGAAAACGCCTATATTGTTCCCGGTCTCGGCGACGCGGGCGACAGACTTTTCGGCACAAAGTAAGTTTGTTAAAGCAAACAGAAATTCGTTTGTCGTTCGCGCAAACGATTTTCAGCCGAACAATCGGAGTTTTATCACGTTCGATAAGGAACTTGAATATAATTGAATAAGGTTATATCTGATTTATTGACGGTGTACCGAATAAAAAACAATGATAAATACGGGTTTTGCGGAAAGTCCTTTGGGATTTTTCGCAAAATCTCAGGAGAATGATGCAAAAAATCAACAAAGCCGTTATCCCCGTAGCGGGTTACGGCACAAGATTTCTTCCTTTTACCAAAGCTGTTCCCAAGGCAATGCTGCCCATAGTCAATCGTCCCGCCGTGCAGGTGGTGGTTGAAGAGGCGGTTGCCGCGGGAATAGAGGAAATTTACCTTGTAATAGGTCAGCATAAGGATATTATCGAGGCGCATTTTTCGCCGTCAATCGAACTTGAAGCGCATCTTGAAAAATGCGGCGACGTTAAACGTCTTGAAGAAGTCCGCAGACTTAGCGATATGGCAAAGATTACGTATATCGTTCAGGAAAAACAGACGGGTACGGCAAGTGCCGTGTTGTGTGCCGAAAAGTATATCGGTAACGAACCGTTCGCCGTAATGTTCGGCGACGACGTTATGCTTTCCGAAAAACCTGTTATAGGTCAGTTATCCGAAGTTTACGCAAAAACAGGAAAGACGACTATCGGCGTTAAAAACGTCGGTTTCGACAATGTTTTCAAGTATGCTTCCGTTGAGTTCGATAAACAGGACGGGCGCATTTACAACGCCACCGCCATTACCGAAAAACCCGATCCCGGCACGGCAAAAAGCGATCTTGCTCCGCTCGGCAGATACATATTCAATAGCGATATTTTTGAAATATTGCATAATTTAAAGCCGGGCAAAAACAATGAATACCAGCTTACGGACGCATTCAGATACGAAATCGAAAGGCGCGGAGTTATCGCTTATGCGTTCGAGGGCGCAAGGTACGATATGGGCGACGTATACGGTTATCTGCAGGCGAACATGGATTTTGCTTTGCGTGATAAAAATTTAGCCGATAAACTTAAAGCGCATATCGATGAAATACGATAAAACCGAACATGGAAATACGGGCGGATTTTCTTTAAAAGAATTTTCGC
>CAKQKA010000052.1 GCA_934247855.1 uncultured Clostridia bacterium | reverse complement strand
CAGCCGAACTCGTAAAGATCGACTCTGTCGTCAAAAACGATAACGCCTTCTGCTCTAAGTCGTTCCGCCTGCGCTTTCGTGCCGCCGAAACCGAAATTTTTGGCGAGTTTTCCTTGTCCGTTAACTACTCGGTGGCAGGGAACGATAATCGGCGTAGGGTTATTATGTAATGCGTTACCCACCGCGCGCGAGGCTTTCGGCTTGCCTAAATGTAGGGCTATAGCACCGTAAGTCGATACTTTGCCTTCGGGAATCAGCTTTACCGCGTTAAGAACTTCAGATTGAAAATCGGTCATTTTATCCCTTGTTACAATAATTTTATTCCTTGTTACAATATTTGTTTGCGGCGTTCTTTTTCGCTTACGTCTGAAAGTTTAGCCGTTTTCTTTTCGTTTTTAGTGAGCGAGAATCCCGCCTGCTCGTAAATCTTTTTAAGCGAGAAAAAGATATTATAATGTTTAACGCCTGCGTTAACAAGATCTACGGTAGCGGAAAGTACGTCGTCCACTGTAAGATAAATCGTTTCGCCTTTTTTGACTTTGGGCCCGGGTTTAAGATAGATATCGAGCGTGCCGAAACACGGTTCTTCCGGAAAAGTGCTCGCAAATTCCTTTACGAAGGCTTCGTTTTCGCTTTTAACTTTGCTTACGGGGTTCAAAAGAACGGTTGCGACAACTTTTTCGATATCGTTCGAGCGGAGTTGTTTATTGCGGGCGGTTACGTCGTGTCCGTAAATCGTTATTTCGGGAACGCCCGGTTTTGTGGGGTAGCCTTTGATAACCGACGGCAAAAGCATGCCGATAAAGAGCAATAACACGGCGATCAGGACGATGCCCATCCATTCGCTTCGTACCGCCATTGCGCCTATAAACAAACCCATACACACTACGAGCAGCACGAACAACGAGAAAAATTTGATTTTTTTCGATTTGTTGTATTCAAGATTGGGATAATAACACTTGGGTGTGGTTTCAATCGTTACGGTTTCCTGTTCGGGGACTTTTTTAACCTGTTTGTTTTGCATATTTTCTGTTTCTCCGTTTTACTCTTCAGTGTTGTTGTTCTTGACCTGCGTCGGGAGCCGATTGGTTTTCTGCTTTTTCGGCTTCGTTTTCGCTTTTTACTTTGCTCGCCGATTCGCTCGCACTCTCTTCTTCGGAAAGTTTTTCGTCCTGATTGACGGTTTCATCCGTCGGGTTTTCGGCTGCGGAGCCGGTTTCGGCAACGGGTTCGTTTTCCGAACTTTCTGCATCGGGCGTTTCGCCGTCCGCGATTGATTCGTCGATTAACTCGTTCCCCTCGTCGTCGGTGCTTTCGGTATTCTGCGTGCTCGATCCGGTCGTCGTTTCGGGCCTTTCGGCAAAAACATTTTCGGTTTTGAGCGTTTCCGGGAAGAGCGTTTTTTCCAGTACGTCGTAAATAATTTCCGCGTCGGCTTCGGCAAGTCCGCCGAGCACGAGTTTTTCTTCGCCGAACTTCACTATGACTTTATTGTTGCCGAGCGTAACCGAAGTCACGTCCGAAAAATCGAGGTATGTAACGTTTACAGGCTTTGTACCGCCGATAACGGCTATACGTTTGTTTGTTATGGCGTACCACTTATCGCTTAGCGGCGAAATACGCTTCATAATAGAGAACATCCAGGCGCCGAACGGCACAATGCTTATAAACAGCGACGCCGCCAGCACGAACATGTATGCGGTAGAATCTTTCATCACCGAGTTGATCCTCGAAACGGCGCCCAGCAAAAAGCAGTGCGCCGAAATGCTTGCAAGAAGCAAAATAAAGCAAATCGCAAGTTCAACGAACACGCCGTTGCTCTTTTCCGCACGTTGTTTGGTAAGTACTTTTTCGTCGCCGTGCAAAAACGGCGTAAAATCCATTACTCTTTTTTCCATAACTTCCTCGCTTTAATCTCTTTTGATTGTAGTCGATTTATTCTATATGTTCAATATCGCCGATAAAATATTACTCGCCGATAAGGTTTCTGATTATTTCGCCCGCGATTATAAGCCCTGCGGTGGGCGGAACGAATGAAATGCTTGCAGGCGTTTGCCGTTTGTTGCTTTCGATATCCAAAAGCGGTTTTCTCGGCGGTTCTTTGGAATAAACCACTTTCAGCGCGGAAACTCCGCGTTTTTTCAGCTCGCGCCGCATAACTTTGGCAAGCGGACAATCGGTTGTTTTATAGATATCGGCAACCTTGAAATCCTGATAAAGTTTGTTGCCCGTGCCCATGCATGAGATAATCGGCACGCCCGCGGCGGTCGCGTTTTCGGCAAGCAACAGTTTTGAAGTAACCGAGTCGATGCAGTCGGCAACGTAGTCGAAATCGGAAAGTTTAAACTCGTCGGCGGTCTGCGCGTCGTAGTAGCATGCTCTTTGGTCGATAACGATATTTTCGTTGATATCGACAAGGCGTTTTGCCGCGACTTTGGTCTTTAATTTGCCCACCGTGGAGCGCAGCGCAAACAGCTGACGATTTACATTATGTGGGGCTATAGTATCGTTATCGCATATTAAGAGCTTTCCGACGCCCGCCCGCGCAAGCCCTTCGACGACGAACGAACCAACTCCGCCCAGTCCGAAAACGGCAACCGCGGAATTTTTTAGTTTATCAAATTTTTCCTGCCCGATAAGGCTTATTTCACGAATAAAGTCACTCATAAATTCAGAAAACGGATTTAATATTTTTCGATTATTTTACCGTCTTTAACCACAAATTTTCTGTCCGCTTCGGGCAGAATTTCAGCGTCCGTACAAGTAATAATGGTTTGCACGCCGATAAGCATGCCCAAAAGTCGTTCTTTTCTCGCTTTGTCAAGCTCGCTCATCGCGTCGTCCAAAATCAAAACGGGGTATTCGCCGAACCGATTTTTAAAAACGCCGAGCTCACCGAGCTTTAATGACAATGCCGCCGTGCGCTGTTGCCCTTGCGAGCCGTAGATTCTCGCGTCGAAACCGTTGATTTTTATCTTGATATCGTCGCGGTGCGGACCTGTCGTCGTGTAACCGAGTTCGATATCTTTTTCCATGTTGGCAAGGTAACTTTCTTTAATCGCGGTTTTAATCTCTTCGCGTTCGCCGTCGAACTTGCTTTCCGACAGAACGTCCAGTTTTTCCTGCCCGCCCGTAATGTCGGCATGTGCCTTTTCGCAAATAGGTTTAAGTTCTTTCAAGAAGGCGTTGCGTGCAAAAATTATTTCAGCCGCAACCGTGGATAACTGCTCGTCCCACACGGGCAGGGTCGAAAGCGCGAGCTCTTTGTCGGGATTTTTAAGTAAAACGTTGCGTTGTTGCAGGATTTTGCGGTACTTTTGCAGCGCGTAAAAATACTTGCGGTCGGTTTGCGAAAGCGCAAGGTCCATAAACCGCCGCCGATCTTCGGGGCTTTCCTGCACGAGTTTAAGTTGCTGCGGGTCGAACATTACCGAATTGATATTGCCGAGCAGTTCGCCCGTTTTTTGCACGGGCACGCCGTTCACGCATATTTTTTTGCTTTCTGTAAGCGAAAAATCAACCGAAACGCTGACCTTACCGAGCGCGGAAAAAGCCGAGGCTTCTATATGTGCACCGTCGGCATTTTCGTTCACCACCTGTTTATCGCGCGTGACTCGAGGCGACCAGCCTGTGCAAAGATAGAACAAGGCTTCCGCGGCGTTTGTTTTGCCCTGCGCGTTATTGCCGGATATTACGTTGATGCCCTGAACGAAATCGAAGGTTTCCCGAACGTAATTGCGGTAGTTTGTAAGATTGAGCGTTCCTATATACATGGTTTAAAAATTAAATAAGATTGACATTATATCCTTGCATTTTGAACGGCGTTGCTATATAATGGTAGTACGCCGCAAAACGCGGTTATGTGTAACGAGTACCCTCGGCGGGCGTTCGCGCCGTAAGTTTTTCGCCGCCGTAAAAGCGCGAAATCACCAATAATCACAACGCAACTATTGAGCCCTGTGCGCGTCAGCCGCAAGTCTTGAATCATTATACAAAAAAAACACAAATAAGTCAATACCGCATGGTTTACTTTTTATATTTACACGAGGAAACGAGATGGAAAATTACGAAATATTGTGGAATAAAGCGTTAGAAGTTTTAAAAACCCGAATCAGTTCGATATCTTACTCCACCTATATCGAAAAAATCAAGGCAACAGACCTTATCGGCAGAAAAATCGTGCTGAACGTGCCTACCGAACTTTACGCAAAAGAGATTTCTTCGCGTCTTCTCGAAAAGATTCTTCAGGCTTTGGACCTTGCCGAAACGGGCGTAAATGCGGTAAAACTGACGGTGGGTACTTCCGACGCCGATTATCTTAAATCGGATACGGGCGAGGGCGGTTCGTTTCTGGAAGGTTCAACCGAAATCAATCCTAAATATACTTTCGATTCGTTCGTGGTCGGCTCGTCGAACAAGTTTTTGTATTCGGCGGCAAAAGCCGTTGCCGAAGATCCCGGCAGGAATTACAACCCGCTGTTTATTTACGGTGGCACGGGGCTGGGTAAAACGCATATCATGCACGCAATCGCAAATTTCGTCAAGGCTCAGAATCCTGCTACGGTCGTGCTTTACGCCACTTGCGAAAAGTTCACCAACGATCTTATAACCATAATTCGTCAGGGCAAAGGCTCGTCGGCGGCGGCGCAGGAATTTCGCAACCGCTACCGCAACGTGGACGTGCTGATTATCGACGACGTGCAGTTTTTAGCCAATAAAGAAGCCACGCAGGAAGAATTTTTCCACACGTTCAACGAACTTTACTCGCAGGATAAACAAATTATTTTGTCGGCGGACTGCCATCCCGCGGCAATCGAACCGCTTTCCGAAAGACTAAAAACGCGTTTCGAGGGCGGACTTATGGCGCAGGTGCTGCCGCCCGATATCGAAACCAAAATCGCTATTTTGCAGCGCAAAGCAGAAGAGCGCAAATACATACTCAATAACGAAGTCGCAACCTATCTTGCCGAAAACAGCGGCGACGACGTACGTTCGCTCGAAGGTCTTTTGAACAAGGTAATTTTCGCTTCGCTTTTGCACGAAGAACCTATTACAATTTCGCTTGCGATGGAAGCGTTGAAACAGGCGGTCAACAGCGAAAACAAAGAGGTTATGACGACGACGAACATTATCAACACCGTTTGTCAGTTTTATAACGTATCGAAGAGCGACCTGCTTGGCAAAAAGAAGAACAAAGAACTTGTCGAACCGCGGCAAATTTGCATTTATCTTATAAACGACCTTATGTCTATTCCGCTGGTAACAATCGGGCAGGCGGTCGGCGGCAGGGATCACACCACCGTCATGCACGCGCGCGATAAAATCGCCGATCTTATCCAGACCGATCCGCGGGTTGCCACCGAAGTTAACGACCTTAAAAATCTCATACTGAAAAAATGAGCATAGAAAAATGAACACATCTTTTGTAAAAGGCGTTTACGATTCCGTTGTAGTGGGGTCGGGGCATGCCGGTTGCGAAGCCGCGCTCGCTCTTGCAAGAACGGGTTTTTCGGTTGCGCTCGTAACGTTAAATCTCGATAATATAGCATTTATGGCGTGCAATCCGTCGATCGGCGGCACGGCGAAAGGGCACCTTGTCAGGGAGCTTGACGCTCTCGGCGGCGAAATGGGCATCGTCGCGGATAAGACCATGATGCAAATAAAAATGCTCAACCGCGGAAAAGGCGCGGCGGTGCAGTCGCTCCGTGCGCAAGCCGATAAAAATCTCTATCACCGCACGATGAAGCAGGTACTCGAACAAACCGAAAATCTGCACATCGTTCAGTGCGAGGTTTCCGAAATTCTTACCGAAAACGGCGCTGTTTGCGGAGTCAGAACCACTTATGGCAGTATCTTAAAGGCTAAAACCGTAGTGCTGTGCACGGGCGTGTACTTAAACAGCACCGTGCTTGCGGGCGAATGGTCGCAAAACGCAGGACCTTCGGGGTTTGCACCAGCAACAAAACTTACCGAAAGTCTTATAAAACTCGGCTTTACGATTCGTCGGTTCAAAACGGGTACGCCCGCAAGAATCGACGGCAGAACGATAGATTTTTCCGTACTCGAACGGCAGGACGGCGAAACGAACGTATATCCGTTTTCGTTTTTGTCGCCGCAAGTGCCCGAAAAGCAAACGCCGTGCTATCTTACCTATACAAACCCGAGAACGCACGAAATCATTCGCAACAACCTTGACCGCTCGCCGTTATACAACGGAATAATCACGGGTACGGGTCCGAGATATTGCCCGTCAATCGAAACAAAGGTGGAAAGATTTGCCGATAAAGAACGGCATCAGGTATTTTTAGAGCCCGAGGGCGGCGATACGGACGAGATTTACGCGCAGGGGCTTTCGACCTCGCTCCCGCATGACGTGCAGGAAGAGATTTATCATTCGATAAAGGGGCTTGAGCATTGCGAAATCATGCGCTATGCTTACGCTATCGAATACGATTGTATAGACAGTTTGCAGTTAACCCCCGCGTTGGAATTTAAAAAAATCAAGGGTTTGTTTTGCGCAGGGCAGATCAACGGCACCAGCGGTTACGAAGAGGCTGCGGCTCAGGGCTTGATTGCGGGGCTTAACGCGTCGCTTGAAATGCGCGGCGAAGAGCAACTCGTTTTAAAGCGCGATCAGGCATATATCGGCGTACTTATAGACGATCTTGTTACAAAAGGCACTAACGAGCCGTATCGTATGATGACCTCGCGCGCGGAACACCGCATTTATTTGCGGCAGGACAACGCCGATTTCCGCCTTACCGAGATAGGAAGAAAAGTCGGGCTTGTAGACGATCGTCGTTACGAGGTTTTCAAGAATAAATGCGCATTGCGCGACCGCTTGTTTGAAGAACTTAATAAACTGCACCCGCCTAAAGAGGTAGAGGGCATAATTTTAAGGCACGGCGGCAATCCTCCGCAAAACGCATTTTCGTATGCGTCGCTTATCTCGCGCGGTATAACCATTGCGGAAATAAATAGCGAGTTCGGCGTGTTGGATGAATATCCGTGGGATCTTCTCGAAAGCGCGGAAACAGAGATTCGTTATGCCGGTTATCTCGAAAAAGAGAACAAAGAGATCGAAAAAGCCTCCAGACTCGAAGAAAAACGCCTTCCGCCCGATATCGATTATTTTTCTATCGAGGGGTTGCGTTTGGAAGCGCGCCAAAAACTGGACGCCGTGCGCCCGCTCAACTTAGGTCAGGCAGGTCGCATTTCGGGCGTCAACCCTGCCGATATAGCGGTGCTGATGGTGTGGCTCAAAAAATAAATTTTTTTTTAGGGCTTATCTACGGCGCCTGACTTTGTTTCTATTGGCGCTTGCAGACCTGAATGACCGATAAGGTCTATTCAGTCCTGCAATCACCAAAGAGCCTCGTCATGCTTGCATCTAAACCCTAAAAATATATGTATACCGTAAAACGACAAGAACTATTTCATAAAAAAACAAAAAGGCTTTCCTTTCGGGAAAGTCTTTTTGTATATGCCGATAATCGACCTATAGGTCGACTTGTCGGCGTTTTTAAGTATTGAAGAAAACTATTTTTTGAACTTGCAGTTATTGATCGAATAGAGATATTCGGCGTTGAACCCCGAGCGTTTTAGTTTGTCGGTCGCCCAATGCGCTAATTCTTCGGTGGGGAAGATGCCGCAAACGGTACTGCCGCTGCCCGTCATAAACGTAACCGACGGGGTGAGACCGTTTACCGCATCGAACGCTTTTTCTACGGACGGTTCGATAGTTTTAGCCGCCTTAAACAAATCGTTTTTGCAGGAACAAAGATTTTTGGCAAATTCGTCGAAATCGTAATAGTTTTCAAGCGAGCATAAATAGTTTTGCAATTTGTCTATATCTTCTGTTTCAAGCACGCTTTTGCTTGAATTGTCGAACTCTTTAAAACAATCGGCGGTGTTTACTCCGCAATCCGGGTAGAGGGAGGTAAAGTGCAGAATCGGTTTAACGGCAAGCGGCGTAATTATTTCGCCGCGCCCTTTAAGCCGAGCAAACCCGCCGCTGAGCAGATATGCGGTATCGCTGCCGGATTCGTTGGCAAGCGGAGTAAGATCGTCGTCGATTTTATAAAGTCTTGCCATTGCGCGCAGCACCGCCGCCGCGTCGGTGGACGAACCGCCCATTCCGCCGCTTAAAGGAATATTTTTTTTAACCGTTATGTTTACGCCGCCCACGGAGTATTTTTCGCAAAACGCCTGCGCCGTTTTGTATGCGTTGTCAAGCGTCGGGGTACAGTTATAAACATACTCCCGTAACCCCTCGGGCTTTAAAACAATCTTGTCGTCACGGCGGGTTTCGACTATTACGGTGTCGTATAAATCCACGGTAACGGCAATGCCGTCAAGCTCGTGGAACCCGTTTTTTTTGTCGCCCACTTTCAGCGCAAGGTTAAGTTTGGCGTATGCTTTTTCTTTTGTTCTCATAATCAAAAAAGTCCTCTATAGGTCGGTTATCGCCGATTTATTTCACTTTTTTTCACGTGAAAAATTACATTTTATTGTAGATTACGATGCCCGAATCTTTCTCCGCGGGGAACGTAAGATCGGGGTTTTGCTTTAATAAATCGTTTTCCGAAACGCAGGCTTTTTTGCAAACCGACCAGCAGTCGTCGCCTTTTTTAACGAAGATAATTCTTACAGCCGAATCGTCCTGTTTTCTCGGTTCGCCCGCTGTGGCATCCACAACGACCGTATATTTTTTGTTTATATAATATTGCGTATCGAAAAGCAATTCACATTCGACAACGCATTTGCCGTCAAGGTCTTTCGCGGTAAAATGCGTAATTGCAACCGCCACGCTTACGGGTGCTCCGTCGTAATCGAAAGCGCAGGTAAAGGGCAGTTCGGCTTGTGATTTACGCAGCGTGCCTTCTTTATTTCTTACAAGCAAATCGGCTTTTATCACACCGCTAAGGTTTAACGTGTCGCCGTCTTTGTTGTAATCGAACGCATAAACGGCAAAAGCGGTAACGCCGGCAACGTAATCGTCGCCTTTATCCGAACTTGCCTCGCCGAAACATTTATATTTAAGTTCGCGCGTGCCGACGTCGGCTGTAAGCAGTATATCGTCGCGCACAAGCGAAAGCTCGCATTTTTGCGAAAAAGCGTCTTCAACAACGGTAAAGCTGCAATTTTTAAACACATTGAATGTAAAATTGACGGTGAAAGCGCCTGAAACTACCGCGCGGCGTTCGTCGTTTTCTACGGTATAAGCGGAGTTTACCATGTCCGCACTGACGGTTACTTTGTTTTCGGGCAGGCAGTCCTCGCAATCGCTCTCGAATCTGAACGGCACGACGAGAGTTTCCCTTATAAATTCGCCCCTGCGCGAGGTTACAAGAAATTCGGAAATAATTTCACCCGCGGCGTAAACTTGGTTTACGCTCGCTCCGCAAGACGTTATTCTTACGCATTCGTCGTGACAAAGCATGGTTTTAATTTCGAACGAACATTCTTTTTCGCCGTCGAAATCGCTTACTTCGCTGAAAGTCGAAAGTTTTACAAGTCCGTCTATCTGCTGAGTTTTAACGATAGCGTCCTCTATTTCGCCGCGGAAACTTACAGGTTCAAAACTGAAAAAGTCCGCCTCGGAGTCGATTATCGCGCTGATAAGGTAGTCGTCGCCGTTCGCCGCGAACTTAACGTCGGTTATAGTATGAAGCACGCGGACGGGCGAATTATCCGAAATTCTTTCGTCCTTGAATCCAACGTCGAAAGTAACGAGGTTTTCTTCCTGATACAATCCGTCGTCGTTTTCGGAAATAACGGTAAACAGGGCGTGGGCGGTAACTTTACATTCGCCGGGCGCGGTCTTTACGCTTTGAGTTTTAACCGAAGCGCGCACGTCTTTGATCGTTCCGTCGCCGCTTGTGGTAAAAGTATAAGAGATCGGGCTTGACGTAAAAACTTTAAAACAATCGGTTCTGTCCGAGGTATTATTTATCACTGATATTCCTCCCGCATATTGCTATGATAATGTATATGCGAAAGGGCGGGCTAATTATTCGCACCCGCAAAAAAATTATCTGCGCCCGCAAAAAAATAACGCGTGTAAATACCGCAAATAATTATTTGCGCTTAGCCAGTGGTGATGGTGTTCTAACTCGGTCACCTGTGGGTAAAAATAAAGAATAAGGACCGCAGTGTTACCTGCGGCCCTCACTCCATGAAAAAAACAAAAGCGTTCAATGCTTTTTATAGATTATTCTTCACTAATCGCGCCAACAGGGCAGTTAGCAGCACAACTTCCGCAAGAAATGCAGACGTCGGCGTCAATGTTGTACTGAGTGTCTCCCTCAGAGATAGCGTTTACGGGGCAGTTAGCCGCGCAGCTTCCGCAAGACAAGCATGTATCGTTAATTTTGAATGCCATCAGTTTTTACCTCCGTTTTAAAATTTACCGCGTCAACGGTATATCCGTCGCGATTTTTGCTTAGAAAAGGCGGCGAGCTTATGCCCTCGCTTTTTCTATAACTACATTGTAACATATTTTTTTCGGTTTGTATATACTTTTTTGCAAAAAAGTTTTTATTTTTTTGTTTTTTACAGCATGGGCGTAAATAAACCGCACACGGTCTTGACGATTTTCTCGCGGAAATTGAGTTTCGCGCTCTCTTTGGTCTGCATAATGCCTTCTTTTAAGCAAGTGCTCAATACATCCTCTTTGATATCTTTGATGCAGGCGGCTTTGCAAATCAGCGTGCCGCACTCATAATGGTGCACAAAACTGCGGTAATCGAAATTGACCGTGCCTATAACGGCAAGTTCGTCGTCCGCGACCACTATTTTAGAATGAATGAACCCCGGTGCGTACTCGTAAATTTTCACTCCGCCGTCAATCAGTTTGGCGTAAGACGAGCGTGTCATGGTAAAAACGGTTTTCTTGTCGGGTATATGCGGGGTAATAATCCGCACGTCAACGCCGCGTTTCGCCGCGAAAATCATAGCTTCTTCCACCTCGTACCCGCAAATAAGATAGGGCGTTGCGATATATAGATATTTTTTAGCCGAGTTGATTATGCCGAGATAGAGATTTTTTCCTATATAGTCGTTATACATGGGTTTCGGTCCGTCGCCGTAAGGTTGAATGAATCCGTCGTCCGCAATATGCTCGTGCGCAGCGAGAAAGTCGGCCGGATCGAGCGGTTCGGTTGCGAATATGTTGTACAGCTGTGTGAACATAAACACGAACCCGTCCACGGCTTCGCCGCTTATTCTTATCGCGCTGTCTTTCCAGTGTCCGAACGGTTTTTCTATGTTTGCGTACTCGTCGGCTATATTCACGCCGCCGGTATATGCGATTTTTCCGTCGATAACCGCAATTTTACGGTGGTCGCGGTTGTTGTGCAGAGTTGTGGGAATGGGCGATATCTTGTTGAACTTAAAACAGTTTATGCCCTCCTTTCGTATTTCCGCGTCGAATTTAGCGGGCGTTTTTTTCATGCTTCCTATATCGTCGTACATTATATATACGTCAACGCCCGCCATTGCTCTATTCACGAGAGCGTTGTGAATTTTGTTCCATATTTCGCCCGGAGTGATTATAAAATATTCAAGAAAAATGTATCGCTTTGCCTTCTCTATATCGGAAAGCAGGTCGGCAAAAAACGCCTCGCCGCTCGGGTAATATTTGCTGCCGGAGTTTTTATACGGCGGGATATTGCAAACCTTATCAAGATATTTTGCAAGTGACGCGCCTTCTTCGGATGTTTCTTCGAGTTTTTTCATCGTTAATTCGTCGTATTTTAAGAACAACGCCGCTTCTTTGTTTACCGCCGAAAAACGCTTTTTTGCCTTACGCGTTTGCTGAGGGTTGCCGAACATGCAATAAATAATCGCGCCGAAAACGGGCAGTACCGTAAGCACTACCGCCCAGACCAGTTTGTGTGCCGCAGGCTCGTCCTTATTCAGCATATAAAGCAACACCGCAACCGAAAAGATTGTGGATAAAACCTGTGAATAAATGAACGTTTCGCCCAGCGCGCTCGCCAGCGAAAAAGTAAGAAGTATCTGCAATAAAATAAG
>CAKQKA010000051.1 GCA_934247855.1 uncultured Clostridia bacterium | reverse complement strand
GGCGGAAGCTGTGTATAATCAAGTAAAAATAGAAGTCGAGAACAGTGGCTATACATTTACAACCAGCGGTAAAACGGTTGTATTCAAAGGTTACACCGCTGTATATGACGATTACAAAAAAGACGATGAAGAAGGAACGGAGAATAAACATCTTCCCGAACTGAATAACGGTGATCTTTTGCGTACGGTTAAGATCGAAAGCGAACAAAAATTCACTAAACCGCCTGTGCGTTATACGGATGCGTCTTTGGTTAAGGCGATGGAAGACAAGGGGATCGGCAGACCGTCGACTTATGCCTCGATTATTTCCGTGCTTTCCAAGCGTAAATACACGACTAAAGAAGGCAAGTTTATTATTCCTACCGAGATAGCCTTTAAAATGACGGACATACTGGTTAAATACTTCCCCGATATTATGGACGTAGGCTTTACTGCAGGAATGGAAGATAAGCTTGACGGTATCGAAAACGGCGGGAAGGATTGGCATCAGCTTATCGGCGATTTCTATCCGCATTTTGCGGATCAGTTGGCAAAAGCAAATTCCGACGGCGACGAAATGACCGATATTATTTGCGAAAAATGCGGCGCGAAGATGATAAGGAAGACCGGCAGATACGGTAAATATCTTGCTTGCTCGAACTATCCGGAGTGTTCGAATATCAGATCGGAAAACATTGAAGAATCCGACGTGCTTTGCGAAAAATGCGGTGCGAAGATGATAGTAAAAACAGGCAAGTACGGTAAATTCTTGGCTTGCCCGAATTACCCGAAATGTACGTTTGTTAAACCTATCGACGAAGAGACGACTACCGAAAAATGCGAAAAATGCGGCGGAGATATGGTCGTCAAAAAGGGTAAATTCGGTAAGTATTTGTATTGCACGGCTTGCAAAAACACAAAGAGTATTACCGAAGAGGCCGGAATTTGCCCCGTGTGTCATAAACCTACGCGTAAGATGACATCCCGCGCGGGTAAGACTTTTTACGGTTGCTCGTCGTATCCCGAATGCACGTTTATGAGCTGGGATATGCCCACGGGCGAACTTTGCCCGAAGTGCGGCAAGTTCCTCGTCTATTCAAAAGACGGTAAGACTAAACGTTGCTCGAACAAAGATTGCGACTTCTCTATTAAAAATGACAAAGAATAAAGTACGGATAATAGGAGGCGGGCTTGCCGGATGCGAAGCCGCTTTCTATCTTGCCGGCAAGGGCTACGAGGTTGAACTTGTCGATATAAAACCTAAAAAGTATACGCCTGCGCACAACAGCGAAAATTTTTGCGAACTGGTATGTTCTAATTCGTTAAAGTCGGATGATGTTTACGGCAATGCATGCGGACTTTTAAAAGAGGAAATGCGCAGACTTGGCAGTACGATCATTCCTTGCGCCGACGAAACGCGTGTTCCGGCGGGTAACGCATTGGCTGTCGATCGCGATAAATTTGCCGCTTTGGTGACGAAAAAACTTAAAGCGTTGCCGAACGTAACGTTTTTATGCGAGGAAATAACTGAAATCGATTTTTCGGTTCCGACAATAGTTGCTACCGGTCCTTTGACGACCGACGCGCTTTGCGAATTTATTAAACAAGAAACGGGTGCATTTTATTTCTTCGACGCAGCTGCGCCTATTGTATCCGCGGACAGTATCGATTACGATAACGCTTTCTTTTCGGACAGATACGGCGAACCGGGTTCGGGCGATTATCTGAATTGTCCGATGGATAAAGAAACGTACGAGGCGTTCTACGACGCGCTGATACACGCCGAGCGTGCGAAACTTCATGATTTTGAAAATTCAAAAGTATTTGAAGGTTGCATGCCTGTAGAGGTTATGGCTATAAGAGGTAAAGATACGTTGCGTTTCGGACCGCTTAAGCCCGCAGGTCTTACCGATCCGCGGACGGGGCGTTGGGCTTACGCTTGCTTGCAACTCCGCAAGGAAAACGTGCAAGGCTCGCTGTACAACCTTGTCGGATTTCAGACAAATTTGCTGTTTGGTGAGCAAAAACGAGTTTTTTCAATGTTTCCCGCATTGAAAAATGCGGAATTCGTGCGATATGGCGTTATGCACAAGAACACATTTGTTAATGCGCCGCAGTCGCTCGATAAATATTTCAAGTTAAAAAATCGCCCGCTTACATATTTTGCAGGACAAATGACGGGCGTTGAAGGGTACGTTGAAAGTGCTGCTTCGGGGCTTGCCGCAGCGATCAATCTTGACATGCAGTTGGAGGGCAAGGAACCAATCGACTGGGATTCTCGTACAGTTCTCGGCGCGCTTGCATGCTACATTTCGACCGAAAATTCAAATTTTCAGCCTATGAACGCCAATTTCGGCATATTGTCGCCGATTACGTTCGGCGCCGCAGGCAGAGTTCCTAAAGAAGCAAAAAAGCGCGCGCTTGCCGAACGCGCACTCAGCGAAACTGATAAAATCGCACAATTAATCAGATAAAAAACGGAGTAAATATAATGAGTATAGAATTTCATGGCACGACGATATGTGCCGTATCGAGAAACGGACAAACAGCTATCGCAGGTGACGGACAGGTCACTATGGGCGAAAGCGTAGTCTTCAAAAATAATGCAGTTAAAGTAAGAAGAATTTACGGAGGGCAAGTTATTATCGGTTTTGCAGGAAGCGTTTCCGACGCGTTTTCGCTTACCGAACGTTTTGAGGGCATGCTCAATAAATACTCGGGCAATTTGACGCGCAGCGCGGTAGAGCTTGCCGAACTTTGGCGCAACGACAAAATGCCCAGGAAATTAGAGGCTATGATGATAGTAGCCGATAAAAACACCATGCTTGTTTTATCGGGTACGGGCGAAGTAATAGAGCCTGACGGAAATGTTTGCGCTATCGGAAGCGGCGGGAATTATGCCTTATCTGCCGCACGCGCATTATTTGACGAGACCGATTACGATGCTGCGACCATTGCGGAAAAATCATTAAAAATCGCAAGCAGAATCTGCGTATTTACAAACGACCATATAACGGTCGAGAAAATTTAAGGGAGGGCGTTATGGATCTTACCCCAAGACAGATTGTAAGTGAGTTGGATAAATATATTATCGGGCAGGACAAAGCTAAAAAAGCGGTTGCCGTAGCTTTGCGTAATCGTTACCGCAGGAGCAAACTCCCTCTTGACGTAATGGAAGAAATTACGCCTAAGAATATCATAATGAAAGGACCTACCGGCGTAGGTAAAACCGAAATCGCGCGGCGTCTTGCAAAACTTGTCAAAGCTCCGTTTATAAAAGTCGAAGCGACGAAATATACGGAGGTCGGATATGTCGGTCGCGATGTGGAATCTATGAT
Source organism: uncultured Clostridia bacterium (assembly GCA_934247855.1). Classification (GTDB taxonomy): domain Bacteria; phylum Bacillota; class Clostridia; order Christensenellales; family Borkfalkiaceae; genus HGM11416. The sequence goes on along the minus strand of CAKQKA010000051.1, from coordinate 8,807 downwards.
TCGCGATCTTGTCGAATGTTCGATCAGGCTTGTTCGCGACGAGTTCTTTGCCGACGTTCAGACGAAGGCGGAAAAGACCGCGGTCAAACGCCTTTCTACGGCGGTTTGCACTGCACTTAATACAAACAGAGCCGATGGTGCTGAAGAAATCAACCCGAATCAGGCTCTTGACGGAATTACTTCGGGAATTTACGACGAAATGATCGTCGAGGTAGAGGTTAAAGATCTGCCTAAGCCTATGGAACTTGTGCCCGGCGGAGCGGAAATCAATATCGGAACTTTGTTCGGTGACATGATGCCGCAAAAGAAGAAAAAGAAAAAAATGACGGTAAAAGAGGCGCGTAAACTCTTTATCGAAGAAGAAGCGGATAAATTGATCGATGAAGATGCCGTTGTAGCCGAAGGCGTAAGACGTGCCGAGCAGGAAGGCATAATCTTCATTGACGAAATCGATAAAATCGCCGGTAAATCGGACAAAAACAGCGGCCCGGATGTTTCGCGCGAAGGTGTGCAAAGAGATATTCTTCCCATAGTCGAAGGTTGTTCGGTTCAGACTAAATACGGTATGGTAAAGACCGACTATATTTTATTTATTGCGGCAGGAGCGTTCCATGTCGCTTCGGTGCAGGATCTGATCCCCGAATTGCAAGGAAGATTTCCCGTGCTTGTAGAACTTAACAGTCTTACCAAAGAAGATTTCAAGAATATTCTTACAATACCTAAGAACGCTATCACGTTGCAGTATACCACGCTGCTAGAGGTGGATAATATCAAATTGATATTCACCGACGATGCCATCGATGAAATCGCAACTATTTCGGCTGCTATCAACGAAAGATCGGAAGACATCGGTGCGCGCAGACTGCATACCGTTATGGAAAATCTGCTTGACGATATATCGTTTAACGCAGGCGGCGATTATCCTGTGACCGAGGTGGTTATAGATAAAAAATACGTTGATGAGCACCTTGAAGAGGTCGTTCGTAATCAGGATCTTAAGAAATATATTTTATAAACCGAGGAATAACCATGATTAATATACCTAAGGGTACAAAGGACGTCTTGCCGTCCGAGTCGTTTAAATGGCATTACGTTGAAGAAAAACTCAAAGAGGTTGCAAGGGTTTTCGGTCTGAAAGAAATCCGTACGCCGACTTTCGAGCATACCGAATTGTTTTTGCGCGGCGTGGGCGACACTACGGACGTTGTAAACAAGGAAATGTATACGTTCAACGACAAAGCGGGCAGAAGCATTACGCTCAAATGCGAGGGTACTGCGGGCGTTGCTCGTTCATTTATAGAGAATGGGTTGTTCAATAACGCGCTGCCGCAAAAAATGTATTACGAAACGCCTGTTTTTCGTTATGAAAGACCGCAGGCGGGCAGACTGCGCGAACATCATCAATTCGGCGTAGAATACTACGGAGCAAGCGGGGCTGAAGCCGATGCAGAGGTTATACTTATTGCTTATACTTTAATTAAAAAGGTCGGGTTGAACGTAAAACTTAATATCAACTCGATAGGGTGCCCCGAGTGCCGTAAAAAATACAACGAAGCCCTTAAAGCGTATTTGTATTCCAAGGTGGACGCCATGTGTCCCGTTTGTAAAGACAGACTCGAACGCAACCCGCTGAGGATCCTCGATTGCAAGGAATACGGATGCAAGGAAATTTGCAAGGGCGCACCGGTTATTCTTGATTATTTGTGCGACGATTGCAAGGCGCATTTTGAGAAATTACAAACATATCTGACAGCGGCGGGGCTTGATTTTGCCGTAAACCCGATGATTGTGCGCGGACTCGATTATTACACGCGTACCGTGTTTGAGTTTGTTACAACCGATTTAGGATCTCAGGGTACGGTTTGCGGAGGCGGCAGATACGACGGTCTTGTTTCGCAAATCGGCGGTCCGATGGTTCCGTGCGTAGGTTTCGGCATGGGCATAGAGCGTTTGCTTATGCTTATGGAAGCAAAAGGCGTGGAAATTCCCGACGATTCGGCTGTGACGCTGTATATCGCGAGTATGGGTGAAGAGTGCGCTAAAAAAGCGTTTTCTATTTGTATGAAAATTCGTGAGGCGGGCGTAAGTTGCGAATGCGATCTTATGGAACGCGGCGTTAAAGCTCAGTTTAAATATGCAGATAAAATCAAGGCGAAATATGTTGTCGTTATAGGATCCGGCGAGCTTGAAAGCGGAAAAGTTACGGTAAAACACATGAGCGACGGTGCAACGGTTGAGTGCGGATTGTCCGATAGTGCGATTTTGGGAGCGATTAAAGCTTGAGCGACGCTGATTTTTCGTATAAACTGCTGAGAAGCGCGCGTAAAACTATGTCGATAGAGGTTACGAGCGGCGGAAGCGTTATCGTTCGCGCGCCGTTGCGTCTTAGCATCGATAAAATCGAGGGTTTTATCTCAAAAAAGCGCGAGTGGATTATTCGCCATGTCGAAAAAGCTAAGCAGAAGGCTATAATACTCCCCGAATTGAAAAACGGTGAAATAATAATGCTGTGTTCCAAGCCGTACGAAATCCGGCTGATCGATTGTCGGCGAGGAAAAATGTCGGACGGAATAATATATCTTCCGCAAGAACGTGCGAAGCAATCGCTTAAAACGTTGATTACTCGCCTTGTTTTGCCGTATATAGCCGAAAAGACCGATAGATTTGCCCGAGAGAAAGGTTTTGGGTTTCGTGACGTAAAAGTTATTTGTGCGCGTAAACGTTGGGGGTCGTGCTCTGCCGACAATATAATTCGTTATAATATTGCATTGGCGTTTTTGCCTGAAAAGGCTTGCGAAGGCGTTGTTGCACACGAGCTTTGCCACACAGTGGTGAAAAATCACAGCAAGCGTTTTTATGCTTTATTATATAAAGTTATGCCGGATTATGACATAGCTACCGAAATACGAAAGGAATACGGTGCTTTTTGCGCATATTTTTCAGAGGAGTGAATATGAAAGCGGTTGTTCAAAGAGTAAATAAAGCAACACTCGATTGTGACGGTAAACGCATTTCGGAAATAGGAAAAGGGTTGGTCGTATATTTTGGCGTTGCTTGCGGGGATACGCCCGCTAAAGCCGATTATCTTGCAAAAAAAATTGCCAATTTACGTATTTTTTGCGATGAAAACGGAAAGATGAATTTGTCTGCTTTGCAACTGGGTTATTCTATATTATCGGTTTCGCAGTTTACTTTGCTTGCCGACGTAAGCCATGGCAACCGACCCGGTTTTACCGATGCGGAAGAACCTTCTAAGGCAAATGAATTATACTGTTATTTTTGCGATAAACTTTCCGAACAAGGAATAACCGTAAAACGCGGCGTTTTCGGCGGCGATATGACAATTTTGCAGGAAAATTACGGTCCTGTAACAATAATCTACGATATTTGATTGCCTTAGTGTTGGCAATATTCAAGCGTAAGACTGATTGATAAATAAATTGATTCTATGAAAATTCTTATTTTTACTGCGAGCATGGGAAACGGCCATAATTCGTGCGCACGTTACCTGGCGGAAAAAATGAAATCCGATTATAATAACGCCGAAATTAAAGTTGTTAATGCTTTTCAGGCGTATATTTCAAAATGGTTTTCAAATGTATGCGAGAAAAGTTATTATTTTGTGTGTAATCATGCCGTTGAACTGCACAATCGAGTATTTATCACTAAAGAAAAAATCGATACTGCTCGCAATAATCGCAACGGAGCATATTTTACCGCTCATTTATTTGAGTACGGCATGCTCAAAGAAATAACCGATTTTAAACCGGATATTGTTGTTTCTACATATATTTATTGTACAATTGCGCTGAATAATATTTCTTTGTGTTATAATTTGCCTTGTAAAACAGCCGGAATCACTTTAGATTACGGCGTTTCGCCATATTGGGAGTATTGCGCGGATAAAATCGACTACATGTTTATAACGAACGATGCGATGACAGGCGATTTCCTTAAGCGCGGTTTTAAAGATAAACAATTAATCGTCTCGGGTATTCCCATTGCCGAAAACTTTTCTTGCCCGGATAATAAAAACGTTGCTCGAGCAAAATTAAAGCTTGAGGATTGTTTTACGATTACGGTAATGAAAGCGAGCTTCTTTCATATAACCGAAGAAAAATTGGTTGAGCAGTTATACGGTATTAAGGGAAAATGTCAAGTTGTTTTAATAAACGGCAAAGATGAAAAAAGTCGAAAAAAAATCAATAAAGAGTTATGCAGGAAAAAACACAAAAATCATACAGATTTGATTTTGCATAATATCGGATATACGAGCGATATTGTAGGGTACTTAAGCGCAAGCGATCTGGTTATTTGCAAAGCCGGCGGTTTATCGACAACTGAAATCATTAATACATCGGTTCCCGCACTTATTATTGACCGATTGCCTCAACAAGAAATATACAATAAGAAGTACTTGATAGACCATAATTGCGCAATCGCTGTAAACGAACGCACCATTGCGGCGACGATAAATTCTTTAATCGATGACGCTGAGAAATTGAACCATATGAGGGAAAGTTCAAAAAAACTCAGAAACCCCGATGCTCTCAATATTATAGTAAATAAATTGTATGAATCTCCGAAAGCGGATTATTCGGAATGGTTTTTTTCAGACTCGAAAAGTACTGTGCGCCGCATAATAAATAAGAAATTAAGTCAAATTCATAAATCGGCAAAAGAAAAAAGCAGAAACAAATAAGAAATCACCGGTAGACATTTTTATGTTTATCGGTGTTTTTTTGCATAAAAAACAGAAATTTCGAATATAGTTAACCGTAATAAAATTCAATTTCGACAAAAATCGACCATAAAGTACAAATTAAGGCTGATTCCGCCTTTTTTCTTATGGTACAATAGGAGTAATGAATGGCAGGAAGAAAAGGTTGTCCGGCAATTTTTGAAAAACAAAATGCATTACGCATTGTAATAATCGCGGTGTGCGCCGTTACGGTGACTTTATCGGCGGTATTCGGCAATGACGTTAAAGCCGTCGTTTGCGGTTACGCCATAAGAAAAATTCCCATTTATTCGGTCGATCGCGCCGACAAGAAGATAGCCGTTTCTTTCGATTGTGCATGGGGGAACGAGTATACCGCCAAACTGCTTGAAATAATGAAAGAATACGGCGTTAAATGCACTTTTTTCGCTGTTTCGTTCTGGGTTGAAAAGTACCCCGACGATTTGAAAGAAATCGTCAAAAACGGGCACGAGGTGGGTACGCACAGTAAAACGCACCCGCAAATGAGTAAGCTGAGCGCGGAACAAATCGATTACGAGCTTGAATATTCATGCAATGCGATAGAGAACATAACGGGTAAAAAGGTCGAACTGTTCAGACCGCCGTTCGGCGATTATAATAATCGGCTTATCGAACGAGCCGAAAACCGGGGGCTATATACCATTCAATGGGACGTTGACAGTCTTGACTGGAAGAATTTATCCGCAAAAGAAATTGCGCTGCGCGTAATATCGAAAACGAAAAGCGGTTCGATAATTTTATGCCACAACAACGGTTTGCATACAGCCGAAAGCCTTCCGCTGATTTTTGCGGATCTAATCGGTAAAGGATATGAATTCGTGCCTATAGGCGAACTTATATACAAAGACGGATATAAGATTGCCGCCGACGGCAGGCAGGTTAAAAATATAGGATAAAAGCGGTAAAACGCATTTTGGAGGAAATATATGAATTACTTGGAAAAGCAAAACAACAAGGTCTATCTTCAGGGTGAAGTGGTGACGAAAGCGATCTTTTCGCACGAGGTTTACGGCGAAGGATTTTACGAGATGAACGTAAGCGTAAAGCGTTTATCGGGGCAAAACGATATCTTGCCCGTAACGATATCCGAAAGGCTTATCGCTGCGCAGAATCTCGGTATCGGTTCACAGATCTGCGCCATAGGGCAGTTCCGCAGTTACAACAAAGTGTGCGACGGAAAGAGTCGGCTTATGCTCACCATATTTGTTCGCGAACTGTGTGAAAATCCGCTCGGCAAGAACCCGAACAGTATCGCTTTGTCGGGCTATGTATGCAAACCGCCCGTATACCGCACGACGCCGTTCAACAGGGAGATTACCGATATTTTGCTTGCGGTCAACCGTTCGTATAACAAGTCCGATTATATTCCTTGCATAGCTTGGGGAAGAAACGCACGCTTCGTAAAAAACCTTTGCGTAGGTGATAAACTTGCGTTGTCGGGGAGAATTCAAAGCAGGGAATACACAAAGAAACTCAGTGAAACCGAAAGCCGTGTAATGGTGGCATACGAGGTTTCAATAAGTCGTTTGGCTGCGTTCGACAGCGCAGATCAGTTCGACCTCGAAATGGATTTCGGCGAGTATAAACTTAAAAGCGATTCTTGCAGATTGATCATTTAATATAATTATGTTAAACATAAAAAGAACAAAAAACTAATATATTATAAGGAATTTTACAAATTATTATGAAACGTGCGCCGTTTTTTTTGCGGCGCATTTTTTTATTATTGCGATATCGTCGAACAGTAAATAAAGCGCAAATTCGCGCATGTGTATAAATAATGAAAACGCAAAAAATTCGACTAAACTTTTTTTGAAAAGTGCGATTCAAACGTTTGACAAAGCGAGCGATATATACTACAATACGACCATAAAATGAATATCGCCAATATATCTACGGATCAACGGCCCGTAAGTCTCTACCGCATCGCCTAAAGATGCGACTATTGGAAAAGATATTGTTTCCTTGCATTTATGTGGGAAAGATGTCTGTATTGGCAAACAAGTTACTTTTAACTTGTTTTTTCTTTTTTCATTTATTTTTTTATGCAGGTGAACGCAAATGAGATTTCTCGAACAAAAGATTCTGACTGAAGGAAAGGTATTGAAGGGGGACGTTCTTAAAGTGGACGGTTTCCTCAATCACCGTATGGACGTAAGAATACTTGCACAATCGGGAAAGGAAATATACGAGCATTTTAAGAACTGCGGAGTAAACAAGATTCTGACCGTCGAAGCGTCGGGTATAGGATTGGCTTGTTTTACGGCGCAGTTTTTTGATTGTCCCGTTCTTGTGGCAAAAAAGCACAAATCTCTCAACGTTTCGCCCGACGTTTACAGTTCCGTCGCGTTTTCCTTCACTCATCAGAAAGAAAATACCATTATTGTATCCAAAGAATATCTCTCGTCCGCCGATAAAGTGCTTATAGTAGACGATTTTCTTGCAAACGGCAACGCATGCCTTGCGCTTATCGATATTTGCAAGCAAGCGGGTGCGGAGGTTTTAGGAATCAGCTGCGCGGTAGAAAAGACCTATATGGAAGGTTACGGCAAACTTACCGCTATGGGATACGACGTGTGGTCGCTTGCAAAAATCGCGTCTATGGACGAAAACGGAATTAAATTCGTCGAAGAATAATTATGATACTTTTACGCTTTCAGCGTGAAAATAAAAAAAGCCGAAAGGCAAAAAGGAGTAACGTATGAAAAAGAAACTTTTCTCACTCGCTCTCGGTGCTGTAGCCGCCGTAGTCGCAACAACAGGTATGGCTTGCAGCAACAACAACAATACCGTTAAAGAACAAATCGAGTTCCCCGCTTACGACGGAATAGTTAAAGTCGATTATTCCGGTGTAGAGATTCCCGAAGATTTCAAACTCGGTCTCATCTGTCTGCACGACGAACAGTCCACTTACGATAAAAACTTTATCGACGCTGCTAAGAATGCCGTAAAGGAACTCGGTCTTTCCGTAGAAAAGAACCTTGTAATGAAGACCAATATTCCCGAATCTTCCGAATGTGAAACAGCTGCAAAAGACCTTGCGGAGCAGGGTTGTAACGTAATTTTTGCGGACAGTTTCGGTCATGAAGGTCATGTCGTAAAGGCTGCTAAGGAATATGCAAACGTTCAGTTCTGCCACGCAACGGGCGTTACCGCAAAGGCTGACAATGCCGAGCTTGCTAATTTCCACAACGCTTTCGCATCTATTTACGAAGGTCGTTACATTGCAGGCGTTGCCGCAGGTCTTAAACTCAACGAAATGATCGCCAAGGGCGAATTTACCAAAGAACAGGCAAAAATAGGTTATGTAGGAGCATATACTTACGCAGAAGTTGTTTCCGGTTATACCTCTTTCTATCTCGGTGCAAAATCTGTTTGTCCTACCGTTACCATGGAAGTTCAGTTCACGGGTTCATGGTTCGATATCGTTGCCGAAAAGTCCGCTGCCGAATTGCTTATCGGTAAAGGCTGCAAACTCATCAGCCAGCACGCCGACTCTATGGGAGCACCCAAGGCTTGCGAAGAAGCAGGCGTTCCTAACGTTTCTTACAACGGAAGCACTTACAGCGAATGTCCCGAAACGTTCATCATCTCTTCCAAGATCGACTGGACTCCTTACTTCAAGTATATAATTACTCAGACCGCAAAGGGCGAAGCTATCGCTAAAGATTGGTGCGGCGATCTCAAAACGGGAAGCGTTGCTCTTACCAATATCGGCGGCGCTGCAGCCGAAGGCACTCTTGCTAAACTTACTCAGGTAAGAAAAGACCTCGCCGAAGGCAAAATCAATGTATTCGATACCAAAACTTTCACCGAGAACGGTAAAAAAGTTGAATCCAAGATCATTAACGAAATCGAAGTAATCAAGAACGGCGTATTTGTCGAATCCGACGTTGAATTATACAGATCGGCTCCGTATTTTGAACTCCGTATCGACGGAATTACCCTGTTAAACGAAAAATTCTAATAGAACGATTCTTTTCGACGGAGAGAAATCTCCGTCGAAAAAGAACATTTTTTTCAGCACTTGAAAAGGCGTAACTTT
>CAKQKA010000050.1 GCA_934247855.1 uncultured Clostridia bacterium | reverse complement strand
GTGTTATACGTTCCGCCGTCTTTTGCGCCGCTGTAACAACACAGCACGCAGTCGCTGTTATCTACCATATACATATTGCGTTTTTGCATGCAATATGCTGTGTAGTACGGGCTGCAAAGCGTAACCTTGTCCGCTCGGGCAAGTATTTCGTCATAATCGGCTTTTTCCTGCTTTGTCCAGAACTTGCTCTGATCGGGGCAGGGCACTGCGATTTCCAAAGTAACGGGATATTTGTTTTTAAGTTCCAGTACGGCAAAAGCAAAATCGGTATCGACGCCGATAGCGCCTCCGCTTATGAAATGTCTGAAACCATGGTTTATGCAAAAGAGCAAAACGCTTTTCAGTTCGGCAAGATAATCTCCGCGCCGTCCGGTGTTATCGTATTGTCTTTTCCAGGGCAGCCCTTCCGGTCTGTGCCCCGTAACGCATAAAGTTTCCATGTTTCAAATAGCCGATAATCGACCTATATCCCCACTTATTATTTAAAATTTTACGGTTTTCAGACCAAAACCGTATAGTATTCGTTCGTCTTTTTCTTTGTCGCTATGTTGTAAATATCGTTTGCGAAAACGTCTTTTTCAAAACAATCGCGCGCGACTGACGAAAGGTTGTCCGCGTCGCTCTTCCGCATGATAAACGGAGTTTTTCCGCCGAGTTCTGAAAGCAGATCGGCGCGGTCTTTGCGCAGTGCAAGTACTTTTAAATAAAGGTCGTTTTTCAAACATTTTTCGGTGAATTTATTCGATATTTTCAGCATTGCCGCAAGCGTAATGCGCGAAAGTCTCGGCAGGGTATAACGTTTCGTTGCGAGTTTGTTTATAAGCTCCGTGCGCGACGTGCAATCTTTCAGCAATGCTTTAATGCGGTTTTCAAGCCCCTCGGAGCAGTCGGTTATGTCGGCTAATTCCTTTTTCGGGGTAGAAAGCAGCGCGTATATAATTTCTTTGTCGACGTCGGGCAGCGTGCCCGGTAAATCGTCAAAAACGAATTTCGGCATGAACTTCGCCGTTTTTTTGTATTTTCCGTCGGCTATCATCCGGCGGATACCGCTTGCCGAATAGTAAATACCGTCGGGCTTTTCGGCTTTGTAACCCGCGCCTGTGCGAATAATCGGCGCAATGTCGGTTTTATACCCGCGCTCTATAATAGCCTTTGTGTATTCGAGTGCGAGAATGTTGTTGGGCGAAAGGGTATAGCCGAGGTCTATGCCCGGCGGGTTGATTTTTTCAAGCGCGTTGTACCTCGCTTTTGCGAACGATACGCCCGCCTGCAGTTCTTCTTTGAGTGCGGCTTTAAACTCCGCCGTTTCGCGGATAAGATAATCGGCTGTCGCTATAAGTCCTTCCTTATCGCCGTTTTCTATACCGAAAAACAACGTGCGTTCGCCGCTTAAACACTCGGCGATTTTAACCGCGCCTTTGGCAAATATTTCCGCGGGGGCGGTTGCGAAAACGGTGGGCAGTTCTATGACCATATCCGCGCCTGCAAGTATGGCGTGCCGCGCTCTTGTGTATTTATGCATAACGGCAATATCGCCGCGCTCGGTAAAATTACCGCTCATAACGCATATTACGGCGTCGGCGTCCGATATCTTTTTTATTTGTTTAAGCGAATACAAATGCCCGTTGTGGAACGGATTATACTCGCAAATTGTTACGGCTATTTTCAAATAAATACCTCAATCCGTTTACAAAAAAACGCAAATGTTATATAATGAAAGGGCTGGCTACGGGTGGTTGCGTTCTGTCGCAGTCACCTATGGGTATATTAAGCGGAGCACTGTCAAAAAGGTGCGCAAGGCTTACCGTCGGCAACATATATTATGATACACTAACGGTAAAAATAATTCAACTTTTTACCGCTTATAAGGAGAAACTTATGTCAGAACTTATCGAGAGACTGATTCAGAAAGCGTCGCTTCTTGACAAAAAGATCGTTTTGACCGAAGGCGAGGACGAAAGAGTCGTCAAAGCCGCAGCCGAAACGGTTAAACGCCATATCGCGCGTATAGTATTGCTCGGCAATCCCGAACAAATCGCAAAGAACAATCCCGACGTCGACCTTGGCGGCGTGGAGATAATCGATCCCGTAACCAGCCCCAAACTGCAGGAATACGCAGATCTTTTATACGAACTCAGAAAGGCTAAGGGGATGACTCCCGAACAGGCGCTCGAAACCGCTAAAGAAAGCACGTACTTCGGTACGCTTATGCTCAAAGCGGGCGATGTAGACGGTCTTGTTTCGGGTGCTTGCCACTCTACGGCAAACACGCTCCGCCCGGGGCTTCAGATTATTAAAATGCCTAAGGGCGTTCCGCTGGTGTCCAGTTTCTTTCTCATGATAGCGCCCGAGGGCGGCAATCAGTATTGCAAGGACGGCGCGTTCGTGTTCTCCGACTGCGGTCTCGAACCTAACCCCGACGCCGATAAACTCGCATATATCGCCGTTGCCGCCGCAAAGAGCGCGAAAACGCTTGCCGACCTCGAACCGAGAGTCGCTATGCTTTCGTTCTCCACAAAAGGCAGTGCAAAGCATGACGACGTAAGCAAGGTAGAAGAAGCCACGGCAAAGGCGAAAGCTCTTGCGCCCGACGTAAACATTGACGGCTCGCTTCAGTTCGACGCGGCTATCGTTCCGTCGGTTGCCGCTAAAAAGGCTCCCGGCTCACCCGTTGCGGGCAAAGCAAACGTTCTTATTTTCCCCGACCTCGACGCGGGAAATATAGGATATAAGATTGCCGAACGTCTCGGCGGATTTACCGCGGTAGGCCCTCTTTGCCAGGGGTTCGCTAAACCTATGAACGATCTGTCGCGCGGGTGCAAATCCGAAGATATCGTTCTTGCCGTCGCGATGACCGCGCTTCAGACTCAGATCAGCTGGTAAAACAAAATAAAATCAAGGATATAATTTATGAAAATATTAGTTATAAACGCAGGGAGTTCGTCGCTTAAATATCAGCTTATAGATATGGAAACCGAATTGCCGGTAGCAAAAGGTGTCTGCGAAAGAATAGGTCAGAATACATCCTGTATTACGCACGAGGCTAACGGTAAAAAGTTCACCGCCGAAAAACCTATGCCCACACATACCGAGGCAATCGAACTTATGCTTGCAGCTCTGGTAGATAAAGAGTACGGCGCGATTTCCGATATGAAAGAAATCGACGCGGTAGGTCACAGAATATTGCACAGCGGCGGCGTGTACGATTGCTCTGTGCTTATAGACGAAGAAGTTATGAAAGTGTGCGCCGACAATATCGACCTTGCGCCGCTTCATCAGCCCGCAAACATTACGGGCGTTCGCGCATGTCAGGCGATAATGCCGGGCGTGCCGATGGTTGCCACGTTCGATAATGCGTTCCACGCGACTATGCCCGAAAAAGCGTACATTTTCGGTTTGCCTTACGAATATTATACCGACTATAAAGTCCGTCGTTACGGCGCGCACGGCACAAGCCACAGATTCGTTTCGGGCGAAGCCGCAAAATATCTCGGCGTAGATCCGTCCAAGGGCTTCAAAGTTATTACATGCCACCTCGGCAACGGTTCGTCGATCGCCGCCGTTAAGGACGGTAAGTGTTTCGATACGTCGATGAGCTTCACGCCGCTCGGCGGCGTTCCTATGGGTACTCGCACAGGCGATCTCGATCCCGCAATTTTAGAATACCTCGGTGCTAAACTTAACCTCGGTCTTAAAGACTTGCTCACTATCTGCAACAAAAAGTCGGGCGTGCTCGGCGTAAGCGGCGTAGGCAGCGATTTCCGCGATCTTTCCAAGGCTGCCGGCGAGGGGAATCACAGGGCGCAACTCGCTCTCGATATCTTCACTTATTCGTGCAAGAAATACATAGGCGCATACGCTGCGGCGATGAACGGAGCGGATTGTATCGTATTCACTGCGGGTATCGGCGAACATGACGCTTACGTAAGAAAGTGCATCGCCGAAGACCTCGAATTTATGGGCGTTGTGATCGACGAAGAAAAGAACGAACATCTCGGCAAAGGTATTTGCGATATCACCGGCAAGGGCGGCAAAGTCAAAGTGCTTGTTATCCCCACCAACGAAGAACTCGTTATCGCAAGGGATACGGCCGAGCTCGCGCTTGCATGCAAGAAATAACATATAATAAACCGACTATAAATTACTGCGTTCGCTATGTACGTAAATGTAAAAACAGTTGTTGTATAGTGCAACGAGTATAAAAAAACCGTCGTCAAGCGTTAAATAATACCGAAAGCCGATATTTCTCTTCTTTTTGGGTTATTTTGCTTATGCGCGGGCGTAAAAACGTTTGACATAGCGTTATTAATACTGTATAATAAACGACGCACGACGTTAAATGGGGTATTCGGTATGGTTATAGACATTCTGAAACTTAAACAAGAACCCGGTGCAACCGCAAATTTTCGGTTCGAGTACGCCGCAAGCGATTCGTTGCTTGCTTTGCCCGACGCAGAGTTTGACGGTAACGTCGTTTTGGACGGTGTTGCAACCGTAAAAGGCAAAGATTTATTTGTCGATATGACGGTGAGCTATGCTGTGAAGTGTCCTTGTTCAAGGTGCTTAGAGCCTGCTCGGGCGGAGGTGGAAATTCCGTTTTCGACCAAGTTCACTCTTTTTCCCGAAGAGGACGCATATCTTTATAAGAGCGGAAGAGCCGATCTTACTCCCGCCGCCGACGAGGCTATTTTATTGAGTCAGCCGTCTGTCGTATATTGCAAGCCCGATTGCAAAGGGTTGTGCCATGTATGCGGCGCTAATCTTAATAACGGCGATTGCGGTCACGGTAATAATTACTAAAGGTTAATAATCATAAGGAAGGTGCATTAAAATGGCAGTTCCCAAACGGAAAACTTCAAAACAGAGAGGAAATACGAGATTTTCGAACAATTACAAAGCGGCTTGTCCCACTATTGTCGAATGTCCGCAGTGCCACGGCTCCAAGCAGGCTCATAAGGTTTGCCCCGTGTGCGGTTTCTATGACGGTAAAGAAGTAGTTGCAAAGAAAGAAGAAGCAAAAGGCTGAAACTAATCGCAACGATCATCTGAACTTTTCCAGGCGGATTGCTTTGCAATTCGCCTAATTGTTTTACGGAGAATTATGGAAAACGATACCTTAAAAACCGAAGAAAAAAAGGTGCATACGGCTTCTGACGACGCTAAAAAGAAAGACGAGCGCGAAAAAAAGAAAAAGCGCATCGAGCATGCCGCGTTCAAAAATAAATATTTTTCTTATTACGACGATGTAAAGACTTCTATAAAAGAGGATTGGTAAGCCGCAAAGGGCTCGCCTTATTGTTGCGCGCCGAAATTTGCGACTAAATCAGTATTTTAACTGCGAAACGGTCTTTGTGTATTTGTAACCGAAAAAACGGAATGAATAAACTTCTCTTTTAAAGGGGAGTTTTTTCTTTTGCTCTGTTTTAAGGCGTGGCGAGCGTTACTTTTACTATGCCCGTCGTTATATTTCTTGACATATTTTGCAAAAATGTATATACTAATCGTAAATAAAATAGGAGTATTATACTCATATATGAGTTTTGCCTTAATAAAATGGGCAAAAAGCATTGTTCTGTGTGCCTGAAATGCGTTTTATAGCAGAAAGTGCGGCTTTTATGTTGCGGTATAATGCCTTTTGGTCTTTATTATACGATGTAATGATAAATATACTCAATAAATTGTTTAAAAAGAAAAAGAAAAAATTAGGGCTTGCGCTCGGCAGCGGCGGTGCAAAAGGTATGGCGCACGTCGGTATATTGCGCGCGTTCGACGAAGAGGGTATCTCGTTCGACTGCGTTGCGGGGACAAGCATCGGTTCGGTTATAGGGGCTATGTATGCGGCCGGATATTCGTCCGCGTCGATGATAAAGTACCTTGACGAACTTGACTTTTTTGCTGCGCAGACCATAGTAAAACTTACGCTTACGGGTAAGTCGGTGGAAGATATTTTCGGCGACGTTATCGGCGGTTCTTCGTTTGACGATTTACTAATACCGTTTGCCGCCGTCGCAACCGATTTGAAAACCGGCGAAGAAGTCGTAATAAAATCGGGCAGTGTGGCAAAGGCGATGCGTGCGTCGTCGGCTATTCCGCCCGTGCTTAAACCCGCTTCGGTAAACGGCAAAATGCTGATTGACGGAGCGTACGTCAATTCCGTACCGTCCGACGTGGTAAAGAATATGGGCGCGGATATCGTTATAGGCGTAAACCTTTCGGCTCACCTGCCTTTTAACGATCGGATAAAGGCTGCTTTGGACGAAAAGTATCCCGATAACGGAGTGAAAATCTGCGACCGCGCAATGGCCGGGCGGGTGTATTCGGACGTGCTTTTAACGCCGGACTTACAAGATTATTCTTCGGCTACGGTTTCTAAAGCCAAGCTGAACGAAATGTACGAAATCGGTTACGAAACGGCAAAAAGCAAAATGTCGGAAATTACAGGCTTACTCAAAAAAAATAAAATCGAGTGGTAAAATGAAATTATACAAAGCGGGCGAATCGCACGGCGAAGCAATGGTGGGAATACTCACGGGCGTGCCGTCGGGAATTTCGGTTGATAACAATAAAATAGCAAGCGCGCTTGCCGGGCGTAGGAACGCTTACGGCAGAAGCGTTCGTCAGCAAGCGGAAACCGACGAAACGTTGATTACCGGTGTTATAGGCGGACTTACGATCGGCAACAACGTTGCTTTCGTAATAAAAAACAACGTCCGTGCGGTGTGTGCAAAAGACGACGAAACGCCTTGCGATCAAAATATTTGCAGGCAAAGCGATTGTAGTAATCAAAGGCACTCCGCGCAAAACGTCAATGGCGGGCTTAAACCTTTAAAGAATTTACGGCCCGGGCATGCCGATCTTGCGGGTATGGTAAAATTCGGGTTTTCGGACGCGCGCGCCGTTGCCGAGGGTTCGTCTGCGAGAAATACTTGTTTAGACGTTGCCGCGGGCGAGGTCGCGCTTTCGATGCTCGACGCGCTCGATATAAAAGTTACGGCTTTTGTGCGCTCGGTGGGCTTAGTTAAAGACGAAACCGATTACGAATTCGAGCGTGTGTCTCAGGTTGCCGAACCTTTCTTTTCAGCTGACGAAGAATATCAAAAAAAGTTCAAAAGCGAGGTCGATCGCATTAAAAATTCAGGCGACAGCGTGGGCGGAACAATAGAAATCCGCGTTAAAAACATTAAAGCAGGCTTTGGCGGTTACACCGCCGAAAACCGTATTAACGGTGCTATAGCCCGAGATTTGATGAGTATTCAAGCGGTAAAAGATATAAGATTCGGGTTAAAAAACGCAAGCGAATGTTCGGGTACGGATTATGCAGACGTACTGAGTTTCGCCGAACACAGGGTTTTAACTTCCTATAGCGGCGGAGTAGATGGCGGAATGACTAACGGTGCGGAAATTGTAATTTCGGTCGGCGTAAAGCCGATACCTACTACTGCAAAGGGCGTTCCGTCGGTAGATATTTACGGTAACGAGTGCATTTCTTCGCGCGAAAGGGCGGATACGACTGCGGTTTTTGCGCTTTGCCCCGTTCTTAAGGCTAAGATTGCGTTGGCTTTATGCGACGCTATAACCCAAAGCCTCGGAAACGAGAACATGAAAGATATAATCGAAAGATATAATAAGCGGTTTTAATTGCGGTCAAGCGTTTATGAGCGAGATAAATGTCAGACAACTTAATAATATTTACGCTACGTTCAGTGTTTGTTCGGATAAATCGATTACCGTTCGGGCGATACTTTTCGGGGCGATAGCGCGCGGCAAAACGACTGTTTTACACCCGCTGATTTGCGAAGATACGCTTGCCGCGGCAGATTGTGCCAAAAAAATGGGGGCTGTCGTTAAATACGACGGGAAAAAAATGTTTATCGACGGCGCGGAAAAAATAGCCGACGGTAAAGAATACGACTGCAAGCGGAGCGGTACGGTATTAAGATTGCTCTGCGGAATACTTGCGGGTGCGGGCGTAAACGCAAGCCTTACAGGCGACGATCAGCTAAAAAATCGACCTATAGGTCGGATAATCGCACCTTTGCTCGCCCGCGGAGCGGATATTTCTTCTTGTAACGGCAAACTGCCCATCATTATTAAACCGTCAAAATTAAAAGATTTTAAATACGAAATGCCGATAGACAGCGCGCAGGTAAAAAGTTCGGTTATATTGTCCGGGGTGCTTGCGGGCGTTTCCACCGGAATTATAGAAAAAAACTACACGCGCGATCATACCGAAAAAATGCTTTCGGCTATGGGCGCAAAGATAGGCGTAAGCGGCAAAAGCATAAACGTTTCACCCGCCGGATTGCACTCAACCGAATTTGACGTACCCTGTGATCCGTCTGCAGCGGCTTTTTATCTTGCAATAGGTCTTTATAAAGGCTGCGTAAAGGTAAAATCTATCAATATTTCGCCAAAGCGAGCGGGGTATTTGTACAAGCTGATAGATTGCGGCGCGGATATAATTTTTGAAAACAAAAGAAACATTTGCGGCGAGCCTTGCGCCGACGTTACGGCAAGAAAAAGTAATCTAAAACATATAGAAATCTTCGATAACGAAATACCGTCCATGATAGACGAATTGCCCGTTATTGGACTTATAGGCGGGCTTTTTAACGGAGCAACCATTCACGGCGCAGGCGAACTTAAGGTAAAAGAAAGCGACCGTTTTTCGGGTATTATCGATATTTTATCGGTTGCGGGCGGTTTTGCAAAGGCAAGCGACGACGATATGGTTATAAGCGGCGGAATAGCTCCGCGGTATTTCGAGTATTCTTCGGACGATCATCGGCTTACGATGACTGCGTTTGTAGCAATGTGCTGCGGCGCGGGCGGCAAGATTTTAAACGCCGCCAGCGTAAACAAATCTTTCCCGGATTTTTTCAAAAACTTTTACGAGTTCAACGCCGCACTGATCGGTTCAAACGTAGAAAAATCGTTATCGGGCTTTACGCATAACTTTTTTATAGAAAAGCTCGGAAAAATTAAAAACTACTCATACGAACTGTGTTCGGTGGATAGCGAAACGGCAGCGGAAATTATTAAAAAGTCCCGCTATAAGTCGATTAACGCCACAATTCCTTATAAAAAACATGTATTCGACAACGTTGAATCGCTGACCGAAACGGCAAAACTTGCGTGTTCTGTAAACTTTGTTTTTGATAGTAAAGGTTATTCTTCCGACGGTATAGGGCTGATTTATTCGCTTCTTTTGCACGGAAAAGATCCGTGCGGTAAAAAGGTGCTTGTTTGCGGTATCGGCGGAGCGGGGCGCAGTATTGCCGTAGCTCTCGCAAATTACAAAGCGGAGGTTTACATCGCCAACCGTACGGAGCAAAAAATCGACGATTTTATAGATTATTATACGCTTAACTGCAAAAAAATTAATCGTTTGCGGAAATTCAACGGCGAAAAATGCGATATCGTAATCAATGCGACCGCGCTGAAAGACGGTTTGCCTGTTGCAGCCGAAGTTATAGAGCAAGCCGCGTTCGCGCTTGACATAAATTACGGATATTATACCGAATTTTTAAAAACCGCAAGGCAAACGGGCGTCGATAATGCCGACGGCGAGGAAATGTTGTTTGCACAAAGTTATTTTGCCGACGCGTTAGTCAGCGGCGTTCACCCTGAATTTGCGCGGTTTTTAGAATTGTATAAAGAATTTAAGCAGGGAAAATAGCCGTACTGCCGTGTATTTTTGCGTTTTGACTTAAGTTTTAACGCCCGCGATTTTATTGTATACGCAATTGTATTTTATATAGGTGATAAATGAAATTAACCATTATTAACGGAGTAAATCTGAATATGCTCGGGCAGCGCGAGCCGTCTGTTTACGGTACGAAAACGCTTGCCGATATCGAAAACGATATCCGCGATTACTGCACGAAAAAAGGCGTTGACTGCGAATTTTTTCAAAGCAATATAGAAGGCGAGATTTGCGAAATCATACAAAAGTGCACGTCGGACGGAATTGTAATCAACGCCGGTGCTTACACGCATTACAGTATCGCCATCCGCGATGCGATAAAGGGCAGAGGCTTACCCGCCGTCGAGGTGCACATATCCAATATTTTCGCGCGTGAGGAGTTCAGACAAAAAAGCGTTATCGCCGACGTGTGCCGCGGTACAGTCATAGGTTTCGGCGAAAAGGGCTATTTGCTTGCGATAGATAGTTTTCTGCTGTAAAGTTGTGCCTTAAGTCAAAGTCTGCGTGCGGAAATATACTTTATGCGGCGATATTTGCAGGCTCGCGGCGTTGTTTTGCGTGTAGCATGCCCATGGAAAATCTTCTTAAACATATACCCGAGCGGGGCGGCTCTCCGCAATAAAAGACTTATGAACATTGTATTTATAGGAATGAGCGGCAGCGGAAAAAGTACCTTTGCAAAATACTGCGCCGATCTTCTGAATATGCCGATAATCGACCTCGACAGCGAGATTTGCCGAAAATACGGCGGCAGTATTCCCGCTATATTCGCCGCGGGCGGAGAGAAACTTTTCCGCGAACTCGAGCTTAACGAAGCAATCGAAGCAGCTAATGCGTCGGGTGCGATAATAGCGACGGGCGGCGGCACCGTTACGCAAAAAGATGCAATGCTTGCTCTTAAAAAAAGCGGACTGGTAGTGCACCTTAACTGCGATTTGCAAACGCTTACAGACAGGCTTGGCGGAGCAAACGACGAAAGACCTCTTTTAGAAACCGCCGAACTTGCCGAAACTTTGCAAAAAATGCTTGACGAGCGCGAGCGTTTATATTACGAATATGCCGACGTCGTGCTTAACGAAACCGACGTACTTAAAAGCAGAAATATAGAAAATGCGCCGCTCGGCGATCAGCTGGGAGCGCTGTATCTCGAACTTGTTTTAAAACTTGAAAAAAAGGTGTACGCAAAGTTTAAATAAACCGCTGAGTCACGTTTGTTTAATAAATCGGGTAAACGGCGATTTATGCCAAAAAGCAAAAACAGCTGCATAAGGCAAACTAACGGGTAAAAGGATACTATCGGAGAAGAAATGATTGAATTAAAATCAATAACAAAAGTATATCGCACAAAAAGCGGTATCGACGTAAATGCGCTTAACGGTATCTCCGTTGCGTTCAGAAAAAGCGAGTTTGTAAGCATACTCGGACCGTCGGGGTGTGGCAAGACCACGCTGTTGAACGTGCTGGGCGGGCTTGACTCGTATACTTCGGGCGATCTGCAGATCGACGGAAAGTCCACTTCGTCTTTTACCGACGCCGATTGGGATGCGTACAGGAACAATCGTATAGGTTTCGTTTTTCAAAACTATAACCTTATAATGCATTTATCTGTTCTGCAAAACGTGGAACTCGCGCTTACGTTATCGGGCGTAGACAGTCTTACGCGCAAGCGTAAAGCCATGCTCGCGCTCGACCGCGTGGGGCTTGCCAACCATTTGCGCAAAAAGCCTAGCGAACTTTCGGGCGGCGAAATGCAGCGCGTTGCGATTGCCCGTGCTATCGTCAACGACCCCGACGTTATTCTTGCCGACGAGCCGACGGGCGCGCTTGACAGCAAAAACAGCGTGCAGGTAATGGATTTGCTTAAAGATATAGCCAAAGACAGGCTTGTTATTATGGTTACGCATAACGATTCGCTTGCCGCCTCGTACTCGACAAGGACGATCAGATTGTTCGACGGCAAAATCGTTTCGGACAGTAATCCTTATAACCACGGGCAACAGGAAAAGTCGGGCTATAAGTCCGAAAACGCGCAAAAGGACACTTCTTCCCAAAAGAAAAACGGACATAAATCGGCGAACGCAAACAAGAAAAATTCAAATAAAACAAGCGGAGAAGTTAAAGCAAACTATAAAAAAACGTCGATGAAATTCGGCGTTGCGCTTTCATTAAGTTTCCGCAATTTGCTTACGAAAAAAGCGCGTACGTTGCTTACGTCGGTCGCCGCGTCGATCGGTATAATCGGGCTTGCGTTGGTGCTTGCGTTGTTCAACGGGCTTAACGTTTTCTTGCAAAAAGTGCAGTACGATACGTTATCGTCCTATCCGATGACGGTTACGACGAGCACTACCACCGATTACGAAGAATACATTTCGGTAATAACCGACAGCTCGAATTATATTTCCGACCCCAACATGAAAAACAAAATTTTCGTAAGCCACCTTATGACGCAGCTGCGCGAAGCGACCATAAGAAACAAGATTACGAAAGAATACGTCGATTACGTCAGGAAAGCTCCGACGGAGTATCTGCGCGATGTCGGCTATTATTACGGCACGGGAATGAACGTTTACAAAAAAACCGTTTCGTTTGACC
>CAKQKA010000049.1 GCA_934247855.1 uncultured Clostridia bacterium | reverse complement strand
GTTTTAAACAGTTTGCAATCGTTTTTACGCTTTTGTTCGAACTCGCTAAACTTCGTATTGGCTTTAATAAGCGAATCAAAATCAACCGCGTGCCCGTCAAAATCCGGCCCGTCCACACACGCGAACTTCATCTCGCCGCCAACCCTTAACCTGCACCCGCCGCACATACCCGTACCGTCTATCATAACAGGATTCATGCTTACGGTAGTTTTAACGCCGAACGGCTTGGTCGCAAGACTGACGTATTTCATCATATTAAGCGACCCTACGGCGAACACTTCCGGCGGCGCGCCATCGCCCGAATTTTTCAGAATTTCGGTAAGCGGAGCGACCACGCTGCCCTTTATGCCGTAACTTCCGTCGTCGGTGGTAACGATCACTTCGTCGCACACGGCGCGAAATTCATCTTCTAAAATAACGAGTTCTTTAGTTCTGAACCCGAGTATGGCGGTAACTTTTCCGCCGCATGTCTTTACGGCTTTGGCAACGGGCAAAGCAATAGCCGAACCCACACCCCCGCCGATAACGACGGTATACCCCGAGCCCACGACCGTAGCGTTGCCGAGCGGCCCGCATACGTCGCAAATCTCAGTGCCGACACTAAGCGAATAAAGCTCCGCAGTAGTTTCGCCGACAGGCGCAAAAATAAGCGTGATCGTGCCGCGCTCGCGGTCGTAATCGGAAATTGTAAGCGGTATACGCTCGCTGTCGGAAAACGGTCGCAAAATAACAAACTGCCCGGCTTGCGCCTTTGCCGAAACAAGCGGCGCAAATACTTTTATCGATACGTTGCTTGAGTTAAGATTGATCTTTTCGATTATTTTATAACCCATCGCACCCTCGTTATAAAACCTCGCCGAGGTTAGACAAAGCGGCTACGCACGCACCTACGCCAACAAGCGTATCGGCAAGCACAACCCACCATAAACCCGCAACGCCGACAAGCGCAAGCACGGCGAGCAATCCTTTTACGGCGCAACCGATTATCGCTGCGGTTTTGCAAATTTTAATTGTACGAGCGGCAAGTTTGACAGTAAACGGAATACGCGCAAGCGCTTTATCGGTAACGGTAACGTCGGACGAATAATTCGAATCGCCGTCCGAGTAAGTAACGATTACGCCCTTTTCGGGAGTAAGCCCGTACTTTTTGGCGGTCTTTTCGCTTAAAACTACCGTCTTGCCGGTTTTCAACGCCTCGTCAAACACCTCGGTCTTTTTCGCGTCGTCCTTTTCTCCGTAGTAATCGGGGATCGACTCTTCGGTACACTCTTTCTCGCAATCGGCTTTTGATTTCGAGCTTACCATAACCATATTCTTGCCGAAATCTTTAAGCTCGAGCGCAGCACCGCGGCAATCTTCTTTCATTGCGCCGTTATCCAGCATGACGCTCTCGCGATCGACGTAAACTTCGTCGGTTGCGGTAAGTTTTTCGCACACGCCGTATTCGGCGGGCATTACTCCATGCTTTTTAGCGGTAACCACGCTTGCAAACAACGCAATCGCATTAGATCCGCAAGCGAGCAGCGACGACGAAAGCGCGGCAAGTATAACCGCGGTGTACCCCCAACGCGCAAGACCTTCAGAATAAGAATCGAAAGCTATTGGCGGCAGGAACGACAGCAGCAAGCACACGGCAAGCACGCACGGCAGATATATTTTACTCTTTTTTTCCACAAACGCCTGCAAGCGCGATTTAGATAAGATTACCTTTTGCGCTTTGGCATTACGCGCGTCGAACTTGCCTTTTCCCGCAGGCTTTTCCACCGTAACGAAAGCGTTAACGGTAAAACGTTCGCCCGCAAAAACCTCGTCGCCAGACTTGAGAGCACGAACTTCGCCGTCGTAAGCCACGACCTCGGCAACAGCGTTCACTCTTCCGTCGAACAGGCAATGTTCGCCTTTTTTAAAATATACCGTATCGCCCTCGGCAATTTCCCCGACGGGCGTTTTTACGGCTTTGTTTTCACCTAGCGCCTTTCTGCATTTTTCGGGCATAAAGTACACGGGCGAGCGTTCATCGATAATCTCTTTCGCGGTCTTAAGCGCGAACGCCGCCACCGAATACAAAAGCACGGCGGCAACGCCCTCAACCGATCTGCCGAGCAGTATTGCGCCGAAAAACGCAAGCGACAAGAGCAATTCTTCGTTTATAAAATTCTTTTTGACTATTTTAAGCAAAGCCTCGTACAACACGTCGTACCCGGCAACGGCAAACGCCACCGTAAGAAATATCAGCTGAACGGTATCTTCAAAAAACAACCCCGCGACGAAAAACACCAACGCCACCGAGAGTTCGATTATGCGCTGCACTCGCTCCGACAGCGTTTTGCGCTTTTTGCGTTTTTTGCCGCCGTCGGCGTCGCTCGCTTCTTCGTCCTCGTCGTCCTCTTCTAATTCCTCTTCTTCGGGCAGCTCGGGCGCGGTTTCCGAGGTTGTTTCCTCGCCACCTGCCAAATCGACATCTGCCTTACCGTCGCCGCCGCGATCGAAATCGAATTCACAGCCGTAAGCGTCGGCAATCGTCATGATTTGCGTAAAGACGTCGTAATCGCTCGTCCAGTCGTCGATGCGATATTCGAGCGTCATGTTCTCCTCGTCAACTTTCGCGTCGAGAACGCCTTTAAGGTTTTTTATTTCCGCACAAAACGCTTGCGGCTCATTTACTTTTTTAAGCGCGTAAACACTTTTGTTTTCTTCCATAAATCCTCCTTGTGATTGTTTCCGCATGCGGGCGCGCACGCAGTTGATACTTGATTACAGCTATAATAACATTATTGCGGCAATCTGTCAAAGCGTAACGGACGATTAAAGGCAAATATCGCATAATAAAAAAAATTCAACAGATAATAATCTTATGAAAATTTCGTCGGAGCTTAAAAAAAACGCGGACGCGATCAAAAATTGCATTAAATCGCAGGACATAATCTACTATAACGGCAAATCGGGCAGCGTGGACTATTGCGTTATATACGTCGATTCGGTAACCGATAAAAATCAGGTGGGGTTACTCTTGCTTTCGCCGCTGAACAACAACCCCTCAGCCACCGTTGCCGACTGCGAGAACGTGCTTAACATTCCGAATATCGCGCTTATCGACGATATGAACAAAGCGGTAAAAGAACTGCTTGGCGGCAAAACGCTCGTGTTTTTTCAAGGCGGAAAAAACGCGCTCGCCTGCGATTTTTTATCGTACCAGACAAGGGCGGTAGCCGAACCGCCCACGTCGGTTGTGGTAAAAGGTCCGCGCGAAGGTTTTACCGAATGTTTAAAAACCAACATAGGACTGCTTCGCAGGCGCATTAAAGTAAGCGACCTGACCATTGAAAACACAACGCTCGGAAAATATTCGCAGTCCGCCGTAGCCGTGTGCTATATAGGCTCGATAGTCGATCAAGAAATCGTAAAAGAGGTCAAACGCCGCTTAAAACTAATCGACATCGACGGAATTCCCGACAGTTCGTATATAGGCAAACTTATCGTCGAGCATAAAACCTCCATTTTCAAGCAGGTGGGCACGACGGAAAAACCCGACATTCTATCCGAAAAAATGCTTGAAGGCAGAGTGGGGATTATCGTGGACGGTTCGCCCATCGCAATAACCGTACCTTATATACTCGCCGAGGATTTTCAAAGCTCGGAGGACTATTTCGTCAACAACTACCGCGCGAATATGGAAAGAGGTCTGCGCCTTTTTTCTTTGCTGTTCGCAATACTTTTGCCCGCGTTTTTCGTTTCGGCGCAGCTGTTTCACCTGCAGATAATACCGCTCAATTTTTTGCTCACCATAGTCAACAGCGTTAAAGGTATACCGCTTTCGCCGAGTTTCGAGATGTTCTTCACCTTTCTCATATTCGAGATACTGAACGAGGCAAGCGTGCGTATGCCCAAATACGTGGGTATGGCTCTTTCTATCGTCGGCGCGCTTGTGCTCGGCGACACGGCAGTCAAAGCGGGCATAGTTTCCACGCCGACCATTATGATTATGGCGTTGTCGGGCATATGCTTATACACCGTGCCCGAACTTTCCGACTCGATGAGCGTGCTCAGGTTAATATACCTTATCGCGGCGGGTACCATCGGCGGTTACGGCATTATACTTACTACCGCCTTTCTGATTTTATACCTTTGTACGCTTGAAAACTTCGGCGTGCCGTTCCTCGCGCCCTTCGCGCCGTCCTATAAGCACGACAAAAAAGACGCATTGTATATAGACTTTATCACCGAAATGAGAGAACGCCCCGAGGTTTTGCGCAGTAAAAACAAAATAAGACAACGCATCAAGGACGTGAGAGAATGAATAAAAACAGTATAAAAATAAAACAGATATGCGCGCTGTTTATATGCCTTTTACCTCTAAGCAAAATCGTGAGCGCGCCCGCGATAATAGCCAAAACATATGCCGAAAAAATATGGTTTCCGCCGCTTGTGTGGTTTTTGTTCGAACTTTTATTTATCGGGTTCGTGTTTGTTTTGGACAAAATGCACGGCGGCAAAACCTTTTTCGATATACTTTCAAGCGAATACAGCGAAAATTTCGCAAAAGCGATATACTTTTTTTACGGCGTATTTTTCCTTATAAAATCGTTTTTGCCGCTTATAGAACACAAAGCACTCATCGAAACGGCGTTTTACGAAATATTACCCTCCACCCCCATATTTTACCCACTGTTTTTAGTTACCTTTTATATCTCTCTTAAGGGGCTGAAAGCTCTCGGACGAGCAGCCGAATTTTGCCTGCCGCTTTGTTGGGCAGGGCTTATTACAATTATGTTTCTTGCCGTGCCGTCCGGCAACGCCGAGGTGCTCCTGCCGCTGTTTTATGGCGACAAAAGCGGGGCTATAAGTCTGTTATCGACGGTTTCGTGGTTTGGAGACGCGCTTTACTTTTTGTTTTTTATGGGGCATTTCGAGAAAGAAAAACGCTCGGTTTTGCGCGTGCTGTCTTCTTATGCGATACCCGCCGTTTTTACGCTCGGGTTCTTTATATGCTTTTACGCCGTGTTCGCATTCGTTGCCGAAACGCAGCTGATGGCCGTCAAAGAAGTAGGAGTTTTCAGCGTTACGCTGCAAAACGTGGGCAGATTCGACTATATCGCCGTGTTTTTAATAGCGCTAGCGAGCGTACTTTCGGTTTCCTTTCCCATAGTTACCTCGGTTAAAATGTTTGAACGCGTTTTCCCTGCGAAAAACGCATTCATACCCGCGCTTGTAATAAATATACTTTTGCTTGCGGCAACCTATTTGTTTGCGCAAAAATATCAACTTATAGTAGAAATATATCAAAAATACCTGTATCCGCTGTTTATTTTTGTATTTATTTTACCGCTACTCGGGCTGAAGAGGAGGAAAAATGAGAAATTACAAACGAGCTAAGGTAATGTTTGTCGCCTTTCTTGCAACCTGCCTGCTGTTTTTTACCAACGACTGTCAACTGATAGACGTGCAAAAAACGGCGATAATCATCGCGCTCGGCATAGATAGCGCGGGCGACGAGCTTGAAATCACCGCGCAAATCGCCATTCCGCAGGCGACCGACACGCAGACCAACAACAGCGACGCGATACTGTCGGCTAAGGGCAAAACCATTTTCGACGCGATAGACCATATAGGCACGACCACGGGTTGGTACCCCAAACTTGCCTTTTGCAATCTGATTATTTTCGGCGAAGAACTGCTGAAAAAAGAATTTATGCCGATAATCGACTATATGCTGACCTCGGACAGGTTTGGCAACTCGGCAATACTCGCCGCAGCCGAGGGCACGGCAAAGGATATACTGTCCTCACCTACTCCGCTCGACTACGTTTCGGCGTTTGCGCTGGAAAAAATTCTGATAAGAGATATAGACCGCGCAAACACCGTTCTCGTTACCGATATAAGGGAATTTGCGCTTAACGTACGTTCGCAGTCGGGATTTTCGTATATGCCTCTTATAAGAAAAAAGCCCACCGAGGATAAGTCGAAAGGCGATGAAAGTAGCGGCAATTCAACCGAGGGCACGTCATTTTTAGACGAGAAGTCGGGCTATAGGTCGATTATCTGCACTTCTCAGGTCGCGGGCGGCGGCGCAACGGGCAAAGGCGGTTCAAGCGAGAAATCGGGCGACGACGGCGGATCGGATAATTCCATATTCGACGCGCGCAGCAGCATACTCTTCAACCGCGGGAAGTATGCCTGCGTAATAGACGGCGAACAAACGCTTTGTTTTAACGCACTGAACGAAAAAGTTACCGAATCGTTTTTTGACGTTTCGTATAAAAAGAACGGCAAAACGATACACTCGGTTGTGTCTGTTGTCGGCAACTCGAAACAGATTATAATGAAAGTGCAAAACGGCATACCGACTTACACGGCAAAACTGAAATTGTACTGCAAAACGGAAGAAATTTCAGCCGATCCGAACACCGATAAACTCGCTTTTTACGACACCGCCTCCGCGGAATGTTTAAAATCGCTTGCCGAAAAAACGAAAGATACGCTCGCCAAAATTTATGCAACCGCAAAAGAATACGACTGCGACGTTTATCAGCTTAAAAACCTTCTGTTCCGCTATGCTGCAAAAAACTATCCCTCTTTTAAAGACAACGTCCTGTCGATTGCAAGCGTAACCTTTGAGGTTAAATGCGTAAACAAGACTTAATAAAATATCAAAAAGTGCGATAATCGACTTATAGACGGGCTTTACCGCACTTTTCATTTTTAGTCGGCGAAATTCATCCGAAAAAACATTGCACAAACAAGCATTACAACCGCAATAAAAATGCGAGCCATATAAAATGCGAACCGCTAAAAAAGTTGCGTAACGAAGCCGAATGTGTTATTATTATTGAGCGACGGCATCGCCGTACAAAACAAAACTACGGAACATAAGATGAAAAATTATCAATTTTTGTTGTTCGACGCGGATAACACGCTGTTCGATTTCGACGCATCCGAACGGCTGACTTTTTTTGAATTTGCAGGTCTTTACGGCATAACTGCGAACGAGCAAACATATTCAATATATAAAAAATTCAACCTTGAAACCTGGGCAGCCATCGAGAAAAACCAAGCTCCGAAAGACGAATTGCTTGTTTTGCGCTATAAAAAACTGTTTGACGCACTCGCAATTTCGGGCGATGCGGAAAAAGCCAATATCGACTTTTTAAAGATTTTATCGACTAAAGGCATACTCTACCCCGAAACGCTGCCTCTTTTAACGCGCCTGCGCGCGGCGGGAAAGAAAATTTACCTTATAACCAACGGCGTTGCCGAGGTGCAGGACGGGCGCATAGCCGCAACCGACACGTCGAAATATTTCGACGGAATTTTTATTTCCGAAACGGTGGGCGCAAGCAAACCCGCAAAGGAATTTTTCGACGCGGTCAAGAACGGCATACAAGATTTTCATCCCGAAAACGCCATAGTGATAGGCGATTCTTTAACCAGCGATATACAAGGAGCGAACAATGCGGGAATCGACTGTTTGTGGTTTAACCCGCAAAACAAGCCTGCACCCGATCGGTTGAAAATCGATTACACCGCAAAAACACTTGACGAAATCGGGAAAATTCTGCTAACCGACTAAACGCAGCCGAATTACGCTAAAACGCCGGATTCGGCATTTTTTGACGCAAAAAACAATAATTCCCAATAATGAGATATTTTTATAAATGCAATTGACATTTTTTTATCGTTACTATATAATGTAAAACAAACAAGACTTTTATAAACACGGGCGAGTTGTAAAATCAGCATCAAAAGCAGCTTTATGCCCGGCAACATAAAGGAGATATTATGTCTGAATCTGTTATGATTAAATCGGGCTGCAATATCATTGCGATAAATCGTGCAAAAAAACGTAAAGACGCAAAATGCAGAAGTTTGGGGTTGAATTGCGAGCTTTGCCAATTAAAATGCGCCAAAGCCGCCTCTCCCGAAGACATTAAGAAACGCCAGGAAGCGTTGAAAGCCGCAGAGAAAGCTGCTGCCGAGAAAGCCGCTGCCGAAAAGGCTGCCAAGGAAGCCGCGGAGAAAGCCGCCGAGAAAGCCGCTGCAGAAAAAGCAGCTAAAGAAGCCGCCGAGAAAGCTGCCGCCGAAAAGGCTGCTAAGGAAGCCGCAGAGAAAGCCGCCGCCGAAAAGGCTGCTAAAGAAGCCGCCGAAAAAGCCGCCGCCGAAAAGGCTGCTAAGGAAGCTGCCGAGAAAGCCGCCGCCGAAAAGGCTGCTAAAGAAGCTGCCGAGAAAGCCGCTGCCGAAAAGGCTGCTAAAGAAGCTGCCGAGAAAGCTGCTGCAGAAAAAGCCGCTAAGGAAGCCGCAGAGAAAGCCGCTGCCGAAAAGGCTGCCAAGGAAGCCGCAGAAAAAGCTGCCGCCGAAAAGGCTGCCAAGGAAGCTGCAGAGAAAGCTGCTGCAGAAAAAGCAGCCAAGGAAGCTACAGAGAAAGCTGCCGCCGAAAAGGCTGCTAAGGAAGCCGCAGAGAAAGCCGCTGCAGAAAAAGCCGCTAAGGAAGCCGCAGAGAAAGCCGCTGCAGAAAAAGCCGCCGCAGAAAAGGCTGCCAAGGAAGCTGCAGAACAGGCCGCAACCGAGAGCGCAGAACCTGCCGGCGAAGCCGCTCCGCAGGAGAAAGGTTTCAAGCTGACCGCTCCCGCCTACTCGGCTGAGGTGTTGCCGCAACTTGCAATGAAGCGCGGAAGAAAGCTCATTTACACACCTAAGGAAGTAATATACGAAAATTCCTGCACAATCGACGTTGCGAACAAGAAGAACGACGAAGGCATAAAAGTAAAGAACATTCTCGAAGCCGAAATCAAAGAAGGCTTGAAGCTCGGCTACCTCGATAAATACGACGGACTAAAATCTTCCGAAATCAAAGAGGAATACGAAAACGACACCATTTACGAAATAGCCGATCAGGAATTCAAGAAAGCCGCTTTGCGCAAAGAGGGCGATAAAGTTAAGGTCTATATCTTCGACTGGACGGGCACCGGTTTCCACCACATTGGCTTTTTGCCGCAGAACATTTGCGACGAAATGGACAAATACCTCACCGAGGTCGATAAATACAGTTTTGATATTTGCGGCATAATCACGGGCGGCAAATACAAGACCATCTCCAAGGACGAGAAAACCGGAAAGTTTACCATTTCCAAGGGTAAAGACAGCGACTACGGCGTTGATATCGATATCACGGTCGTTAAACGCAAAGACTAACCGACAATACAAAAATTTCCCCGCTGCAAATTCACAGCGGGGTTTTCTTTTGCTATTGAACCTCTTTGTCGGCTTATCCGTAAGTATATTTTGCGGGTGCTATGCCGGACAAGAGTAATACGAACCCCGCCAAAACGCCGCATAAGACCGCCTATTCGGAGTACCCTGCAATAAATAAACGCACCGTAAGCTGAGCTATCAGCGCACACGGGACCAAAGAGATTACGCACCCTTCATATAAAAATACGGCGCACGATAAAATCTATCGTGCGCCGCGAATTAACTAATACGAATTAACCGATAATCGAATTACAACAACGATGCAGCTTCTTTGTCGCAAACGAGGATGCAGTCGGCATGGCGTTGCAGAATACTTGCGGGAAGTTCGGTAGTAACCGGACCTTTAACAAGCCCGTAAACAGCTTTAGCCTTGTTCTTGCCCGTTGCAAGAATAAGAATCTTTTTAGCGTTCATGATGTTTGCAGGTCCCATAGTGAAAGCCTGACGGGGAACTTCGTCTATGCTCTTGAACAAGCGCGAGTTATCCTTAATGGTGCTTTCGGTAAGATCGACGATATGAGTCGTGCAGTCGAACGGAGTGCCCGGTTCGTTGAACGCAATGTGTCCGTTAGAGCCGATGCCGAGAACCTGAACGTCCTGACGAAGTTTAGCTAAAACGCCGTCGTATCTCTTACATTCGGCTTCGCGATCTGCCGCTTTGCCGTTTTCGATATTAGTGTTGTTAAGGTCGATATCGAGCCCTTCAAACAGGTTGTGACGCATAAAATATACATAACTTTGATCGCTTGTAACGTCAAGCCCCGCATATTCGTCAAGGTTCACCGTCTTGACTTGCTTGTAGCTCGTGCCGTTTTCCTTGTGATCCTTGATCATTTCGGCATACAGTCCGAGCGGAGTAGAACCCGTGGCAAGACCGAGCACGGCTTGCGGATTATTTTTAACGACGTCGATTACTATTTCAGCCGCTTT
Organism: uncultured Clostridia bacterium; assembly: GCA_934247855.1. Taxonomy (GTDB): domain Bacteria; phylum Bacillota; class Clostridia; order Christensenellales; family Borkfalkiaceae; genus HGM11416. The sequence goes on along the minus strand of CAKQKA010000049.1, from coordinate 2,435 downwards.
TTTGCTTACTTCTTCGTAATTTTCGGCAATAATTACTTGCATATATACCCTCCGTAACGCGAAAAATCGCTTAATTGAGCCAAACATAAGGCGTTTCGCCGCCCCTTTTGACGAGCATAATTCTATCTTTTTTCCTGAGTCTTGTCAAGACGAGCAAAACCGTACCGACCGAAAAGCACTTTTTCCACCCTTTTCGGTCTTTTTTTATACCATATACTTAAATTTTATATCGAATACTTAAATCCGACTATAAGCAGATTCATTTAAAGCGGCCGCCTTTTATTTTGCACCCCGCTTGCCGCCTTGTTACGGCAAACATTATTGCCCGCGGTGGTTACCCTCGCCAAGATAATCTTCTATAATTTTAATGCGACTCTTTGCGCGTTCGCTGTTCGCCTTGCTGACATCGGGCGATTCGGCAATAAGCCTTATATCGTTAAGCATAAGTCTCAACAGTTCTTCGTCTTTTTTTTCAAAACCGTACGCCGCAAGACTTTCAAGCGGGTTTCCCGGCTCGAAATATTTGCTGAATTCCACGGCTTTATTAACGGCGGTATCTTTCTCTCCGCAGTCGCACAATGCAACGCAGTATTTATATTGATAATAAGCAAGCTCTTCGCCCGAAACTAAATCGGGGAATTTTTCAAACAAAACAGAACAGTATTTTGCGGTTTTTTCGGAATTTTTGGCAGCCACCGCACGGCGGACCACAATCAATAAATCGCCCTCTTCGCCGCTCTTTTCGTATGCGCGCTCGGCGTAATGAAGCGAAAGCTCTCCGCTCCCCAAGCCGTCGTAAAACTCGCTCATTTTCGACGGAGCAAACAACGCAAAACACAAATATATCATTGATGAAACAGCCAGCAATACGGCAAGCGTTATCAAGGCGGTTTTCACTATCAGTTTATTCATTGCCACTCCTTTTGAAAACTTGCATCTCTGTTTTTTTTGAATTATATCACCACGCGGCGATTTTGTCCACTTTTTACAAGCAATTTATGCTCATTGCCCTATCATAAAATACAATTTTGCCGCATAACAATTAAAGTGATATCGGTATTTCTATGAAAAAAATCTTTAATCTTATTGTTTTAATCACCCTTTCAGCCCTTCTTTCGTCCTCCTGCGCCTGCACCGGAAAGCCCGACTATTCGGCTTATATAAGCGACTTGCGCAAAGATATCTTCGTTGGCGAAAACGACGATTTCGGCGTAACCGTATGGTCTGGCGCGAGAGAAATGCCCTATGCATCCGACGGCATTAAGAACGAAACGTTGTTAAACCTTACCGTTAAAGTGGTTGCAAAACAAGAAAAAAGCGACAAAATTGCCGCCACCGTTTGCTACGACGAAAACGAGTACGCCGTCGATTTAAAATTCCACCCCGTAAAAAGCGCGATGTCCGCTTCGGTAAACGTCAACGTTTTGCCCGAAAAACAGGTTATAATCACACTGTCGTACGGGAGCGAGGAATGCACTATTACTTTAAACTCCGCGCTGAATTCAAACACCGTATCTTATTTCGACGCCGTGAACAAAGCCGTTGATTACTGCGCCGACTACATAAAAAATCACACCGAAAACGGCAAGTTTAACGCGGAAATCTCCGTTCGCCTGCTCGCCGAAAACGGCAATAACTATTATTACGTAGGCTTTTTCGCCACCGACGGCGAAAAGAAAGCCGTCCTTGTAGACGGCGAAACCTGCACGATCCTCGCAGAAAAGAATGGGTAAAACCGTCGAATAGCGCGCCGTTTATTCGGCAAAATTTACTCCAAAAGTCAGGCTATAGGTCGATTATCGCGGGGGTATAGCCCCGCGATAATGCAACAGCGGTATTTTCTCTTATAAAAACAACTGCTGCAAAAAATTGCAGCAGCCATAAAAATATATATGCAATTATAACCTTTCCTGTATGTCGCGGAAAATGCCGTACCAATACGATTGATTTCTTGTTATATCGGTCGCCTCCGAACTGACCGAAAAACCGCGATTACGTTTATCGTTTAGTTCAAGCATTTTTTCAAAATTACATTTGTCTAACGGGCGGCGTTGAGTGATTTTTGACGAATTGCTATGCGCTCTTGCCGTATCGATAAAAATATCGCAACCCTGCGCATACACATAAAACCAACGCGGAGCGTTGTTCCTTTGCGGGTTTGTTTTAACGTCCCGCGGATTTTCTTTGAAAGAATTGTAAATGATTTGCCAAGTCATAATTTCCTCCTTTATCCCTTTATAAAATATTTTATTTTTACCGTAGTAGAATACCTGCTCGGTGGGGCAAACAGCACCTGATCTCCGTCGGCCATACAAGAATACATCGCCTCGCAAACAGACCGCGCGCGATTTGATACGCCGAATACTTTTTGTATGTCGTTACATACAAGAATAAGTTCTTTTTTTCCTTGAGCGGCGGCGTTACTTTTCATTTCG
>CAKQKA010000048.1 GCA_934247855.1 uncultured Clostridia bacterium | reverse complement strand
GCTGCGGTTGGCAACAGTTCACCGACGAGGTTATTAAAATTCTGTCCGCACGCGAAAAACCTATGGTATTTATACTTTGGGGCGGCAACGCTCGCAGCAAGAAAAAACTCATCGACACAAACCGCCACCTCGTACTGGAATGCGCCCACCCCAGCCCGCTATCTGCGTACAATGGCTTTTTCGGGTGTAAACATTTTTCCAAAACCAATGATTTTCTCGTCGCTCACGGCGAAACGCCCATCGACTGGCACGTTGAGTAAATTGAATAAATACTGAAGATTAACGTTATTATGCGGTAAGCCGCTGCTTGTCCTCATCAAGCGCTTTGTACACCGCACCGCTTACGCGCGGCGCGCCCCTTTTTTTTCCTCATCCACCGCAAGCGGTCCCAACTCCGCTTACGCGCGGCGCACCCCTTTTGTCGCCGGCGCGACAAGGATCTGTCACTGCAACCAGTTTCTTTCGTAAGTTTCGTCCCAAATATCTTTTAAATGTTCATCGCCGACTTTTGCGTTTTCTATAAAATCGTTTATGCCATGAAAAAGCTGAACGGTTTCGCCGTCAATTTCAAACCAATCTATCAACATATCTTCGTCGTCGCCGTTATCTCTTATTACGCCATAATATTTTCCACGGAGTTTAAACTGCATTTCGCCATAAATTGACAAACCGTCGACAAAATCGTAAATATCGGGCAAAAACGGCTTATTTTCCGAATATAACTTTTTCGCCTTATTAAGCGGTATTAAATTGGGCAAACCTACCCTATCCGGGTTTTGTTCACTCATTGCGTCGTTAACCCACGTGCAATTATCGCAACGCCCTTGTCCCAATTCATCTGCTTCAAACGCTTTTCCGCAAACAGCACAAAATCTTATTCTTGCCATAATTCTAACCTAACAATATTTATAATAGTCAAAAACAACTGAACCGTCCCGACTTTGCCTACTTTCGCCTATATTTTAACGTTATCTTAAAAATCAATATAAAATCTTAAAATAATCTAACCATGCCTTATATTTATCCTGACAAGAAAGACAAGTATCGATTAAAAAGTCTTTCTCTGTAGCCCATTCTTTAAGCCCGCGATAATAAAACAATTTGTGATTCTCGTCGATGATAAACGGAACAATGCCGTTTGCCAAACATTCTTTAAACATAATCAGCCCGCCTACCCGACCGTTGCCGTCCTGAAACGGGTGAATAGATTCGAAATTTTTATGGAATTCCAATATTTGTTCAAGCGATTTTTTACCGATATCGTTATACGCCGTTAAAAGTTTTTTCATTTCGGTTTTTACATTTTCTGGCGGACACGTCGCCTCTCCGCCGACTTCGTTAGGAAGTTTTTTGTATTTGCCGACGTTGAACCATTTTTTCCGACTGTCGCTTGTGCCGTTTTTCAGAATAAAATGAAGGTCTTTTATCATAGCCTCCGTCAATGGTTTGCTTGCGTTATCTATAATGTAATCAACGCATTTAAAGTGATTTGCGGTTTCTACAATATCGTCAACGTTGATTGCGCCGTTTCTCACTCCGATCGTGTTGGTTTCAAAAATATACCTTGTCTGGTCATGCGTTAAAGTGCTGCCCTCGATGTGGTTTGAGTTGTAGGTAAGTTCTATCTGCGTTTTATGGTATATTCCGCCGTTAAGTTTAATATCTTTTTGCTCTTTTAAAATATTCAACAACGGATTATTGCCGAATTGTTTTGCAGGTTCTCTTTCCGGTTTTACGGCATCTGCGGGGATATTCCATGTTTTACCGGTTAAAAACGCACCCGGGATTCTTCCTTGCGCGCAATAGTTCCGGACCATTCTGTCTGAAACATTCCATTTTTTTGCAATTTCCGCAACGGATACAAAATTCATCAGCTAAACCTCTTGTCTTATTGTTTTTATTATATTCCGCTATCGGAAATTTGTCAATTGTTTTGTTCTTAATTATTTCCGTTATCGGAAATTTATTGACTTTTAACTTTACGTTTATTTCCGATAACGGAATTTTGCAAGCGGCACACAACCGAATAACACCGACGGCAACAACTTTTGCGTAACCGCTACACTGCCGCTGAAGTAATTATCCTTTACTACTAAAGCGACTAATGTTTTGTTACTAAAGTGAAAACAAAAGCAGCGATTATTCCGATTTTACAAAACGGGCTGCGAAGAAAAGTAACTCGTATATTCAGTTATAAAATCCCATAACTTGCGACAGCCCGTTTTTTTATACTATTTTATTATAAAAACCTGCCTATAGGTCGATTATTGGGCTGTTTATATAAAATCGACTAACGAATTACGCTTCGGGCTCGGCTTCATTTTGCTGCACGAAAACGCCGTATTTGGTCTTTATTCGTTCAAGTTTTTTGTTGAACGGATTGAATAAAACGGCAAGGAAAACGGCATTCGACACGGCGTATTCTATGGTTACGGGAATCGCAGCGATAACGCATGCTATATATTGGTTAACGATAAACTCGCCGCTTACCGAAACGGTAGTCCATATATCCATAAGCAGCGAAAACAGCACGCCGAAAAGCATACCTGCAATGATAATAAAAACAAGATTTTTCTTTTGACTTTTGAAAAAAATCAAGCCCGAGATAAAGCCGATTATGCCCCACGAAAACATCTGAAAAGGCGTCCACGGACCTTGTCCGAAAAATATGTTCGAGCAAAGCGCGGTCATAGAACCCGCGATAAAACCCGCCTCTGCGCCGAGCACCGCGCCCGTTATTATTACGACTGCGGTAACCGGTTTAAACCCCGGTATGGGCGCAAAAATCAACCGACCGACCACCGAAATCGCGCACATTACCGCTATTACGACAAGTTCCCTGCCAGTGTTTTTGCTTGCTTCAAACGCGATGAAAAACGGCAGACATGAGAGTAACGCAACAAATGCCGATACGAGCATATAACTACGATCGTTGAAAATCGTTACGCCCGCAAACAAGGCGGCGGGTATCAGAACGAACACTATCGCTATACATATTATTGTTTTTAATGCTCTTTTACCCTTCATTTTTGTATATCCTATTGGCGTTGCACATTTTTACCGCGCGGGCAAAAGTCACCGCGCTGCGAAAATTTTCACGCGTGATTCTTGCTGCTGCCGTCGTGTAATATTTGTTTTCGGACAAAAACTCGTACTTATCCGCTACAGACACTATTTTCCCGTCGAAATACATGGCACACCTGTCGGCTACGTCGGCGGCAAATTCTATATCATGCGTTACCGCAACAATGGTTTTCCCCTCTTTTTTAAGCGAGAAAAACAGTTCGGCGATCTGCTTTTTCGAGTAGGCGTCAAGCCCTTTGGTCGGCTCGTCGAGCAGCACGATTTGCGGATCGGTTAAAAGTACTTTTGCCAGCGCGACTTTTTGCGTTTCTCCGCCCGATAAATCGTACGGATGCCGTTTTATAAGCTGCGAGATGCCCGTTTTTTGTATAACAAGCTCCACCGCGGCTCGGCGTTCGGTTTGATCTTTATATATAAGTTTCGCCAATTCTTCCAGATCTTCCGCAACCGTGTTTTTTAAAAATAAATTGTGCGGATTTTGCGGCAAGGCGGTCAAATTCTTTCGGTAAAGCGAATTGCCGTATTCCTTAATCTTTTTACCCCAAAGCCTGTATTTGCCCTTATAAAGCCGCCTTGTGCCCGATAAAACGCGCAATAACGTGGTTTTACCCGCTCCGTTTGCGCCGAAAATGCACAAAATTTCGTTTTTATAAATTTTAAGGTTCAAATCGTCGAGTACGTCGGGCGTATTTCTTTCGTAACGGAAAAAACCGTTCTGAATTTCAACGGCGATTTCACGCGTTGTATTTTTTTCGTTTTCACTCGTTAAGATCTCTTCACGGCAGCCCCCGACTTGCAAGCCGTCGTCGGTAAAATTCTTATTAAAATTGGCTTTTACATAATTTTTTCCGTCTTTTACGGTGAGAGGGCATGCGCCCTTTCCGCCCGTTGCTTTAAACAATCTGACGGCGGTCGGCAAGCCATCGAAAAGATCGCGGTTTTCCTTGCCCTCTTCATATAAATCGCATATTTTTTCGGGTGAAGAATCGATTACGACCTTTCCGTCGTCTAAAAACACAACTTTGTTTGCCATGGGAAAGACTTCTTCAAGCCGATGCTCGACGAGAATGACGGTAATGCCCAATTCGTCGTTGAGTTTTTTAAGCGACGATAAAAAAGAGGATGCGGCTACGGGATCGAGCTGCGCGGTCGGTTCGTCCAAAATAACGACTGTCGGGCTCATGACGAGCACCGAAGCGAGGTTCACAAGTTGCTTTTGTCCGCCCGAAAGTTCGCAAATTTTCTTGTCGTAAATATCGCCAAGACCGAAAAAACCGCTTATTTCGGCTATTTTCCTGCGGATAACATCGCTTTTTTCGCCGAGGCTTTCAAGCCCGAAAGCAAGTTCGTGCAAAACTTTATCGGTAACAGTCTGATCGTCGGGATTTTGCATGACGAAACCTATTTCCGAAACGGCACTACGGTTATCGAGCTCGCAAACGTTTTCGCCTTTATACAACACTTTGCCCTCGCGTTTGCCTGCGGGCGCAAGGTTCTTTTTTAACAGTTTTAAAAGAGTGGTTTTGCCGCACCCCGACTTGCCGCATATAAGCAGGAAATCGCCGTCTGAAACGCGCAAAGAAACGTCGTCAAGCGCACGGGTTTCCGCTCCGTTATATGTAAAACTTAAATTTTCGATCTCAAACAGTTCCATCCGATCTCCTCCTTGATTTCGATTATTGTAGGAAACGCGAAAACAACAAATGCGCAAACGTACAGCATACATTCTTTAATGCCGAAACCGAGCGCGCTCATCGTCGGGTAATAAACAAAACGCCCGACTTTTAATATGAACAGCGCGACTGTCGAAATTCCCGTGATTAAAATCAACAGCAAAGATTTAAAATCATACGGCGTAAACGTGTACGGCGAGTATGCCGTTCTGCCTTTAAGACCGTACCCGCGGGACTGCATGCCGTCCGCCGTGCATACCGAACTTTCGAGCGCGTCGGTAAGCAGTATGGAAAACACTCTGAATTTGCCCGCAAGTTTATCCACGATACCACCCGACGAATAAACGCCGAGCGTTTTTTGCGCTTCGTCGATTTCTTTATATTTGCGCTTTAGTTTTGGCACGAAACCGATAATAAGCGACAACAAAAGCGCGAGTTTGGGCGAAAATCTGCCGAAAAGATAGATGAATTTATCTGACGTGACTATTTCGTTATAAGCCTTGCACCAGTAATAAACCGCGGCGAGCATGACCGACGATGAAACGCCGTAAAGCACGGCTTCTTTGGTGACGGGGTTATCGTTTAAAAAGAACAAAATTGTTTCGCCCTTATGCACGAAAAGCGGGTTTATAAGCGCAATAACCGCCATAAGCGGCAATGCCCCGAGCAGGCTTGAAAACAGTTTTTTCGCCCCGACGTAAAACAAACAAAAACTAAGCGCAAAGAAAAACGACATGCCGATTATTACGGGGTTGTTCGTAAACGCGGTGATTACGATTACAAGCACGAAAAAAATAAACTCGACCGCGGGATGAAGTTTTGAAAAAAATCTCATGCAAGCACCCCCGAATAACAGTTTATATCTGTAAAACAGCTTATATCTGTAAAACAGCCGACCGATTTTACATTTAGATACGCGCCGACACCGCCGAGCGAATTTTCACCGACGCCGCCTGCAAAAAAGCCGCCGCCGAGCGAATTTGCATCGCGCCCGCCAATCGGATTTGCGTCGCGCCCGCCGGGCGAAGAGCCGATATCGCCCATATAACCGCCTACGTCGCGACCGAGGTCGCAAGTGTAAACCCACTCGATTTTATCGCCGTTTTTGAGTACGTATTTCGAGCAGCCGTAGTTGGGGAAAACGCCGTTGACCTTATACATCCACCCCGACAGTTCACCGCAAGAAAACTCGTACAAATGATTTATGCCCTGAACGTAAACACTGCCGTAATTCGCCGAATACACGCACTCCATGTGAATTTTTTTATGGCGCACGGCGCGGTTTAATATATCGTAAACGGTATCGTTTTTTCTTAAAACCAGCGTGAACTCCTGCAATATGACGCCGCTTTGCGGAACGTATTTTTCAAATTTCAGTTCTTCGTCGAGTTTATCCCAGTTATCTAAAACGGTGTCGCAGCGAACGGACAAAGTAACCGTTTCGCTGTTTTCCGTTATGTCGTCGATATGCGTAAGATAATAATCGTCGACCGACTGAATTTTTGTTCCGCTTGCGATAAGCACTATTAAAAATATCGCTATAGCCGCGGCAATCAGATCTTTTTTCATTGGCTTCTTATTGTTTTTTTGATTTATTATTCTTGATTTGTTATTCGTCCGACCTCTTGTTTATTCGTCGCTTTCGGGCATAAGGTTTGCGAGTTTTTCTTTTTTGCGCTTTTTTATATGCAGCACGATAACAACAATTATTACGGCGACCGCAACGGCGGACGCAACCGAGATTATAAGCGCGGTTTGTAAATTATCCACCTGCGTTTTGCTTTTTAAAAGCCCTTCTGCGTCGCTTTTTTCAAATGCCGTTCTGTCGTATTCGGACAGTGCGACGTACCGACCGTAAAGCTCGTAAACGACCTGTTTATCTTTAAGCGAGATATTGTCGAACGGATAAAGTTTTTCTTTTATAAGCCGCTTGATTTCGGCGATTTCTTCGACTAACGCGTCGATTTCGTTCTTCGCTTTTTCGAGCTTGGCGATATATTTGATTTTTCCGTCAAAATCGAAGGAGTTTTTTATTTTTGCGTAAAGCTTAAGCACTTCGGCGCGGTTAGCCATGGTGAGTTTTTCTGGCAACGCGTCGGTTTTTGCTCTGTCGGCAGCCGTAAACTCATAAAGCGGTTCATCGCTATTTTCTCCGCCGCTGTTATAATCGACTTTTTCTTCGGCGTAAGGAATTTCTTTGAAGGCAAGTACGTCCGACAGTTTTTCGTAATTATAGACATAGCTGCGCTCCAACGGTTCGATTGCGAGATACAGGTCATAAACACGCTCCAACTGCCCGTTTTCGGTGCTATAGGTCAACTTTTCTATTTCGTCGATAACGGTTTTTATCGCGTTTTTCGTCTGCTCGCTTTGCTCCGCGCGGAAATCGTAAAGCCGTCTTTTGCCGCTTAAAAATCGCACGACAGAAGCCATTCCGTAAAGAGCCTGTTCGCTTGCCATGGTATTGGATTCGTCGGGCAGCGATGACGGATTATCTTCGTCGTAAACGAAAGAATGTAAAAACCCGCCGTCCGCGTTGCGGTATTTTATAATGCCGTCGAACACGGTTTTGCCGTTTTTGATAAAATCGCCGCACGAAAAGGGATTTTTGCCGAGCGAACACAGCGCGACAAGCACTTGCACCGCGCTTTCGCTGTTAGGCGTGCCCCAACTTATAAACCCGCCGTCCGCTTGCTGCAATTCCGATAATTTTTTCAGCGCGCGATTAACGGCATCCCTTACCTTTGTAACAAAAACTTTTTTGCCCTTCTGATACGAATATTGTTTTTCGCTGTTAAAATACGGCGCGAGTGACTGAATAGCCATAGCCGTAATATCGGGATCGGGATCATTACCCGAAAGCGCCCAACCGCCGCCGTCGATTTCACGGCTCAAAATGTTAAGAATGATATCGTCGCGGGTGTAAAACGCGTTTTCGGGCACGGCGTAAGACATTGCGTCGAGCGCGATAAGTCCCCATATATATCCGTTAATCCCCTGTTTGCCGAGCAAACCGCCGTTTTTATCGGCACGATTAAAAGTCCCGTCGGCGATAAGGTCGATATCGCCGTTCATACCCGCCTTGCGCGGATTGCCACCGCTTGCAAGCATGGCAAGCGAAATTCTGTGCCACTCGGTCGCCTTTGCTTTATCGAGTTTTTCAGCCGATTGATAACGCTTGTCTATAACGTCGTTTATGACGGCAAGATAGCCGTCGAAATTATCGGTTACGCCAAGCCTCCCGAGCCCTATGGGGTACCAATCGCCGGGCGTAGTACCCGCAAGCGACAAAAAATCGTCGTTTATAAGATATTCGTCCGCCTCGCTGCCTACGTCCTGTTTTTTCCACCGAATTATGCCGTCGGCGATTTCCGTTATCTCATCGACAGAAGCTGCGGTATCGGCGGTTTGAGCGGTTTCGGCGTTAGCGGTTTTAAGACCGACAACCCCGCCCCTGCCGTAAAACAAAGAACACAGCGTTACGACGGCAAAAACGACCGCCGACAACACTTGCTTTTTAAATTTTTTAAATACCGTATTATTCATCAGAACTATTCGTCGTAATAATATTTTTTAAGTTCCGCATAGCAAGTTTCGACTACTTGCTTATCTACGTTCCATACCGCGATTTTGTTCATTGCGGCAAGCAACTTTTCTTCGCCCTTGCCGAAGTGCGCGTTTGCGGCGATATCGGCTGCGAGAGCGGAAATTTTGCCGTAATCGGCAAGACTATCGACATAGTTTTTACTGCCGAACCCTATTGCGTCGCTGCCGCCGAGGTCTTTACCCAAACACAAGGTGAACTGCACGCGAACGACGTCGCCGTCCTGGGGATAATAGTTGGAAAACCCGTTATTCGGGAAAACGCCGTTGACGCTGTACATCCAACCCGAACCCGAGGCAAAATCGAATTCGCCTAAATTGTACTTTCCGTCCTCACGCGGGGCAATGGTTTTTGTAAAAATGTTTTCACCGTCTTTTTGCATAGCATCAAGCAAATTTGCGTCAATCGCGTTGCCTCTTAAATCAAGACCGCCTATGCTTGCAAGATAAAATCCGCTTTCGATTGTACCTGTGCACGAATAAGTCCAACCGTTTTCGGTTATCGTGCGGCACAGGTATTTTGCGAAATTTTCGCCCGAGTAAACGTCTATCGAAGAAGGCGCAAGCAAATACCCGCAGCCTATGGTAAACGCCTCTACAGACAAAGTTACCTTACCTATTTTTCCGTCCGCATCCGCACCGACGTAGGTAATATCAAAATCTTTGTAAATGCTTTTTTTGCCGTAAGTTGCCGTAATTCGCAAAATCGTTTTTTTACCGAAAGCGTTTTTGTATTTGCCCGCATTAAGTTTGAGCGCATAACTTGTTTTTACCGCGTCGCTCCACACTTTCGATATTTCGCCGCCGTCTAACGCCTCGAAATTCTCAACGCCGTCGTCCGCATTTAAATCAGCCGAAAAAGTAACGGCGGTATCAGGCATTTTTTTGCCTGAACCGTTTTTTGCGGCAACGTCGAACGAATACAAATCGCCCTTGCACACTTTGCCGTTTTCAAAGGTTAAAATGTCGAAATAAGGCGGAAGGTCGCAGTACGTTATCGTGTAAACTTCCGAATACTCGGCGGCAGGAGCATAGGCGGTAAGGCAAAATTCGTAATCTCCGCTTTCGGGGAAAACGTATTTGTACGAATTGCCGTTTGCTTGCAGTATTTCGCCGTTCACGGTTGCCGTAATCTCGCAAATTTCGTCGTCGTAAGAGGCGATTGCGCGAAATTCTATGGTATCTTCGTCTGTTTCGCCGCTTTTAAGAGTGGTATTAAGCCTGAATTCGCCGAGATATACGACTTGTTTCTTTGTAAAACTTGCCGAACCGCTGCCCGCCATGAACTCAAACTCGTTTTCGCCCGCTTGAAGTTCGCATAAATATTCGCCGTTTTCTTTTGTTACACTCTCGCCGCCGTAAAGCACGACGAGAGAGCACGGCTCGCCGTCGCAAAAAGCTTGCGCCGAAAACCTAACGCTGCCGTTTTTAACCTTTTTTTCGGCTAAATCGGTGCGGATTTCAAAAGTTTTTTCGTTGTAATATACTGAATATGCCGCACTGCCCGTTTTAGCGCCGAAAACAGCGGTAATTAAAATTACGTTTTTGCCCGCCGATAGTTCGGGAACGTATTTACCGTCGTCGCCGACCGCAAGCGTTTTGTCGTTGCATGTGACGGTAACGCCGCAAACGCTGTCACCGTAATAGGCGGTGATATCGAGCGCAGGATTTTTTATATCGTAAACCGCGCCGTCCGAAATATTGCAGACAAACAAAAACTTTTCGTTGCTGCAGGACGATGCGAAGATTGCCGCGGTAAAAAGCAGCGCGCACGACAATATCGTTATAATTGTTTTTTTGATTATTTTATTCACTTTATTCACTGTAAGTTGCGGTAAAAATCTTGGTTGCGGTAAGCCCGTCTTCTGTCGTAACGGTAACTCTGACATCGAATGATTCGCCGTCGTAAACATAGCCCCACCCGCCGAGAATACTCAGATCTGCTTTTATGGTTGCGGTCAAGCAGTCGGCTGAAATTGCCGAACTGAAAATCATGGAGTTTTCAAAGAAATTGCCGTCGGTTTTACATTCGATCTTTACGCTTGCTATTTTAAGCGCGGTTCTTCCGCTTTTTATTCCGACGTCAAACGACCACTCGTTACCGCTTGCCGTGTTGCCCGACACGGGCGTTTGGCTTGTGATTTCCGCTGAGTCTTCAAAGTATTGCGCATCGTAAGTAATGCTGACCGAAAGGTTTTCGCTTTGTTTTACCGTAATACGAATATGATGCGGATCGGTAACTGCGTAATCCCACATAAGAAGATTATCGGGTTTAACGGTGATAGTAGCCGTGCCGTCCGCGTTGTAGGTAACAGCGAACCCGTTGCCGCCCGGCGTAACGAATTTGCCTGCCGAATAACCGCAATCTATCTCCATTGATGCGTTTTCGATCTTTTGCTTTTCGTTGCTTGCGTTATACGCGCTGACGATAATTTCAAGATCGGTTGCCGCCCATACGATTTTTTTGCCTTCCGCAAAATTGGTTTTTAAAGTCCATTTGCCTTCAAGCATAACGACGTAAGTTTTTACTTCGCTCGTCTTATCGCCGAACGCCGCTACCGCCGTAATTGTGTTCTCGCCGTCGTTTAAAGTTACGGTATAGCCGTCTTCGCCGCGGGGTATCGTTTCGCCGTTAAATGTTACAGTAACGTTTGCTTTATCGTCGCCGTAAGTGGCGGTTATATCGAAAGAATACGTCGCGTCGGCTACTTTAAGTCCGTCGGAAATGCCCGTTTCTTTTATGGTAAAGAATAGATATCTTTCGCCGTAAGTAACCGTGCAACTGCCTTTCCAGCCGTTCGCAAGCAAGATTTTACTGCCGTCTTTCGCGTAGTAACCGTATTTGTCGAAACCGACCGTAAGACTTGCCGAGCAACCACCGAACGCGTTGTAGCCGATACTTTCGAGCGTGCAAGCCGATAAATCGATTTGTTCTAAGTTTTCTGCGTTTTCAAATGCTGTAGCAGATATTTTTTTCAGCGTTGCGGGAGCAACGTAAGATTTTGTCTGATTTTCGGCTGCGTATTTTACCGCGACGGTTTTTTCGTAATCGTACAAAACGCCGTTTTCAGCCGTCGCGTACAGCGAAAGTTTATCGACTGTTATTTCGGCTAAGCCCTCGCAATAAGCAAGAAATTCTGAGTTGTTAAGATAGGTTAAGCCGAACTTTTCGCCGAGTTTATCGCTGTCTTCGTCCGAAATAGCCGGATTGAAAGACGCGGGCAGTTTTATCGAATTTATCGCGCTGTGAAAAACCGTCTGACGCCCGAATGCGCTGATTGCCGTTTCGGAAAAATCAAGCTCGCCGACGATAACATACCAGAAAGACATCTGACCTATCGTTTCAAGCGATTTAAGCCCGCCGAGGTCGATTTTTTCAAATTCGTGTTTAACCTCGCTGCCCGGCACGTAATAATAGAACGAATGTGCGCCCATTACCTTTAGATTTTCAAGACCGTTTAAGTTTACGGATTTTAAATTATCGCATTCGCTGAAATTGTTATCGCCGATTTTTTCTATGTTTTTACAGCCGCTAAGGTCAATTGATTTTATATTTTTAATGCCGTTGAGCGCACGAGCGGGAATTTCGGTTACGTTCGCCGACGAAAGTGCGAAATTTTCTATTTTAAGATTTTTTATATCGGGAACGATATCTCCGCCGGTCACTTTAAGCGTTTTTAAACTATTCGGCAAAACATAATCGGTTTCTCCGTTTTTAACGATATAATGATTATCGTCGGCTTCCGCACCGCTACCCCAAAGCGTTACAAAATAGTTTTCGTCAGCCGCCGTGCCGTAAAAAGGCAACATAATGCTTTGCGGACCGTCAAGCTGCGCAAGCGCACCTTTTTCGATTTCGGTATAACCGTTGCCGATGACGAGCGTTTTTACGTTCGCAGCACTATCAAGCGCGCCCGCTTTAAGCAACGTTACTTTCTTGCCCTCGAACTCTTCGGGCAGGACTAACGTTTCTTTTTCGTACTCGGTTTTAATTCCCGTAAACGCATAAGACAAGCCGTCCTCGCTTGCGGTAAATTCATAAATATACTCCCATGTTGCGGTAACGGTCGCGTCGCTTTCGATCTTTACCTCGGTAACCATGTTGCCGTTATAACTCCAACCCTTAAAAATATAATCGTCGCGCGTCGGGGCGTATTCGGTAAGATCGACTACGTCGCCGTATTCATATTCAAGGTCGGTCAGATTCTCTAAAACGCCGCCGTTTAAATCGAACGAAAGCGTAAGCGGCTTTGCCATTCCGCACGATGCCAGCAGCATTACGCAAACGGTTGCCACAGCACAAAGCAATGCCATAATGGGTGTTTTGTTGTTTTTCATTGAAAAATCTCCTTGTAAGTTTTTCCGAATTTCGCTTAGCACTTTTTTTGCTCAAAAAAATTGCAAACAAAAAAACGTACTAAAGCGACAGTACGTTTCTCACCACAACGGACACTTATGACACGGCAGACTTCTGACTTAAGACTATGCCCCGAAAAGAGCGACGAATTTCGCGGGCAAAAATCAAATACAGTAATGGCGGTTGTTCGGGATTTGAACCCGATATCCTAAATCTACTCAGCTATACAACTTTTCAAACCGTATCAAATTCAGTTAACTATATTTTACCCGAG